>JAKAHV010000005.1 GCA_021825295.1 Nitrospirota bacterium
CTGTTTGAGCGACTGCCCTATGCAACAACGCCTGAGGACTACAAGCAACTTACTCCGCTATACCTTGACCGTGGCGAGTTCGACGCTATGCCCACCCCTGTACTTCTCTAAACGCTTACAGTGAATTCAATGTTTTGTTATATCCCGAATCCAAACCTGGTCAGTACTATGTTAATTTTACTAGGCGGGTTCGAGACCTGCGAGCTGTGATTAGTCTGACAAACAATGATAAACTCGCTGGGGTTATTCTTTTTGTAGATGATGGTGTGCCCCCTCCTCCTGAAGAACAACCGAAGCGCGGTGGATACGTTTTATACTACCGATACGCTGACTTCCAAACCATTTACAATACGCTGATTACATATAAAGGCATAACACAAGGAACTTATGGAAGTGTTTTTAAAGAAAGAAGCGGGGATGGGACAATTCTGTATGGAATAAGTTTCACGCAAAATGCCAAATGAAAAATAGCGGGGCTACATCCCAGATTCTTTTGGAAACCTTCCTGATACCGATCAGGCTAACAACGCATAGTTGAGGCCGTAACATGCTAAAAATGTAAGCGAGTGCTTTCATGCAGTATCCTGGACGGACACTTGAGTTTGCCATGATCGCTGAAGATGCCATGTTTCAACCCGAAGCCCTCGCGCAAATAATGCCACTTTCACGGGTTAATCAACCTCTCCCGTAGCAGGGTATACCTCTTTTGAGGTTTGTTATTCCTGATCGCGATTGCGATGGCCTTTTTTGTCCCCGATCAGCACCACCAGCCGTTTGCCGCGCGTTGTAACCTCTCACACTAATCTACCCTAAAGACGGTCCTTTTTCTTACAATCATCTAACCCATATAGGGAAGTTCTCGGAATAAGTTACCTGGAAAGGAACATTCACGGCTGAAGGCCAATTTTTTAAAAATGGTTTTTGCAAACTAATTTGGTGGAAAATCTCATGGCCCCGCGTATTATGATAGGCCCGGCTGGGCGTAGTTCATTGAAAACGAAATTCGCTGCATCATCCCGCGAAACGAGGGATAAAGGAGATCGCCGGATGCATTTGATCTTGCCCCGAGGCTTGCAAAAAACGGGGCGTTCATTTGAACACGTTGAACGCCCCGGCTAAAAAAATCATTTGAAAACTGGAGGTTGTGACTTTTGATTTGAACAAAAAAACACAAAAAAGAAGAAGGAATGGATCCGCTGCGGGTGATATCGCCGCGTAATCAGCCCGGCGTGCGGCCGCGCTTCACGTATTTATAGAAGAAGTAGAAGAATATGAATACGACCGCCAGCGCCACGGCCAGATGCCCGATCCGGTTTATGTCCTTTGAGAGCGCCGCCATGCTGTTGCCGCCCACGTAGCCTATGCTTACCATGATGCTCATCGTGATCAGGGCGGAGGCCATGTCCACCGCGAGGAATTTCAGGAAGGGCATCCTCAGTATGCCGGAGACGACAAATATCTGGGCCCTCAGGCCCACAAGCTGCCTGCCCGTCAGAAGGAAGAGAAACCCCCACCTGGAGAACCTTTCCTCCAGCTTCAGGAGTTTCTCCTGCGTGATTATCTTCCGGAACCTCCTGTGCCCCGTGAGCTTCGTGCCGTATTTCCTGCCTATGTGGTAGAGGAAGATATCCATGGACAACAGGCCGGCGTATGAGGCGATGAGGGCGTAGATTGGCCTTGCGATGCCCGTGGCTATGAAGATGCCGCAGAGGATGAGCGTGGCGTCCTCGGGAAAGGGCAGGCCGAGCCCCCCTAGCACCAGGAGGACAAAAAGCCCGATAACCGGGAAGTGGTTCAAAAGCTGATGAACCCAGCTCATTGTGGAGAGTTCGACCATTTGCCTGAGCTAATAGGATAGCACAGGGCAGCTTGCCAATTCCCGCTGTCCGGGGCAGGATCAGTAGCCGTGGTAAAAGGGAGAGGGGACCACCTGGATGCGTACGGTGCCGTCCCTGAGGAAATAGCTTATATCGAAATAGGGCGCGGTATTAAAGGATGGAGGCTGCCTGGGCGGGCTTACCTGGTAGCCTATCGCCCTGCCTTCGTGCATGACCGCCTGGACCCTCAGCCTGCGCATGTCCTCCACGCCGAGCATATCGGCCGCCACCCTCATGGCGGAGAGGCCGGGCACGCCCGCCGCCTGCTTCCATCCGTAGGGCGGATAGTAATTTATGAACCTGTAGGGGCCTTCCTCCGGAAACATGAAAACGATCGCTCCGTATTCGGCCTGATAGACGCTGCTGTAAAAAAGAAGCGTATAGCGCCCCGGAAGAGGGGTGTCGTAGGATGACAGCTCCGTAAAAACCTGCCCCGTTGCGCATGAGAAGACAAGAAGGGGAAAAAGCGCGGATGCGGCAACGACCTTCCTCATGGTTAAATGCTAGCACCGATGATGGACCAGGGCTAGCGCCCGTTATTTATGTGTAAAAGATTCCCCGGTCAAGCCGGGGAATGACGAAGTTGGGACTTTTTCAGCAGCCTACTGGGAATCCTCCATGACTGAGGGCGGCAGGTCCCCCGCGACGCAATCGCGGCAGACCGCCCCGCACTGCCAGTTCTCCTTCTGCCGACTGCAGAACCTGTACTTGAAAAACGATCTCTTCCTGTAGTCATAAATGACCACCAGGTTGCCGCTTGCCTTGCCGACGAAGAGCGTGGAGCTTCCCCCGGCATATCCCTTGAAGGTGTTGCCGCTGATGTTTATGTAAATCTCCCCGAAGAGCGAGTTGTACAGGGCCGTCCTCTCCCCGATCTCGTGAAAGCTCACGGGCCTTCCGATTGGAGGCTGCGCCTCGAGGAGGCTTATACGGTTTTTCTCCAGCAGCTCCACCGCGTCCCGGTGGGAGCCTTCGAGGCATTCATAGACAGTATCGGCGTCCCTGCCGAAGATGAGCCTGCCCGCTAGATATGATACGCATGCCCGGTATTCAGATTTCATCTTGCCTCCCGCTGCCGTTTTTTTTCAGTTTACCGCTTTTTGCGCCTTCCCGGTTTCCCGGTTACCCGCACTTGGTGAACCCGCAGTTGCGGCAGATCGAGCAGCCGCCCTCGTGCTCCACGGAGCCCCCGCACTCCGGGCACGCGCCGATGAGCATCTTCTCCTCGTAGACCTGCTTCTTCTTGCCGTTTCCGTTTCCGCCCGCCTCTTTCATATGGTATATCTCCAGCGCCTTGGCGATGGCGTCCGAGCAGGAGAGGATCTTGCCGCCCGACTCCCAGACCTGCTGATGGCATGAGATGCCTTTGAGCTGCTTTATGATCTCCTCGTGCTCGATATTGGAGCGAAGGGCCAGGGATATGAGCCTGCCCAGGGCCTCGGACTGGCTTGCGGCGCAGCCCCCCGCCTTGCCCATCGATGTGAACAGCTCGAAGAAGTGTCCCTCCGCGTCCTCGTTTATGGTCACATAAATGCGGCCGCAGCCGGTGTGCATGCGCCTGGTGGTGCCGCGCAGGGCCTCGGGGCGCTTCCTGGGCGCGATCTTGTTTTTGCCCGCTGCCGCCTCCGCCGGGGCGTGGGCGTTTCTCTCCTCCCCCGCTTGCGCCTTCTTCTCAGTCTTCCCCGTGGAGAGGACCTGGCCCTCCCTGGAGCCGTCCCTGTAGACCGTGACCCCCTTGCATCCCAGGCTGTATGCAAGCAGATAGACATCCTCCACGTCCTTCCGCGAGGCGCCCTTCGGGAAATTCACCGTCTTCGATACGGCGTTGTCCACGTGCCTCTGGAAGGCCGCCTGCATGCGGATGTGCTCCTCCGGGGTGATGTCATGGGCGGTGACGAAGAGCCGTTTTATGTCTTCCGGTATCTCCTCGAACCCCTTTATGCTGCCCGCCTCCGCTATGCGCTCCATCAGGTCCCTGGACCAGAACCCGCGCTGCCTTGCTATCTCCTCGAAGCAGGGGTTAACCTCTATGAGCTTCGTGCCCTCCATTACGTTTCTCACATAGCAGATTGCAAAGACCGGCTCTATACCGGAGGAGGAGCCGGCTATGATGGAGAGCGTGCCTGTGGGGGCGATCGTCGTTACCGTGGCGTTTCTAACGGTGAAGCCTTCCCGCGTGCTGCCTATGTAGTTGGGGAAGGCGCCGCGCTCCCCGGCCAGGGCATTGGATTCCTCCATCGCATGACGCCTTATGAAGCCCATGACCTCTCCGGCAAGCTCGAACGACCGGGGCGAGTTGTACGGAAGCCCGAGCCTTATGAGCATGTCGGCCCACCCCATTACGCCAAGGCCTATCTTCCTGTTGGCCCTGGTCATCTGCTCTATCTCCGGCAGGGGGTATTTGTTGACGTCTATCACGTTGTCCAGGAAGTGGACGGCGAGGCGCACCACGCGGGCGAGGTTGTCCCAGTCCACCTGGCCGTCCTTCACCATGAGCGAAAGATTCACCGAGCCAAGGTTGCAGGACTCATAGGGCAGAAGCGGCTGCTCGCCGCAGGGGTTGGTGCTTTCGATTGCGCCTATGGCCGGCGTGGGGTTCGACGCGTTTATGCGGTCTATGAAGACAACGCCGGGCTCGCCGTTGCCCCAGGCGTGTTCGACTATGCGGTCGAAGACCTCCCTGGCGCTCAGCGTCTGGACGACCTTGCCCGTGCGCGGGTTCACAAGATCGTACTGTGAATCCTCCTGGACGGCCTTCATGAATGCGTCCGTCAGGGCTATGGAGATGTTGAAATTGTTGAGCTTCGTTGTGTCGTCCTTGCAGGCGATAAAGGAAAGGATGTCCGGGTGATGGACGGAGAGCATGCCCATGTTCGCGCCGCGCCTGGTGCCCCCCTGCTTAACGGCCTCGGTCGCCGTGTCAAAGACGGTCATGAAGGAGACCGGGCCGGAGGAGACCCCCTTGGTCGAGCCCACCACATCGCCCTTCGGACGGAGCCTCGAAAACGAAAACCCCGTCCCGCCCCCCGATTTATGGATTATGGCCGCGTGCTTTACGGCGTCGAATATCGATTCCATCGAATCGATGACTGGCAGCACGAAACAGGCCGAAAGCTGTCCCAGTCTCCTGCCGGCGTTCATCAGGGTCGGGCTGTTGGGCAGGAAGCAAAGCCCCGTCATCACACCGTAAAACTCCTCCTCCAGCGCCCTTACGTCCTCCTCCGAACGCCCGTACTGCCTGTCGGCGGCGGCTATGGCCCTGGCAACCCTCCGGAAAAGCTCCTCCGGGGTCTCTACGACCGCCCCTTCCTCGTTTTTCTTCAGGTAGCGCTTCTCCAGCACCTTCAATGCGTTTGGAGCCAACCGGAACCCAAGAGGTTTTTTGCCGCTCGCGCCGGAATGACTGTCCCCCTGACCCTGCGAAGACGATATCTTCATGATCTCCCTTCCCCGTTAAAGACCTGCGTGGAATTTCGTTTTTTTAATGTATACCCGAGGCTTCGCAAAGGCGCAAACCACCCGCTCCCTCTCTCCCCAAACCTGCCTTTGTCTGTAAAAATCCCTGAAAAACTCCAGAAAACCTGAACGCTTCTTGCGTCTAAGACCCTTTTGCGGCCCCAGCGGGAACAAATGCCCGGAAGATATCGTCTTTTAAAGAAGTTTTACATCCGGGCCGTCCCGCTACATGCTAACTAGCTATATAGTGGTTTTTTCTTCCCGATGGTCTATTAAACACTATATGTTGTGTATAGTCAAGGGGAAAATGCGTATTTTGAAAGTTCTTGTTTTAAAAGAATTTTTGATGTGAAATGGGTGTTGGCGGATTGTTGATTCATTTTTCAATAATAAAATAATTGCAAAGTTAATATACCGTTATCATAACTTCTAAAGATGGAATAATCAGGTCATTTGCTTTTTTTGCTTGACAAAGGACTTTCCGTATGGTAACAAATAACTATTAAGCGCCTCGTTACCTCCCCAAGCTTGCTGCTGTCTCCAAGACAGCAGCTTTTTTTGCTTTTTTGATTTCCAAACCTTTCACTTTCCAAACCCCCGGCGTCCCAAACATCCCCCAACGCAGTGCATCAGTTTGGCAATGCAAGCCAACCGGGCAGAAGGCGGATGGGGACATGGCTCGCATCATTCTCGGCAGCCATCCGTGGCTGCCTCCGAGGCTTTTGCCTATCCGGACGTCCATGTCCGGATAACGGCAAAAAAATCCGCTCGCATGTCCCCACCTGCCTTCTGCCTCGACATGCGATTCGCTTATACCCGTTTGTTTGGAGTTGCCGGACGATAAAAAACAGATTGAGCGACATGGTTTTTTTGTCCGGTAAGGCGGTTTTTTATCGCCCGGCCGCTGGCGCGCAAAACCTGTCCGACATTTGGAAGCAGGTATCTGCCTGTCCATTGAGTGAGGGAGAGAGCGGACGGATCACGGCGGGGCCGCATCCTAACAATGGCTTGATATTCGCCCTTGGCGGCAGGCGTAAATCCCGCCTCGGCGGGACTTACGCCAGGAAGGGAAAACGCGCCCTCAAATATACCTGCCCACCGCTTAAATGGCGTGGAATGCGCGGCCCACAATTTGTGTGTGGGGGGGGCGTGCGGCGGGCCGCATGGGAGGGATACCCGCCCCTAGATCGGGATCAAATCGTAATCGGCGGTGCCAAGGCCGAGTTTGAGGGCGTGTTCTATCTGGATGAGATAGTCTTTTTTATGGAGCTCAAGGAGGATATCGGTCTTTTTTTCGTTTTCACCCCCGTTTGAGGCCGCCGCGGACTCGGGCAGGGGGGCGGAGCCCCGAAGCATGTCGATGCTTGCCTTCTCTATGGCCACGAGGTCGTCCGAGGCCAGGATGCCCTTGTCCTGGATTACGGGGACATCCGCGCCGGGCATGCAGTCGCATTCCGGCTGGATGCCGGTAAGAAAGTTCAAATAGACGACCTTGCCGGGCCTGAAGGTGCCCAGCACTGCCCCGGCGGCCTCGGCCAGAGAGCGCATGAACTCTCCGGGGGCGGCCTCCTCGTGCGCTATGGCCTGTCCGGGACAGACCCTTGTGCACCTGCCGCAGCGCCAGCAGCGTTCGTCCTCGTACTGGAATTTCTTTCCCTCCGGGCCGAAGCTTATGCATTCAAGAGGGCAGACCTCCTCGCACTGGTAGCACAGCTCGCATTTCTCCTCGTCCCAGAATAGCTTGCCCTCGCCCAGGGAATGCATCGCCCCCCGGCCGCACTTCCAGCCGCGAACGCGATGCGAGGCGCTGACGCCGCCCATGGCGAGATTTTTTATCGCGCCCGCGTATCCCGCGTTTATATGGCCTTTTATGTGGCTGCATACCACCATGGCGGGGGCATCGTGGATAAGGGTGGAGACGGCCACCTCGCCCAGTATCTCCCCGGCCGGGACGATTATATTGTCCCTTCCGTAGAGCCCGTCAGCGAGGACGACGGGGGCGCCCACGGACAGGTGGTTGATCCCGTTCTGGTTTGCGACCTCCAGGTAGTCGAGCCCGTTGATCCTCACCGTGTCCGTCACGAAGGGTTTTGCGCCCGCCGCCTTCAGGGCGGCAACCACCCTGGAGAGAAATGCGGGGCCAATGACCCTGTGGGCCCCTGGCGAGCCGAAATGCGTTTTTACCGCCACCCACTCGCCCGGCATAAACCTTTTTTGAAGGTCCAGCTTCTCCATGAGTCTCTCGAGCCTGCCTGGCAGGCTCTCCTCATGCCTCCATTTGAGCACCCTGGCGGAGGCGAAATATACGTTCGCTCTGGAAGCCTTCATCTTGCCGTATTCCTCATTCTTTCAGGCTCCTTTCGTAGAGTTCGTTGACCGCAAGCCCGTAGCTTCTGGCGACGCTCTTTGCGGCCTCTTTTCTGCCAAGCCCCTTTTTCATCAGCGCGGCCATCTCCGCGAGCGCCTCTCCGATGGCCGGCTCCGCCGCGCGTTTTTCCCTGCCCGCGACGGCTATCACGTATTCCCCGGCGACCGTTTCGGATTCCATCTCAGCCAGCGCCTCTTCAAGGCTTCCCCTTATTGTCTCTTCGTGTATCTTTGTTATCTCCTTCACCACCACGGCCCTGCGCCCGCCGGTAAAGGCCGTTATCATGTCGGACAGGGTTTCAAGGAGCCTGTGGGGCGCCTCGTAAAAGACCAGCGTGCGCTCCTCGAGCGCCAGTGCGGCCAGTTTTTTCGCCCGCTCCGTTTTCTTTGCCGGCAGGAAACCAATGAACACGAATTCCCTGGTATCGAGCCCCGATATGGAGAGCGCGGCGACGGAGGCGCTTGGCCCCGGCACGGCGACCACCTCTATTTCCTGCTCTATGGCCCGCCTGATGAGCTCCCCGCCGGGGTCCGAGATGCCGGGCGTCCCCGCGTCCGAGACCAGCGCCACCGAAAGCCCCTCGTCCAGGCGGGCGGTAATCTCCCCGGCCTTCAGTTTCTCGCGCCCGGACCAGTAGCTGACGAGCTTTTTCCTTATGCCGTAATGGGTCAGCAGTTTCAAGGTATGGCGGGTGTCCTCGGCGGCAATCAGGTCCACCTCCTTCAGCACCTTCAGGGCGCGCAGGGTAATGTCTTCAAGATTGCCGATTGGGGTCGCAACCACGTAGAGGACGCCTTTCACCTTGATTTTCCCCTTTTCTTCAGCCGGTCCACATAGGCCCGGAATTTTTCATCCTCGCGGATCATCCGGTAGACATTGGTCCCCTCGATGGTCCAGGAGTACCGCCCTTGGGCGTCCCTTTTAAGCTGCATTTTCATGGGCTTTTCAGGGATGATGCCGCTTATGGCCGGGTTCTTCCTGAACTGCGTCTGGAGGCCCCATGCGGCCTCCGAAACGGGAAAAAGAGAGAGAGCAAGAAGCAATAATGTTCCAAAAAAAACTTTTCCTGTCTTACCCGGTCTGTCCATTTGCGAAACCCCTCCGGAAAAATTTTAGATGATTTTTAAAAGCTCCTGTATCTGTTTGTTATCGGGAACCTCCGGTCGCGTCCAAAGGCGCGGGGGGTGATCTTTATCCCCGGCGGGGCCTGCCGCCTCTTGTATTCGCTCCCGTCTATCATCGAAATGATCCTTTTTGCCGTTTCGGCATCGCAGAGGTCCAATATCTCCTCATAGCTCATATCGCTTTCGACATAGGCTTTCAGCACGGGGTCCAGTACGGGATAGGGCGGAAGGGAATCCGTGTCCTTCTGGCCGGCCTTCAGCTCGGCCGAGGGCTCCCTGGCTATTATGCGTTGGGGAATAACAGGGCCGCCCCTCTGTCTGTTCCTCCAAGCCGCAAGACAATAAACTAGTGTCTTCGGGACGTCCTTGATCAGGGCGAACCCCCCGGCCATGTCTCCGTACAGGGTGGCGTAACCCACGCTCATCTCGGATTTGTTGCCGGTGGTGACCACGAGCCAGCCGAATTTGTTTGATAATGCCATGAGGAGGTTTCCCCTGATCCTGGCCTGTATGTTCTCTTCGGTCGTATCGGCCGGGGCGCCCCTGAAGGGCCGGGAGAGCGTGGCCAGATAGCTTTTAAAAATGGGCTCGATGGATATCTCCCGCATATTTATTCCCAGCTTTTCCGCCAGGGCGCGTGCGTCCTGGCGGGATTCAGGCGAGGTGTAGCGTGAGGGCATGAAAAGGGCGTGCACACGGTCCCTGCCCAGGCTGTCGGCCGAGACGGCCGCGACAAGGGCCGAGTCCACCCCGCCGCTGAGGCCCACGATGACGCCTTTGAAACCGTTCTTCCTCACGTAGTCCGCAAGGCCCAGTTTGAGGGCCTTGTAAACCTCCTCCTCCATTTTCAGCGGGGGCGCAAGCGGGGCCGGGGCCATCCTGCGCGGCGCCGCGGCGGGCTGTGGAAGGGGGATTCTTGTTACCTGCTGGCCCGCGGCTATCTTCTCCTGTCTTCTGCGCGGGTCGTGAAGCCTCCACATGAAGACGGACTCCAGGTCCAGGTCAACCAGCAGGAGCTGCTCTTCAAAGAGTCTTGCCCTTGCCACAAGGTTTCCCCTCTCGTCAAAGACCATGCTGCCGCCGTCGAATACAAGCTCGTCCTGGCCGCTCGCCATGTTCAGGTAAAGGACGATGGCGGCGCAGTCGGAGGCCCTGGTTGCGAGCATCTTTTCCCTGAAGGCGTTTTTCCCGATGGTGTAGGGGGAGCCGTTTATGTTTATGATGAACTCGGCGCCGCCCAGCGCCTGCGTCCTTGCCGGCCCCGTTGGATACCAGATGTCCTCGCATATCGTGACACCGAAGCTTGCATCCCCAATCTCGTAGACGGGGCACCGGGTGCCTGCCTGGAAATAGCGCAGCTCGTCGAAGACCCCGTAGTTTGGCAGGAACATCTTGTGATATATGTCTATTACCTTCCCGTCCCCGATCACCGCGGCGGAGTTGTATATGTCCTGGGCCCTGCCCACAAAGCCCACGACCCCCACGATTCCCTGGGCATGACGGCTCACCGCCTCCAGCGCGGCGATGTTGTCCTCTATGAATTCCGGCTTTAACAGCAGGTCCTCAGGCGGGTAACCGGTCAGGGCAAGCTCAGGAAAGGCAACGATCGCGGCCCCCCGGGCCGCGGCCTTCTCCATGTAATCGATGATCTTGTCCGCATTGCCCGATAAGTCGCCCACTGTGGGGTTCATCTGGGCGAGGGCAACCCTCAAAGTTTTCATGGCTCACTAAATCTTAACGAAAGCCCTTGTTTATGTAAAGATTTTACCTATACGGGCATTCCGGAGGCCAAGTGATGACAGAGACAGTGAATGCTTGGGAAAACAGGCAGCGTGTTTTTTCGTTTCTGTTTTTAGCCGCAGGTGCTACAGCTTCTGCCCTTCATCCTGAGTGTCCAGCCTCTTTCGCCTCTCTCCAGATCGACTATGCAGCCGGACATCTTCATGAAGGCCCGGAGCCTTCGCGCCTCGCTCTCGGAGTCGGTGATCACGTCAACGAGCGTGCCTTCGTTGCAGAGCCCCAGCGCCTCGCGCACCTTCCGGCATGGCTCCTTGTCTCTGAGCCCGCTGACGTCTATTACCAGCCTCTCTTCGTTCGATATCATCAGGATCCCTCATCCTCTCGAAAATGACAGCGCTTTTGTTCTAATCTTAACACCGAAGCGAAAAAAATGCTAAGGAAGGAGTGTCCGGTCCGCCGTTTTTTTCAGGTGCTCGACGAAGAGCTGTGAAATCAGGGGCATGGTCATTTTTTTGTGGGTAACGATATAGAACCGCTGTTGCATCCGAAACCCCTTTATCTTCACCTCTTTGAGGGCCCCTTTTTCAAGCTCCTCCGACACGCAGACGCGCGGCAGCACCCCGGCCCCCAGGCCCGCCTTCATCGCCTCGATCAGGGAGTGGTTTGAGCTGAAGGACGCAACCACGCGCAGTCTGCCCGGCGGTATCCCCTTGCCCTGGAGATAACCCTCTATCGTCTTTCTGGTGCAGGAGCCCTCCTCCCTCAGGACGAGCGGGACTTTGACAAGCTCGCCGGGGCTTATGGAATTTTCCGGCATTACGGCGCCGGAGCAGGCGAGTATCAGCTCCTCCTCGGCCAGCGGCGTATAGTTCAGGGATTTGCGTTTCGTCCCCGCTCCGACCACGCCCAGGGACAATTCGTGCTCCATGATCATGTTGATTATCGTCCTCGACTGCCCGATCGCCAGTTTGAAAAAAACGCCGGGATAGAGCGCATTAAAGCTGGCGGCCGCCCGCGGGACAAGATAAGTGCCCGGGGTGTCGCTGGCTCCAAGCAGAAGCTCACCGCCCGGCACCGCTTTGCGCTGTCTTATATCCGATTTTATGGCTTCCAGCTTCTCAATGATCTCGATGGCCCTCGGGTAAAGCACATTGGCCTCTCTTGTGGGCTCGATGCTTCTGCCCAGACGGTCAAACAGTCTGGAGTCCAGGGTCTCCTCCAGGGTCTTGACGTGGTCGCTTATGGTGGGCTGGCTCAAAAGGAGGTCCTGCGAGGCCTTCGAGAAGCTCCGGTTTTTGTAAACCGAACAAAAGACCTTAAGCTGGTGAATGTCCATCAGCCCCCCCTTCCCGAATCCGGAACCTATCTCAAAATCGCTGCAACTTAACAACCCAAGGTTGCATAGGTAAAGAAGTATACAACCTTAAGGAGTTTATTGCAACCCTGGCGGGAATTTTTGGAGTTTATTTCCCCCGCTGCCGTCCGCGGGGGGATTGAAGGCGTGAAAACACCTCTTTCAGCGGCAGCCCGGTCTTCCTGGCCGCCTTAAGGCAGTCTTCGTATTCGGGGACCTCCCGGCGTACGCCTTTTCGGCCGGAAGGGGATATCTTGAACCTGACAGGGCCAAAGGCTGTCTGATATGTTTCGATCCTGCGGGGGAGGGTGCTCCTGCCCGCCCGGTAGAACCTGACGCCAAGCGTTGTTGTCTCGGAAAAGATTATCTCTTGCATACGCGCGGCGTCCCCGGGGTTGCAGAGCATGGTAATTTTAATCGCGGGCCGGCCTTTTTTCATGATTATCTGGGTGAGGAAGACGTCGAGCGCGCCGGCCTCGAAGAGCCGCTCCATCAGGAGGCCGTATATCTGGGGGTTCATGTCGTCGATGTTGGTCTCGATTACCGTCACATCGCCGTCATTTTCAGGGTTTTCGCTTTCGCTTTCACTTTTCCCGTTGTCCCCGGCCCCGGCCAGCGGCTCTCCTATGAAGGCCCGAAGCACGTTCGGGAAATCCTTGAAATCCATCCTGCCCGCGCCAAAACCGGTTTTCTCCAGTCTCATGCAAGGCATTTGGGAAAAGCCTTTTGCGAGGCCCTTGAGCAGGGCGGCACCGGTTGGGGTCGTAAGCTCGAACGGCGGCGCGCCGCCGTAGACCGGCAGGCCTTCAAGAAGAAGGGCCGTGGCCGGCGCCGGGACCGGGAGCCTTCCGTGGTGCGTGCCGGCAGTGCCGCCGCCCAGGTTTACCGGGGATGAGCGGACTTCCTCCACGCCCAGCAGTTTCAGGCAGACAAGCGAGCCGAAGACGTCGATAACCGTGTCCGCGCTGCCAAGTTCGTGGAGGTGGACCTCTCCGGCCCCCTTAAGTCCGTGGATTTTCGCCTCCGCATCGAACAGGCTTTTGATAATGTCCAGCCCTTTCCGCCGGATGTCATCGGGCAGGGCGCTCTCCCTCACAATCCGCTTCATTTCATTCCACCCGAGCGGACGCGCGCCCGCGTGCTCCTTCACATCGAATTTGGTCGCGGCAAAAGAGCCCATCCGGAGGACTTTTCCGGCGCTTATTCGTACGTTTTTAAGCGGGATTTTGCCAAGAAGCTCCGATTTCAGACGCGCCAGCGGCGCTCCGGCCGAGATGAGCGCCCCGATGAACATATCGCCGCTTATGCCGGAGGAGCAGTCCAGCCACAGTATCCTTCTGTTAACGGGTGCGGGTTTTTCATTCCTGAAGGAGGGTTTTTTCTCCCAGGCGGGTTTTTTTTCCATCACGGGGCCTCGTCCCTTAAAAATACGGAGTGCACCTCGCCCGTTGAAAAAAGAAGCGTGCCTTCATCGGTTTTCAGGGCGAGCCTGCCGTCATCGTCTATGCCGGTTGCCGTCCCAGTGAAGGATTTCCCCTCTGTCTGTATCCTTATCTTCCTGCCTATCGTGTCGCACAGGCTGCGATAGGCCCTCAGAAGGTGGGCCTCGCCTCTGGCCCCCCTTCTGAGCATGCCGGCCCAGTAGTCAAGCTCCTTGTACACAGCGGCTGCGAGGGCTGCCCTGTTGACCCGCCTGCCGGTCTCGGCGAGTATAGAGGACGCCGGGTTTTTCATGCCCTTTGGAAGCTCCGATTTCTTCAGGTTGGCGTTTATCCCGATGCCGGCCACGGCGAAGAGCACCCTGTCCGGGTCCGAGCGGAATTCAAGGAGTATGCCGCCCAGCTTCCTTACTTTGCCGTCGGCGTTTTTGCCGGCGGGAGCTAGCAGGTCGTTTGGCCATTTCAGGCGGACTTCAAGGCCGGCCTGTCCTTTTATCGCAAGGGCCGAGGCCAGGCCGGCCGCGAGGGCCAGCAGCGGCGACTTCCTGGGAGGGATTTCCGGCCAGAGCACCACGCTCATATAGATGTTCACTCCGGGCGGGGAGAGCCAGCACCGCCCAAGCCTGCCCCTGCCGGCGGTCTGGGAATCGGCAACCACAAGCGCGGAAAGGGGTGGCCGGGCCGCCGTCTGGCCGGGGGCGGACATTCCTTTAAAGGCCATTTCAAGCGCGAGGTCGTTTGTGGAGGACGTATTCTCCCTGTATACGATTTTGGTTCCAGGCAGATAATATGCCAGCTCAAGGGCCGAGAGTTCCGGGCCGCCAAGCAGTCTGTAGCCGTTTTTCGATGCGCGGATCTGATAGCCGCCGGCGCGGAGGCGTTTGATCTTTTTCCAGATGGCGGCCCTTGTCACGCCAAGCGCCCTGGAGAGCTCGGGACCCGGGATTTCGCCTTCCCCCCGCGGCCCGCCGGAGGGATGATCCTTGAGGAGCTTCAAGATTCTTTCCGGCAAGAGAAAAACTATTCCTCCCGGTCCAGTATTATGACGCTTACTTTTCCTTCGAGGAGGTTTTTGAACCGGACGGCGTCCTCCCTGTCGCCGACGATGGAGCCGTAATGCATGGGTATGGCGATCCCCGGATTCATGTCCAGGGCGGCCCGGGCCGCCTCTTCGGCCGTCATCACATAAGTCCCTGAAACCGGCAGCAGGGCGATATCGGCCTTGAATCCCCTCATCTCGGGGATATAATCGGTGTCTCCCGCGATGTAAATCCTTTTCCCCTCGATGCTGAAGATGTAGCCCACCCACTGGTTTTCCCGCGGATGGAACTTCTTGTTGGTGTTATATGCGGGCACTGCTTCGATGCCGACCCCCGCCAGCTCCATCCTGTCTCCGGGTTTTACCGCCATTGTTTTCATCTTTTCCCGGAACTTGTCCGCGCAGCCGGCCGGACAGATGACGACAGTCCCGTCCTTGGCTATTTTCCCGACGTCTTCCGGGCTGCAGTGGTCGTAGTGCTCGTGTGTGATGAGTATCAGGTCCGCCTTTTTGTCCTGGCCGGTTTTTCCGATCCTGAAGGGGTCTGTGTACAGGATTTTCCCCCCGCTTTGAATCCTGAATGTATCATGTCCAAGCCAGTGGATGTCCTTGATCATTTCCATGCCGGTTTCTCCAGGGGCAGCGGCCCGCTATTTTCATCACATTATATCAGAATTTCAATCCCATATAGCGAAGCGGGTTTTCCCTGCCCCAAAGCCCCGGCAGCCTTTCGTCCAGCCGCGGGAAGATTGTCCTTAGCGTCTGCGCGCATTCCGAAACGCTCTTTCCGCCCCCGGCCAGGATGCCGTTTTCGAAGACGGGCTCGCCGGCCCCGCCCCTCACGGAATCCGAGACCATGATTATCCTCTCCGGGTCCTTGATTTTAATGACAAGCTCAAGCGCCTCCGGCCCAAGATGGAAGCCGTCCGCGATGACCTCCACATATATGTCCTCATCCAGCAGGGCAAATCCCGCAAGCCCCGGCTCCCTGTGATGGAAGGGCCTCATAGCGTTAAACAGGTGGGTAACGCCCGTGGCCCCGGCACGTTTGCCTTCGCGCGCGGCGCTGATGGTGGCGTCCGAGTGTCCCATGTTCACCCTGATGCCGAGCTCCGAGCATCTTTCCATCACCTTAAGGGCGCCCGGCATCTCCGGCGCGATGGTGATTATCTTTATGACGTCCTCGAACCCGCTTATAAGCCCCCTGAGATTTTCAAGCGACGGGCTTTGGAAATTCCCGCCCCCAAGCGCGCCGCACCTGGCGGGGTTCAGGAAAGGCCCCTCCAGGTTTATGCCGCCTATGATTTTTCCAGTCTCCCCGCCAGTCAGCATCGCCTCTTTTACCGCGGACATCTGCGCGCGCATGGCGGCGGTATCCGCGGGATATATGGTTGGATATATGAGCGCCGTGCCTTTTCCCCTGTGGGCGGCGGCCATCCTGAGGACCGTCCCGGGGTCTGCGGCCCTTGTGTCGCAAGGGCCCAGGCCATGCGTATGCAGATCGACAAAGAGGCCTTCCGGGACCATTTGGGATTTACCTGTAGAGGGGATTATTTTCTATCTTCTTCAATTTCGCGGGAGTGAGGGCCGCCTGCAGCCTGAAGCCGGGCTGGGCGTACACATCCGATCTTTTCATCAGGAGCCAGTCGTTTGGAGACTTTCCCTTTTTGAATCTTGCAAGCACGAAGCCGCCTTTGAGCTTTTTGCCCCTCAGTGTGAATTCGATAATCCCCTCTCCGGGGCTGCCTTTTTCCAGTTCGAAAGCCCCGGTGTCCCAGATTAAGACCGCCCCGGCGCCGTACTGCCCCTCGGGGATGACGCCCTCCCAGGAGCCGTATTCGAGGTCATGGTCTTCCACCATGACGGCAAGCCTCTTGTCGGCCGGGTCCATGGAAGGCCCTTTGGGGACGGCCCAGCTCTTCAGGACTCCCTCCATCTCCAGCCTGAAGTCATAATGAAGGCGTGTCGCGTGGTGCTCATGCACCACGAATACCGCCGTGTTTTTTTTCATTTCACTTTTTACCGGCCATCTTCGCCTTTAACGGGCTGCTTTCCGGACAAGCCGATATTTAAGTTTACCTTATCCGGGGCTGATTTTGAATCTGAACGGACAAGCCCATGCGGGGGGATTCGTGAAGATCTCAGAGAGAAATGAAGGGGTTTTAGGCCGCGCCTGTGCCCGCGTCAGCCGTCTTGAAGCCGGAGACGGCCTGCCTCAGCTCCCTGGCTATATCGGTCAGGCTGTCCACATTGGATATCAGGCCGGCCGCGGAATCATCCATCTGCCTGGAGATGGATGAGGAGACCGCCATGTTGCCGGTAATCTGCGAGGCCACGCTAGACTGCTCTTCCACGGCAGTGGCGATCTCGGTTATCCGGTCGCGCACCCTCTGCGCCCCTTCGACTATGGCCTCGAGCGATTCTCCGACCTTTCTGATGTTGCCGGTGGCGCCCCGGACCTCGTCCGCGGACATCCTCATCGCGTTTGTGGTTTCGGCGGTGCCGGACTGGAAGGACTTTATCTTGCCGGCTATAAAGGCTGTTTCCCTTATGGTCTTTTCGGCAAGTTTCCTGACTTCTTCGGCCACTACGGCAAAGCCTTTGCCATACTGGCTTGCGCGCGCCGCCTCGATTGAGGCGTTCAGGGCAAGCAGGTTTGTCTGGTCCGCTATCTCGGTGATCACGGAGACGACCTGGCTTATCTCCACGGTGTTTTTGTTGAGGCTTTCTATCTTCTCCTGCAGTTTCCGGGTGGACTCATAAACCCTGCCCGACGCTTCGATTGCCGCGCGCGCCTCCGCCTTGCCCTCCTCGGCGGTCTTCAGGGCCGAGTGGGCGCTTTCGGAAACCTCGGCAGCCCGTTTTGCTATATCGTTTATGGTCTGGCTCATCTCCTCGCTTGCGGTAGCGGTCTGTGAGGCCTGCGAGGCCTGATTTTGCGCCCTGCCGGCGGTCTTTGCGGCCTCCTGCTTCAGGTGCCCGACAGTGGCGATCACCCTGTTTGCCGCGTCCGTAACCTGGTGTATCATCCCGTTGAGTGAAAAGGCCATGTGGCCCACGCTGTCATAGAGCTGTCCGACCTCGTCATCGGCGGCGCCGTCCGTATGCGGCCTCAGGGTCAGGTCCCCTTCGGAGAGCCTCCGGACCGCCTCGATCATGCCTGTGAGCGAGTTCGTAATGGAGCGGCTGACCGCCTTCATGGCGACGATTATGAGTATGCCCATCAGGCCGAGAAGGCCGGCCGCGAATGTCATTACGCGAACCGCGCCTCTGAGCATGGCGCTGAGCATCTCCGCCTGCGCGGCCCACGCGCTCCTGCCGGCCGACGCCGCACTGGTCAGGGATTCGCTGAAACTCTCCGTCTTCTGCACAAGCAGGACGGAAAAAAATGCCATCATGACTACGGCAAGCACGACCATTAAAATGGAGAAATTCAGCTTTTTCCTGATGCTCCAGCCAGACATGGAATCAGACCTCCACAACATCACGCTTTATACTTTTATACGAGATTAATTTATTTCTTAACTGCTATTTAATTTATCGTCAGATTCAAAAAAAAGCTATAGGCGCGGGATCAGGTTTCGGGGAAAATCTTTCCGGGGTTCAAAATCCCGCCGGGGTCAAAGGCTTTTTTTATACGACGCATGAGGTCAAGTTCCACGGGTTTTATCTCCATCCGGATGAAGGGCTTTTTTGTAAGCCCCACACCGTGTTCGCCCGAAAGCGTGCCGCCCAGCGCAAGCACTTTTTCGAACAGCTCCCGAAGGACGGGGGTCAGGTCCTTTTTCTCTTCAGGAAGGAGGTTTACGTGCAGGTTTCCGTCTCCCGCATGGCCGAATGAGGCTATCGGGATGGAGGTTTTAAGGGCGAGGGCTTTCAGTTCCGAGAGCATCCGGGCGATGTTGCCCCTTGGCACCACGATGTCTTCGCTGACCTTGTGCGGGCACATCTGGTAGAGCGCGGGGGAGACACCCCGCCTGGCCCTCCAGAGGGCTTCGCGCGCGGCGTCGTCTTCTGCCATTGTCACCTCCGCGCCAAGCATCCGGCATATCTCTATCACGCGGCCCGCTTCCGCCTTTATGGCCTCCGGATGCCCGTCCAGCTCGATAAGCAGAAGGGCCTCGGCCCCGGAGGGCAGGCCGGCGGGGCTTTTGCTTTCAACCGCGAGCATGCATTGCCTGTCCATGATCTCGAGTGTCCGCGGGATTATCTTCGAGGCGATAATGCGGCTGACCGCCTCGCCGGCTGCGCCCACGTCCCCGAATATGGCCAGAAGGGTGAGCACGTCCTCCGGCAGCGGCAATACCTTGAGCCTTATCTTCGTGACCGCCGCAAGTGTCCCCTCGGAACCCACCAGGAGCCTGGTGAGGTCGTATCCCACCACCCCTTTCGGCGTTTGCACTCCGGTGTGTATAAGCTCCCCGCCCGGAAGCACGGCCTCCAGCCAAAGGACGTAGTCCTTTGTGACGCCGTATTTCAGGGCCTTCGGGCCGCCCGCGTTTTCGGCCACGTTGCCCCCGATTGTGCAGAACTCCAGGCTGGCGGGGTCCGGAGGATAGAAAAGCCCGTAGCCCGCAAGCTCCCGCTGGAGCCGGCCGTTCACCACGCCGGGCTCCACGAGCACCGTCAGGTTGACGTCGTCCACTTCCAGTATCCTGTTCATGCGCTCGAAACTCAGCACTATCGCCCCGCCCGGAGGCAGCCCGGCGCCAACAGCAGGCATCTGGATGCCTGCGGGCATAGGCACGGCCCCGCCGGTCATGCCGGTGCCCGCGCCGCGCGGAATTACCGCCGCCTTCATCTGGCTGGCATGGCGCATGAGCTTTATCACTTCCTCGGTCGTCTCCGGCCAGGCCACGACGGCGGCGGCACCGGAGAGGCCCGAGGCGTCGAATCCGTATGCCAGAAGGTCTTCGGGGTCCGTGGAATAGCGCCTTATGTCAAGTTTTAATCCGCTCACGTCACTGCACCCATGTGGAATATTCAATTTTAAGTGATTTCATGGACCCCAGGCAACATTGCGGATGTGTGGTGCCTGAAATCAACTATAATAAGAGCGGCGCGGCTGCCGCATAAGAGTGTGAAATTCCTGGAGGCTGAAAGATGGACAAAAAATTCCCGCCGGAAAAACTCGCGAGGCTCAACGACCCCAAAAGGCTTGCATATCTTCCGCCTGACCTCATCTGGCAGACCCTCTCCCCCGGGGCCGAAGGCATACGCACCGCCATCGAAATAGGCGCGGGCACCGGTTTTTTCGCTTCCCGGTTCGCGCGGAAGCTGGCTGGCGGCAAGGTTTACGCCTGCGACATCCTGGACGTGATGGTCGAGTGGATGAGGGAAAACCTCCCCGCGGACCTGTCAGACGCGGTGATTCCCCTCAGGATGGAGGAAAGCTCCGTACCACTGCCGGACGGCATGGCGGACCTTGTTTACATGATAGAGCTCCATCACGAGCTTGAAGAGCCGGAAAAGGTCATCGGCGAGGCCCGCCGCCTGCTCCGGGCAGGCGGCAGGCTGCTGATTATCGACTGGAAGAAAGAGGAAACCCCTGCGGGGCCGCCGCTGCCGATAAGGGTCGATGCGGCGCAGATCGTTTCGCAGGTGAAAAAGGGCGGATTCTCAGGCGTAAGAAACCTCAAGGTCCTCCAGTACCACAACTTTATCCTGGGCGAAAAGTGAAAAAATTCTCCTCCATGCATTAAAATAATAAAGTCTGAAAACTGGAACAGGGGGACCCATCCGTTTAAATGATAGGCGTAATCGTATTTCCCGGAAGCAACTGCGACCACGACTGCTACCATGTCATGAAGCATGTGATGGGGGCGCCCGTACGGTTCGTGTGGCATAAGGAGAGGGAGCTTCCGGCCGGCACCGAGGCGGTGGTGCTGCCGGGCGGGTTTTCCTACGGGGACTACCTGCGCACGGGGGCCATAGCGCGCCTTTCAGCCGTTATGGGGGCCGTGGAGAGGTTCGCGAAAAAAGGCGGCCCGGTAATAGGCATCTGCAACGGGTTTCAGATACTGGTGGAGAGCGGGCTTCTTCCCGGGGCTCTCCTGAGAAACAGCGGCCTGAAATTCATATGCAGGGACGTCTTCCTGAGGGTTGAAAACTCATCGACCCCGTTTACGAACAAGCTCCGGCCGGGACAGGTCCTGAGGATGCCCATAGCGCATGGGGAGGGCAATTATTTCCTGGATGCGGCGGGGCTGAAATCCCTGAATGAAAACAATCAGGTGGTCTTCCGGTATTCGTCCCAGGAAGGCGCGGTTACGCCGGAGGACAACCCGAACGGCTCGCTCGAAAACATAGCGGGCATCGTAAACCGGCAGGGCAACGTCCTTGGGATGATGCCGCACCCGGAGCGCTGCGCCGAGGCCATCCTCGGCAACACGGACGGCAGGCTCCTCTTTGAATCCCTCCTGGCCTGGCTCTCCGGGAATTTTGAAAAGCCGGGGGCAAGGGCCTCCGGGAGCTTCAGATAAACCGGCCGGAAATGGACCTCCGCGTCAGGGGCGGGCAAAAACGCGAAATACCCGTAAAGGAAGGGCAGAGCATCCTTGCGGCCCTCAAGGCGGCGGATATCTATCTTACGGCCTCCTGCGGCGGGAAGGGCACCTGCGGCAAGTGCAGGGTAAAAATCCTGGACGGCCCCGTGGAGATAACCGGATTTACGAAACTCACCCGGCAGGAGCGCGATTTCGGCATCGCCCTTGCCTGCCAGAGCTTCCCCAAAGGCGATGTCAGCATAGAGATACCGGAGACTTCGAGAATCGCCGTGGGGGAGAAGATCGCTGTCTCCCGCGCTGAGAACCTGCTCGGGCTGGTCTCCGAAATGGGCCAGGAGATAGCCCCGGCCGTAAAGACGGCCGGGCTGGAACTGGTCCCGCCGGCCATTGGCGACAATCTGAGCGACCTTGAACGCCTGAAAAACGGGCTTCAAACGGCCGGGATAAGCGGCATGGATTTTCCGCATGATTTCGCGGCCGGGATGGGCAAGGCGTTCAGAGAGGCCGACTGGAAGGCGGATCTGCATTATTATCTTATTGATGGTCAAGGCGGGCTTCCGTCCGGGCAAGGCGGGGCCGCGTGCTCCGCGGTCGCCATCTATCCTTCCCGGGACAAGGCAAACGGCCGCTACGGCGCAGCCGTGGACATCGGCACGACAACGGTAGTCGTTTATCTTGTGGACCTCTCGAACGGGAAGCTCATCGATGCGGGGTCCACATACAATTCACAGATCCGCTACGGGGACGACGTCATTACCAGGATTGTGCACGCCACGGAGAGGGGCGGGCTGAAGGACCTCAGGCAAGGCGTGCTTGAGGACATAAACGGGCTCATAGGCGCGGTATCGCAGAGGCACGCGATAAACGCAAGGGCGATCGAGATGGCCGTGATAAGCGGCAATACCACAATGAGCCACCTCTTCTGGGGCCTGGACCCCGCCTCGATAAGGGAGGAGCCCTATGTCCCCGGCGTGAGCTATTTCCCGGTGTGGAAGGGCGGCGATTCGGGCCTTACGATGAACCCCTGCGGGGCGGTCTACACGATGCCCTGCATGGCCAGCTACGTGGGGGGCGACATCGTATCGGGCGTGCTGGCCTCCGGCATGACAAGGAAGAAGGAGGCCGCCCTTTTCATGGACATCGGGACCAACGGCGAGGTGGCCGTGGGCAATAACGAGTGGCTGATAACCGCGGCCTGCTCGGCCGGCCCCTGCTTCGAGGGTAGCGGGATAAGGCACGGAATGAGGGCGACCGAGGGGGCGATAGAATCCGTCAGGATAACGCCCGGCATGGAAGTCGAGGCCGGCGTCATAGGCAACCACTCCCCGGTTTACCCGAGGGGCATATGCGGCTCCGGCATGATAGACGCGATCTCGGAGATGTTCATGCGGGGTGTCATCGACAGGAAGGGGATTTATCACGGACAGGAGGGGGCTTTGGCGAAGAGGCTCCGTTCGGGGGAGGATGGGATGGAATTCGTGATAGCCTCCGGGCCCGCCGGGGAGATCGCGCTCACACAGGCGGACATCGAGAACATACTCCGGGCCAAGGCGGCCATCTATGCCGGCGTCTCCACGCTAGTAAAGGAGGTCGGTCTCTCGCTGGCAGACATAGAGAAGGTGTACATCGCGGGCGGGTTCGGCAATTACCTGAATGTGGAGAGGGCAATAATGCTGGGGATGCTTCCGGACATCCCCAGGGAAAAGTTCATCTTTCTGGGGAATACCTCCATAGCTGGAGCCTATCTTGGCCTCGTCTCTGAGGGGCTAAGGCGGGAGGCCGAACAGATCGCCTCCCGGATGACCTACATGGAGCTTTCAGTCTCGCCCGGCTTCATGAGCGAGTACATGTCCGCGCTCTTTCTGCCCCATACCGACTCAACCCAGTTCCCCACGGTGGAAAAACTGCTTAAGGGTTTGCAATAGCGAGAGGGGCTTTTTTACCCGCCGCCCCACTGCTCAGAAGGCTGCTATTTGCCCCCGAGAATTGCGTCTTTTGCGGCCTTGGCGACCCTGAATTTTACGACCTTCTTCGCCGGTATCTTGATCGTCTCGCCGGTCCGGGGGTTCCTTCCCGTGCGGGCCTTGCGCTTCACCAGGACGATCTTGCCGATGCCCGGCAGCGTGAAGGAATTCTTGGCCTCCTTGTAAGCAAGGGCCGCGATCTCATCGAGGATCTTCGCCGCCTGCACCTTCTTGATCTCCGCCTTCTTCGACAGATGCTCCGCGATCTGGGACTTGGTCATCGCCTTTGCCATAAAAACCCGCCTCCTTTAATAATTTTTGTAAAAAGACTGCAGATAGTATAAAGGATTGAAAAAAAAATGGATAGGGATATTGGGACGGAAAATAGCGGCAGGGCCTGCGTCAGATTTGTGGGGCAAGGCGGGGCATCTGCCAGCTCCTTCCGTTCAGCGCGCGGTTCCGGGCGTAGGTCCCGCCGCGGCGGGATTGCCGCCAAGGGCGAATATCAAGCCATTGTCAAGATGCGGTCCGCCGGTATCCGTCCGCTCTTCGCTTCTCAGGAACAGGCAGATGCCAGCCCCACAAATCTGACGCAGGCCCATAGCGGCATCCGAAATTGATTACTTCCGCGATATCGGTTATCATGAAAGCTCAGGCCATGAACGCGGTGGAAAAAACAGAAATACCTGGCGTGCCGGCGCCCAGGCGCGGCAAGGTCCGGGATGTATACGACCTTGGCGACAAGCTTCTCATAGTCGCCACGGACAGGGTGAGCGCCTTTGACGTGATCCTGCCGGACGCGATCCCGGAGAAGGGCAAGATACTGACGCAGATATCGCTCTTCTGGTTCCGGCAGATGGCGGACATAATCGAAAACCACGTCATATCGGCTGAAGTCTCCGACTTCCCTCCGCCGTTTGACTCGTACGGGGAACTGCTTGCGGGCAGGAGCATCCTGGCAAAAAAGGCGGACGTCTTCCCCGTCGAATGCATAGTGAGGGGCTACCTCTCCGGCAGCGGCTGGAAGTCTTACAGGGAAACGGGCTCCGTCTGCGGCATAGAGCTGCCGGCCGGCCTCAGGGAATCCTCCCGGCTGCCCCGGCCGATTTTTACGCCCAGCACAAAGGCCGCGGAGGGGCACGACGAAAACATCTCATTTGACCAATGCGTGGAGACGGCCGGCAGGCGGGAGGCCGGAATGCTCAGGGACTATTCCATAAAGATATACGAAAGGGCCCGTGACATAGCACTGAAAAAGGGCATCATAATAGCCGACACGAAGATGGAATTCGGGATGCTTGACGGCAGGATGATGCTCATAGACGAGCTGCTGACGCCTGATTCATCCAGGTTCTGGTCCGTGGAGGGCTACCGCGAGGGGGCGGGCCAGGACAGCTTCGACAAGCAGATAATAAGGGACGCGCTTATCGCAATGGGCTGGGACATGCGGCCTCCGGCCCCGAAACTCCGGGAAGAGGTCCTGTCCAAGGCGACCGCCAGGTACAAAGAAATACTGAACATACTCACCTCCTGATGCCCGCGATAATCAGGGTCGAGGAGCTCACGAGGAAATTCGGCCCTATCACGGCGGTTGACAGGATTTCCTTCCAGGTGGAGGAGGGGACCATATTCGGTTTCCTCGGCCCGAACGGCGCCGGCAAGACCACCACCATAAACATCCTCTGCACACTGCTTAACCCGACGTCGGGAAGGGCCTTCGTAAACGGGTTTGACTGCAGGAGCGAGTCCCGCATGGTGAGAAGCTCCATCGGCATAGTCTTTCAGGACAGCACGCTGGACAAGGACCTGACGGCTTACGAAAACCTCGCGTTCCATGCCTATATCTACGGCGTGAAGAAGCCGGAGGTGAAACCCAGGGTGGAGGAGGCGCTGCGGTTCATGGGTCTGTTCGACAGGAAGGACGACCTCGTCAAGAGGTTCTCGGGCGGTATGAAAAGACGGCTGGAGGTCGCGCGGGGGCTTATCCACAGGCCGCGGGTGCTGTTCCTGGATGAGCCTACCCTTGGGCTCGATCCGCAGAGCAGGTCGCACCTGTGGGAGATGGTAGTCCGCCTGCCCAGGGAGCACGGCGTCACCGTGTTCATGACCACCCATTACATGGAAGAGGCGGAGGTCTGCGACTCGCTTGCGATAATAGACGGCGGCAGGATCATCGCCTCCGGGAGCCCGGAGGAGCTTAAAAGGTCCATGGGCGGGGATGTCATTTTCCTGAAGACGACAGACAACGCGGCGGCCAGGCTGAAGCTGGAGGCGGCGCTGGGCGTGGCGCCGGAGGAGGAGGCCGGAGAGCTTTTCTTTTCCGCGCCGCGGGCCGAGGAGCAGGTGCCGGCGGCCATAAGGGCGCTATCCGACATGGTGCTGTCGCTGAGGCTGCAAAAGCCCACGTTGAACGACGTTTTCCTGAGACTCACCGGCAAGCAGATCAGGCCGGAGGATGTCCATGGCGCGGACTCGGTCAAGGAAGAGCTGAGGGCCTACCGGAGGCGGCATTGACGGACCTTAACGCCATATACGTCATCGTGATGCGGGAGATGAAGAAATTCCTGCGTGAGAGGAGCCGCCTCATCTCCAGCATCGCCAGACCCCTTATCTGGCTTTTTCTCGTCGGCGCGGGGCTAAGCAGGCTTGTGAGCCCGAGGGCCGGCATGCCGTACACGCAGTTCATCTTCCCCGGCATCCTGGGAATGACCATACTGTTCAGCTCCATATTCTCGTCCATCTCCATCATCTGGGACAAGGAGTTCGGGTTCCTGAAGGAGATCCTTGTGGCGCCGGTGCGCAGGTCTTCCATAGTCATCGGGAAGGCCCTGAGCGGGACCATAGTGTCGACCATCCAGGCGGCGATAGTGCTCATGGTCTTCCCCGTCATCGGGGTAAAACTCTCGGCCGCGCAGATTGGGCTTACTATAATCGTCAGCCTGCTGGTGGCGTTTTCCATCTCCTGCTTCGGCATAGTGATCGCGACGTTTTACGAAAGCTACGAGAGTTTCAGCGTGATAATGAACTTCATAATAATGCCGATGTTCTTTCTCTCCGGGGCGATGTACCCGGTGAAACTGCTGCCGCCGGCCCTGAGGGCCGCCGCCAGGCTGAATCCGCTTACCTACGGGGTGGACGCGCTGAAAAATACCGTCTTCACGTCTGCCGCCAAAGCGGGCCCTATGAGCCCGGACTTCAGCTTCTCCGCCGATCTGGCCTTCATCATACTTAGCTCGGCGGCGTTTGTCGCCCTGGCCTCGGGCTTCTTCGAGAGGAAACAATGAGGGCATGACAGGGCATTTCATCGATTTCTTCATCCATCTGGACGTGCACCTGGGCGCGATGATCCGGCACTACGGCGCGTGGACCTATCTGGCGCTTTCCCTGATAATATTCTGCGAGACCGGGTTCGTGGTGACGCCGTTTCTTCCCGGCGACTCCCTTCTCTTTGCCGCGGGCGCATTTGCCGCCAAGGGCGCGCTTGATATAAGGAGCCTGCTTTTTTTCCTGAGCGCGGCGGCCGTGGCAGGCAATGTTGTCAACTACCAGATAGGCTATTTCGCCGGCCCAAGGGTCTTCCATTCGGACAGGGTGAGGCTTTTAAACAGGAGGCACCTTGAAGAGACGCACAGATTCTATGAGAAATGGGGCCCCATTACGATCGTGCTGGCAAGGTTTATGCCCATCATACGCACCTTCGCGCCGTTTTTGGCGGGAGTGGGCAGGATGGCCTACTGGAAGTTCTCCCTTTACAACGCCGTGGGCAGCGTGGCGTGGGTTTCGGTTCTGACCCTCGGGGGCTATTTTTTCGGGAATATACCGGGGGTGAGGAAAAATTTCTCCCTTGTGGTACTGGCCATTATAGTGATTTCGCTGCTGCCCCCGGCCATCGCCTTTTTCCGCGCCCGCGCAAGGAAGTGAAACCCCCCGCCGGCAGGCGGAGAGGGCGGGCAAAATTATGCAGGCTTGTCCCTGGGCGTATCGGACTCAAATGGTCCCCGGATGAACTCGAATTCGGGGGCGGCCTCCTCGAAGGCCCTCATAACCCTGGGGTCGAAGTGCGAGGGCATCGTCCGCCCGTCGCCTTCAAGTATTATCCTCACCGCCTCCTCGTGGGCAAGGGGCGGCTTGTAGGGCCGCCTGCTCACAAGAGCGTCATATTGGTCGCAGATCATCACGATCCTGCCTTCGATGGGTATATCCTCCCCCGAAAGGCCGCGGGGATACCCCGTCCCGTCCCATCTCTCATGATGGTTCAGCGCGATTGAGGCCGCCATCTGCAGATGGGGGTGGCTCGATCCCTGGAGTATCTTTTCGCCCATTACGGTGTGGGTCTTTATTATCTCGAACTCCCCCGGCAGCAGCCGCGCCCGCTTCAGGAGTATGTAGTCCGGTATGCCTATCTTGCCGATGTCGTGCATCGGACTGGCGAAGGAGATGGTTTCGACGAAATCCGCGGGCATGCCCATGGTCTGAGCGATCCTGTTTGAATAGAGGCCGATGCGGATGTTGTGGGCGCCCGTATCGGCGTCCTTGTACTCGGCCACGGCCGTCAGGCGCTGGACGATCTCGTTGTTCAGGCTCCTCACCATCGAAAGGGCGTCGGCAAGCTCCCGTGTCCTCTCGTTCACCGTCTCTTCGAGCGTCCTCTTGTAGTCCTTTTCCATGCGGGAGAGCTTGCTGTATTTCACCGCCCTCTCGACGGAGTGCAGCACATGTATGGATTGGTAGGGTTTGACTATGAAATCGAAGGCGCCTTTTTGGACCGCGTTTATCGCGGTGCTCAGATCGGCGTGCGCGGTCATCAGTATGACGGGTATCTCCGGATGCTCACTGCGGACCTTTTCCAGCAGGTCTATGCCCGAGAGCTCCGGCATCTTGATATCGGCAAGCACCGCGTCCACCTTGATCGTGGCCAGCGTCCTTGCGGCCCCCGTTGCGTCACCGCATGGGATGACCGGATAGCCGTTTTCCTTCAGAAGACATGAGAGGGCTTCAAGGACGAAAGGCTCATCGTCGACGATGAGTACGGCGCTGTCTATCTTTTTAACCTGCTCCATCCGCCCGATCATCAGCAAGCCTCCTGTCCAAGTCAAAAAGACCTCAGAAGTATACAAAAGTAAGCAAAAAAGTTCAATAATCGCGAAACATCAACGTGAACTTGCAATTCCCTGTAGCTTGCTACAGGGTTTCCGCAAACTCCTCCCCCTGGAGGGGGGAGGTTGGGAGGGGGTGCCTGATTATTCACCCCCCCCTTTATCCCCTCCCCTCAAGGGAGGGGATGATTTAGATACCCTGCGGCTTGCCGCAGGGTGATTCATTGGGCCGGTTTGGAAGGAGCTTTCAGTTTTTCAGGTAGAGCTTTAACCGTTCGCCGAGCTTGACGGGGGATGTGGTAGTCCTGGGCATGAACTCGGTGGCCCCGGCCTTTATGGCGTGTTCCACGTCGTTCACGGACGATGCGGTGGAGAGGACCAGGATCGGCGCGGACTCCATCCCCGGCCTTGCCCTGATTTCGCACAGCACCTCAAAACCGTTTGCCCCGCGCTGGTTTAAATCCATAAGGACAAGATCTACCTGTTCCCTGTCAATCAGGTCCAGGGCGGCGGAGCGGTCCGCCGCCTCGAATACGGTGAAGCCTTCGAGGACTATCCTGCTCCGGTATACCTGCATGGTTGTGACGTTTTCAGCCAGTATAAGCACCTTCTTCCTGGCCTGGCCGACGGCCTCGTGCTCGTGTTTTTTAATGAACGAGGACAGGACCTCCTGCTGTTCGGGCGTCATGTTTATGAACATCAGCCCCATCCCTACGCCGGCCTTTGAATGCTGTACACGCGCGGCGACGTTAAGGGTGCCGCCATCGAGCGGGAGGGAGACGTCAATCATGTTTCCTGCGGGGAAATGGCGGCCGGTATGGATGTATATGCCGCCTTCGCTCAAGTCAAGGCCCATCGCGCTTATGACCTTGTTCAGGACGACCTGCCTTCTCAAGATCATCCTTGGCTTTTTGCGCTTTTCAATCCCCAATTCTCTCTCACCCCTGCAGCAAAATCTTCCGATCTCATTTTAAATGTTTCAAGCGGCCCAAAGCAACTTGCCCCATGCGGCCTCTGCCGGCGGAATTTCGCGGCGAAACGCAAAAATGCCAGTGTCTTCCGGGCCTGGACCCCTCCCGAAGGCCGTGGATCCAAGCCAAAACCCTTCGTGGGCGCGGATTGCGGAGAGGCCGGGAAAACGTGCTAAACTTTTGTTATGAAACTTGTCTCGTTCGGTTTAAAACCGTCACCTCCCTTCAGGCTGGATTATACGGCCTGGGCCCTGCGCAGGATGCCAGACAACATCGTTGACTGCTGGGAGGACGGCCGGTACAGCAGGGTATTTTCGATAAACGGCAGGGCCTTCGCCGTTTCGGCCAGACAATGCGGCGATGCGGACAGGCCCCTGATTGAAGTGGACGTGAGGGGCGACAGGATACCGGCGGCCTCCGTAAAAAGGATAAATTTCTCTCTCAGAAGGATGCTGGGGCTCGATATTGAGCTCTCCGGCTTTTATGAATTGGCAAAAAAAGACAGCCGGCTGGACGCTCTGGCCGGGGAATTTTACGGCCTGAAGCCGCCCCGCTTCGAAGGTCTCTACGAGGCGCTTGTGAACGCGGTGGCCTGCCAGCAGCTCTCACTCCTGGTCGGCATCCGGCTCCTGAACAGGCTTGCCCGTGCCTACGGCAAGGCATTTCCGGAGGGGGCCATGCCGGCTTACAGCTTTCCGCCGCCGGAAAACCTGGCGGAGGCCCAGCCCTTGGAGCTTCGGGAACTCGGGTTCAGCGGCAACAAGGCGGCCTCCCTGATCGGGATATCCCGCCTCGTTGCAAACGCGCGTCCGGGCAACGGCCGCGCGGACCTGGAGGCGGTCTCCGGGATGGATGACGTGGAGGCGGAAAAAAAGCTGATGTCATTCCGGGGGATCGGGCGCTGGAGCGCCCAGTATGTGCTTCTGAGGGGCCTTGGCAGACTGAGCGTCTTTCCAGGCGACGACGTGGGCGCCAGGACGAAATTGAGGAACTGGCTTGGCATAAAGACCCCGCTTACCTATGAGGGGGTGGGAGAGGTCGTCTCCCGGTGGCATCCGTACGGCGGGTTCGTATATTTCCATCTGCTTCTTGAGAACCTGAAGGCAAGGGGATATCTGGATGCAGCCGCCCCAAAAAGGCCGCCAAGGTCCGGCAAGATATGCAAGGAGGCGACTGCGTGAGCGAAAGCCGGGTCGTATATACCATCGGCCATTCCACGCGTTCAAGCGAGGACTTGATAAAGATGCTCAAAAAAGAAGGCGTGCAGGCCGTCTGCGACGTGCGCACGGTGCCCAGGAGCTCGTTCAATCCCCAGTTCAACATAGACACCTTTCCGGGGGAGCTCAAAAAGGCCGGGATAGAATATTTCCACGTGAAGGGGCTCGGGGGGCTGAGACACCCGGAAAAAACCTCGCCCAATACCGGCTGGCATAACGCCTCTTTCCGCGGGTTCGCCGATTACATGCAGACGCCGGAGTTCGAGCGGAGCCTGCATGAGCTTATTGAAATCGCCTCCAGCCGGAAGGTGGCCATCATGTGCGCGGAGGCGGTGCCATGGCGGTGCCACCGCCTGCTCATAGCGGACGCGCTTGCCGTGCGCGGCTGGCAGGTGGAGCATATCGTGGGCGTAAAGGGGTTCCAGCATCATGAGCTTACCTCCTTTTTGAAGGCGGAGGGGACGAAGATCACCTACCCGGAGAAGGAGACGCCCGCCGGCGTGCCCTCGAAAGAGAAGACGAAGAAATAAAATTAAACCCCGCCGCGGGTGCATCACGGTTTTCAAAATGGGGGGATTGAGTATATATTAGTATATGAATTTCTCGCGCGCGGCCGCACGGCTCACTCTCATTGTGCTTTGCCTGCTTCTTGCCGTCTCGTGCGCGCCGAAGACAGCCCCGCCGCCGGTCCCCGCCCAGCCCAGACCTGCGAGGATCGCCCTGGTGCTTGGGGCCGGGGCCGCAAGGGGGTTTGCCCACATCGGGGTGCTGAAGGTGCTCGAAGAAAACCATATCCCGATAAGCATGATTGTCGGCACAAGCGCGGGAAGTCTCGTTGGCAGCCTCTTTGCCTACGGCTACAGCCCGTATCAGCTTGAAAAGCTGGCCATCTCCATCAAGAAAGACGATCTTGTCGACCTGACAATACCAAGCGGCGGCTTCATCAGGGGGCGCAAACTTGAGGATTTCGTAAACCGCTGCGTGAGGAACACGCCCATGGAAAAGCTTAAGATACCCTTTTACGCCGTGGCCACCGACATACAAAGCGGCAGGGAGGTCGTCTTCGGCAGGGGCAACACTGGAGAGGCGGTAAGGGCAAGCTGCTCCATCCCGGGCATCTTCCAGCCCGCCCCGATAGGCGGCAGGCTGTATGTGGATGGCGGCGTGGCAAGTCCGTTGCCGGTCGAGGAAGCAAGGAGGTACGGGGCCGATATGGTCATAGCCGTGGACATATCGGCGGACCTCGATACCAGCCGGCCCTCAGGCATAATGGACGTGGTCTTCAAGACCGTGGGCATCATGTACGGCGAACTGGAGAAGGCCGAGGCCTCGAAGGCCGACATCCTCATCAGACCGCGTGTGGGAGACATAGGCTCATCCGATTTCTCGAAGAGGTACGACGCCATCCTTGAGGGCGAGAGGGCTGCCGAACAGGCCATGCCCGCCATAAAGGCAAAGATAAACCAGTTGAGAGAGGCCGGAAGACTGCCGCTTTATTCCTCGGCGGGCAGGTGATCGGTTCCTGATTAAAGGCAGGGCCGGCAGGACATCCCCATGAACGAAAAAGATTTCAGCCGCCTGAAAAGGCGGTTCCTGCGATATGCGGACGGTTACCGGATGGATAAGCCGGATGAACAACGCAATATCGCCCTTAAAAGAAAGCACACGCTAAAAGTCTGCCGGGAGATGGGTTTCATAACCCGCGGCGAGGGGCTCGGGGCGGAGGACGCCCTCCTGGCAAGGACAACCGCCCTGCTGCACGACATAGGCAGGTTCCCCCAGTACGCGAAGTTCAAGACATTCAATGACGGGGCTTCGGTAAACCACGGGCAGCTCGGGGCGGAGATCCTCCTGAAAGGGGACTTCCTGGAGGGCCTCGCCCGGAGGGAGCAGTCTCTTGTAATCAGGACCGTGAGATACCACAACGCGTTTGCCGTCCCCAGGCTGGACAAAAGGACCGTCTTTTTCCTGAAACTGGTCCGCGACGCGGACAAGCTTGACATCTGGAGGGTATTCATCGAGTATTTCGGGCTGGGAAAAAACAAGAGGCCGACCGCAGCGGGCCAGGACCTTCCGGATGGGGAGGACATCTCCCCCGGCGCGCTCCGCAGGGTCCTCGAGAACCGCCTGATCACCCTTGCCGAAGTGCACAACTTGAACGACTACAAACTCCTTCTCCTGTCGTGGGTTTTCGGCATCAATTTCAGGACCACCTTCCGTCTTTTCCGGAAAAGACGCTGCCTTGAGCGGCTCGCGGCCTATCTGCCGCCGGGAGAACCCACGGGCAGGGTCGTCCGCCACCTGAAGGAATTCGTCTCCGTCAGATCTTCCTGAGCAAAAGCGCGTGGGCCGAAAGCCCCGCCCCGAAGGCGACCATCATGAGCCAATCGCCCCTCTCCACCCTGGCCGAGTCCATTATCCGTCTCAGGACGAACCATACTGTCGGGGAGGACATGTTTCCGAAATCAACCAGCACCTGCCTTGCCGCGGCTACCTGCTCCTCCGACAGACCTATGGCGTCCCTCACGGAGTTGATGATCTTTTCCCCGCCGGTATGGAGCGCCCAATGCCTGATGTCTCCCCGCCCGAGGCCGGCCAGGGACAGCGCTTCATCGACGGCCCTGCGGGCGGCCTCTTTTACGAGGGCCGGCAGGTCTTCGGAGAGTTGGTTATGGAGCTGGCCGCCCTTATGGACAAACCTGATGGACTCCCTCTGTTCGGGGGCGTAAAAGGCCGCCCCCGCGCCTATCCGAAACCCCTGCGGACGGTCCCACAGGACGGCCGCGGCCGCCCCGTCGGCAAAAAGCGCGTTTGAGAGCATGAGGCTGATGTCCTCTCCCATCTGGAAGGTGCAACTGCATATCTCGACCGAGACGCTCGCCGTGACCCCGCCGGGGGGGCAGAGGGCCCTGGCCGCCTGGAGATTGGGGATTGCCCCGCCGCAGCCAGCCCCGGCCAGGTCGAAGGCCCAGATTGTCCTTGAAAGCCCCATTTTTTCTATCAGGTAGGTCGAGATGCCCGGGCATATATAGCCCGTGCAGGTGTTCACCACTATGTGGGTCAGTTGTGAGGGGGAGATGCCCGCCCGGGCGAGCGCCCCGCCAAGCGCCTCCGCCCCAAGCCGGACCGCTTCTTCCGTAAAGCGGGCAATGCGGGCGTCAGGGTCCTCGCAGACGAGCGAGGCGGGGTCCTTCAGGGCGAAATGCCTGTTTGCGACTGACGGGTGCTCAAAGATTTTCTTCATGAGTTTCAGGGCCCTTCTGCCCAGCCGCCCGCTATAGTTTTGCTCCAGAAACTCCCGGGCCTGCCGCTGGCTTGCCCGAAACGCGGGGACGGCGACATCGAATGCCCCCAGATAAATTTCCCGCTCCGCCGTCATGACCACCCGTTGTAGAGGCCCAATGTCCTAAGGGCGCCCCTTATGAAGACAGTATGGCGCCAGAGCGGCTGTTTAAATCCAAGCCAGTGGAAGAGCCGTCCGATCCGGGGCAGGAGGTTCAGGCCGAGGGAGCCGGAGTTGATAAAATTCATGTGGTGGCGCATCCGCTCGCCGATCTCGCTCATGATCCAGCCGGGGCTTACCTCCGGGGATGTGTAGAAGACCGGCTCCAGCATCTCTTCCGGGGCAAGCGATAAAACCCCCTGGCGCCTCGCGATGCCTTCCAGCCCGGTCCCCGGATATATTCGCAGGCCGATATTGAAAAAAACGGGATCGGAGGTGCGTATGCGCCTGCTGGCGAACTCCAGGGTCTCCCTGACAGTCGACTTTGTCTCGCCCGGGCCGCCCAGCAGGAATATCCAGAAGCATGGAAGTGCGTGGCGCCTCATCACCTCCGCGGCTCTGCGGACATGCCCCTCGTCGTAGCCCTTGCAAAGACCATCCAGCACCTTGCCGGAAGCGCTCTCCGCGGTGATGCCCGCGCCGACAAAACCGGCCCGCTCCATCTCATCAATGAGGTTGTCGTCGATGAAAAGCGGATTGAGCTCGATGGTCTGGAGCCTGGGCCTTCCGCCGGGCCCGCCGGAAGATCGTGAAAGTGAAATCTCCTGGCAGACGGCGAGGGCATGCTCGTAGGGCGAGTTGAAGACATTGTCCACGAACTCGATGTCCCTGAGCCCGGAGGCGCAGAGCCTGCGGACCGCCTCGGCTGCGAGGCCGGGCGGAGAAAGCCTGTAACGGCCGCCCTCTATCTTCCTGTAGGTGCAATAGACGCAATTGAACCCGCAGCCGGCCTTGGTCTGGACGGCGGCGGTGGCAAAAAGCCCCGCGTATCTTTTAACATCCACCCACCTGCTGTAATCCGCGGAGATGGCGCGCCCGGAGAGCGACGTCCCGTCTGAAGGGGGCGCCGTCCTTATCAGCGTCCCTTTCTCCAGCCATGCCGTGCCTGGCGTGAGGCCCGCCGCCTCGCGCAGGCCGCGCCCCTCCCCCAATCTTTCAAGCAGGAGGGGAAAGACCGTCTCTCCATCGGACAATACGGCGCAGCCGGCGCCGCTCAGCCTCAAAAGCGCCTCCGGCATGACGGCGACAGCCGGGCCGCCGAGCACAACGGGCGGCTTTTTGCCCCGGCTGCGGCAAGACCCCTCCGGGCCCAGAAGCGCGGCAAGGCTTCGGACCTCACGGGCCGCATAGAAGAGGGGGGTTTGCATGTCGTTATTGTCTATGTTTCTCATGGAGACGCCGGCAACATCGGGGGAGAAGCCGTGGAGGGCGGCGGCTACGGCGCGACCGGGGTCGGGCTCGAACATGAGGTCCAGAAATTTCACTTCATGGCCCGCATCCTGTGCCGCCTCGGCCACAAGACAAGCCCCTGCGGGCATCACAGGCACCGGCAACCTGTTTCTGTTTGACGCAATCACGAGCACCTTCATGACCCGGATTTCTCCCGCTCCCAGGAAATCGCGGCGATTTACCCAAAGGAATTCCCGAAGAGCCCGAAATTTTAAGAAGGGGGCAGGTCCCGGAAAAATTATATCAGGCTGCGGCCGTCTGGCATAGACTATATGAAAAACCCGAAGAAGCTGGAACCTATCTCCAAATTGACTCCGAAGCGAAAGAGAGAGGAAATCGTGGCAGACAAGGAGAAAAGGAAAAATCGCCCGGAGGCGCAACAGCGTTTCGTTGAGGACGATTTTTCCTTGGCGACACCGAATGCTGCGATTTCAGCCTCTTGCAGCCGGAAGCGATTTTGAGATAGGTTCTAAAACGTGACCCTGTTTTTGCCGGCCCTCTTGGAGTCGTACAGGGCGACGTCGGCCCGCTTCAGGATCTCGTTTGGGTCGGGGATGCCGTTGTAAGCGGCGATGCCCAGGCTGAGGGTGGGTCTCACCGTGATGTCTTCCGGGTAGCTTATGTCCTCCACCATATGGCGGATCCTCTCGGCAAATCCACCCGCGCCTTCAAGCGGCGTCTGCGGCAGGATGAGCATGAACTCGTCACCTCCAAGTCGCCCCAGGATATCGGATTTTCTCAGCGCCCCCGAGAGGGTCTGCGCTACCGTTCGAAGCACCCTGTCGCCGGCCTCGTGCCCAAGGGTGTCGTTTACCAGCTTGAAGTTATCGAGGTCGCAGATTATGAGGGAAAGCGGGGCATGGTATCTCCTGGCCCTGTCCACTTCGTATTCGAGCCTCTCAAGCAGGGCCCTTTTATTGAGGAGCCCGGTCAGGTCATCGGACCTGGAAAGCTGCTCCAGCTTCTCTATGAAGCGCTTTCTTTCCATCTCCGAGGCCTTCCTGCTCGTTATGTCCCGGACATACTCGATCACATGGGAGACCCTCGCGTTCGAGTCCAGGATCGGATAGGTATAGATCTCGACCCATGCGTCGGCGCCGTCTGGGAGGCGCAGCCGCTTCTCTTTCGCGCAGGGATTGGTGGTAAGCATCGTTTTTTGCACGACGCAGTCCTCGCATACGGAGGCGCGGCCCTGCATCTCATAGCACCGGCTGCCGCCTGTCAGCTCCGCTACGGTCCTGTTCTTCAAGGCGGCGTACTCGCTGTTTACCTTTACTATGCGGAAGTCGTTTGAGAAGATGCTGAAGGGGTCGCGGATGCTTTCGAATACGTCGCCCAGGAAACGCGAAGACCTTCTCATCGCGTCTTCCGAGCGCTTCTGCTCCTTCAGTATGAACTGGACTATAAGAGTGGATATGACGGCCGAGACTACAAGGGCGTCTATGGCGCCTGTCAGAAGCAGGCCGGCGTCGATGCGCCCATCTCTTATAAGGCTCAAGGCCGTGTTAAACAGGGCTACAAGGGATTCAGATACAAAAAATGAAGTCCAGAGAAGGTGCCGGGGACTTGAGGACTTGAACTTCTCAAAAAGATTTCTCCCCCCCATCAGCCGCTACTCTGACACCGCTTTTCGGGCATGCACTTTGGGCAACCCAGCCCCCGGCCGTCTAAAAAGCCGTTTTCTCCCCTCCCCCGCACTGGCAGATATGCCGGAACCCCGGCCCCTGCTTCTCCCGAAGTTATTATGCAAAACCAAACGACAGGAATTCAAGGGGTGAATGGGGAGCGGGCAGATGCCAGCCCCGCAAATCTGACCAGGCCCGGGAAATGGATAGCGGCTTTGGGAGACCCCGGCGGACAGTTCCATTGCCGGAGGGGAGATGATCGCATTCCTTGACTGCCCGCTTCTTTTTGATAGCCTTGAAGAAAGGGGATTGGACGGTTTTCAGTTTAAAGGAGGTTTTGACTATGACCGTCAGACAGTACATGAACAAGAATGTAATTTCGCTTCCCACATCGTCAACCCTTCTTGAAGCCGCCCGGCTGATGAAGGATAAAAAGGTAGGCTCGATCATAATCGAGGAAAACCTCAAGGTCAAGGGAATATTGACCGACAGGGACATCGCATTTGCCGTTGCTGCCGGCGGGAAGGACCCCAGCTCCACGCTGGTCAGCGACATAATGGTTCAGGACCCCATAACCGTCGACGCCGATGCGGACCTGGACTCCGCCCTGAGGATAATGAACAGGGCAAGCGTGAGACGGCTTCCGGTGCTAGAAAACGGCAAACTCTCCGGGGTGATTTCCTCCGCTGACATAGCCTGCGCCATGAAAGAGCAGATAAACCAGTTCATGGGGCTCGAAGAGTCTTACACTGGCGTCAAGGGATAAGGGATCTCCAGGCCCGCCTAAAACCAATCCCCTTTTGGTATCGCCTCCACCCCGGGAAACAGTTTCCCCGGGGTGGAGCAATACGCTCGCCATCCATTTACCAAGAAGTACACAAGTTAAGATTAAAATATCATTGCGCCGTTAAAAGCCGTCATGCCGCTGCCTACGGGTTCCAAAGGTACATGAACGCCACGCCAGGCTCCGGCGCGAGGCCTTCGATGGATATGAGGTTTATGTTGACCCCGTTTTGCATCCTCCCGCCAAAGGGCGCCTCCGAATATACCGTTTCCTTGAACTGCCCCGGCCTGGCATACGTCACGACCCTCGCCCTTGTAATTTTCAGGGATTTCTCCAGGCCCTTTATGGCCTCATCCAGATAGGCCTCCTGGTCTATGAGCCTCGCCTTGAGCGCCTGGTCCGCCGTGAATATGCGGCCGTCCGACAGCGCCAGGACCTGCTGTCTGGAGAGCACCTTCTGCCTGTTTTTGTAAACGGCGTTTATGAACCTGCCGTAGAGGTCCTCTATGACCGACTGCAGCATGGCCTTCTCCTGCGGCGTGCTCGGACGGAAGGGCGACCAGAAATCCTTTACCGGCCCGGATTTGTACGTCTCCTCCCGGACCCCCACCTTCGACATCAGGCCCTCGATGTTGAGCTTCATCGCAATCACGCCGATGCTGCCCGTAAGCGCCGTGGGGCTGGCGATTATCCGGTCCGCCGCCGATGCCACATAGTAGCCGCCCGATGCCCCGATATCCATTATGTATGCATACACGGGGACCTTCTTTTTCCGCTTGAAGCGCTCTATCTCGTGATAGATGGTGTCGCTGGCCGTTACGCCCCCGCCGGGGGAGCTGATCCTGATTATGACGCCCTCTATGTCCTTGTCCTTTTCAGCCTTCCGAAGGGCCTCGCTGAAATATTCAACGGGCGAAGGCGCTCCCGCCCCAAGATAAGTCTTTTTCTCGCCGAAGGATATGACGCCGTCCAGGTCCAGCAGGAGAATCTTCGGACGCCCTTCCCCTTCTATCAGCTTTTCCTTTAGGGGCTTTGCCTGCGGGAAAAGCGAAATGTTAAAACTCGCGCAGGCGGCGAGCATCAAAAAAAGAGGCAGGAGAAAGACGATCTTTTTTTTCATTTCCAGGCTCCTTGGGGTGGGATTTATTCACTTCATTTTCATGTATGAGATTATATCAAAGTCCGTCTTATCCGCCCGGCCCTTTCGTTCGGTCGCGCGGTTCCGGGCGTGTACAAACGGCTTTATTCAGGCGTCTTCCAGGGCGAATGGCGAAAGCTTGGCAAGATGCGGCGCGCCGTGATCCGTCCGCTTGCTCGCTCTCTCAAGGTCAGGAGCGGATATCCCTCCCCATGCCGCTAATTTTAAAGCAAATTTACGGGGCACTAATATTTTGGGATAGGTTCTACACTGAAAGTTCCTCCAGGAGCTGTCTTACAGTCTTTTTAAATACGGGGTGGACCGCCTCGGGCGCGATCTCGGCCAGCGGCATCAAGACAAATTCCCTTTCGTGCATGAGCGGGTGAGGGACCTTCAGGCCCGGCTGGTCTATTATCTCGCCGCCGTACAGGAGGATATCCAGATCGATAATCCTGGGGCCCCATTTCCGGACGCGCACCCGGCCCATCTCATTTTCCACCTGAAACAGGGTTTGAAGGAGTTTCATTGGCGCGAGGTCCGTCTCCACGACGGCGGCCATGTTTATGAAATCCGGCTGGCCGGCCACCTCCCGTCCGCCCCAGGGCTTTGTCACATGCGCGCCGGAGACGGCCTTGATCCTTATGCCTCTTTGTTCGAGGAGTTTTAGCGCCTTCCGGCAGTTTTGGAGCCTGTCGCCCAGGTTCGAACCTATGCCGATGCAGGCGGTTGGCAAGGGCGGGCGGTCAGAGGGATTTGCCTATCCGCTCCACGGCTTCCTCTGTCCTGGAGACAGGGACGGTGAGGGCAAAGCGGATATATCCCTCGCCCGCCGCCCCAAATCCCACGCCGGGGGTGGCCACGATGCCGGCCTTTTCAAGGAGGAGTTTCGCGAAGGCCCTGGAATCGTTTCTGTATTCGGCCGGGCATGACGCCCACAGATAGAACGTGGCCTCAGGTTTCATGACCTGGAAGCCCAGCCTCCTCAGCCCGGAATAAAGCGCGTCTCTTCTCTGCTGATAGGTCTCTCTTATGCCGGAGAGCTCTCCGTCTCCGGTCTCAAGGGCGGTGATGCCGGCCTCCTGAACGGCCTGGAACACGCCGGAGTCCAGGTTGGTCTTTATCTTTCCGAGCCCGGCTATTACGTCCCGGTTGCCCACGGCGAACCCGATGCGCCAGCCTGTCATGTTGTAGGTCTTGGAAAGTGAATGAAATTCTATCCCGGCCTGCTTTGCCCCGGGAGTTTCGAGGTAGCTTTCCGGCCTTTTCCCGTTGTAATAGATTTCCGAATAAGCGGCGTCATGGCAGACGATTATGTTGTGTCTGCCGGCAAAATCCACCACTTTCCTGAAAAAACCCTTGCCGGCCACCGCGGAGGTGGGGTTATTGGGGTAATTTACGAACATGAGCTTCGCCCGCTTCAGGACGTCAGCGGGGATGGATTCAAGGTCCGGCAGGAACCCGTTTTTCTCCAGAAGGGGCATCGGGTAGCCCTCGGCGCCGGCAAAAAGCGCGCTTACGGGATAGACGGGGTAACCGGGCGAGCTGTAGAGCACTGCGTCCCCAGGTCCGGCAAAGGCAAGGGGGATATGCCCGATGCCCTCTTTCGAGCCTATGAGCGACAGGACCTCCGTTTGGGCATCCAGGGAAACGCCGAAGCGCCTCTTATACCAGTCCGCCACGGCCTGCCTGAAGGCAGGCATCCCCTCGTAGGAGGGGTAACGATGATTTTTCGGCTCCTGGGCGGCCTTCTTCAGCGCATCCACTATATGCCCTGGCGTGGGCATGTCTGGGTCGCCGATGCTTAAATCTATGACGTCGACGCCTTTTCTGAGCTGCTCCTGCTTCAGCCTGTCTATCTCGGCAAACAGATAAGGCGGCAGATGGCGCAGCCTTTCGGCGAGCTCTACTTTTATCACTGTAAGGACCTCCAAAAAATGCCGGCAAAACAAAAAACAGGAGACTTTATTTTGCCGCTTTTCAAAATTTCAAAATATTATACATTATTGATTAGGTCGGGTTAGGGTTTGGGATTGGGGTTTTAAATCCCTATTCCCAGAATAATATAGTAGGAATCTATCCCCTCGTTGTAATTGAAGAGGCCGGCGTTTGAAAGATGCCTGTACCTGTATGAGAGGCTTATGTCTCTGGCAAGATAAAAACCGCCGCCGAGGATGAGGTCGAACAGGAAATCGTCGCCAAGGAGCCTGCCCGCGAAGTGCCTGTTGGAAATCAGGTTGGCTCCCGCGCCGAGGTCCACAAAGGCCGTAAGGCTTTTGTAACGGGCCAGCTTGCGTCCAACCAGCGAAAAGCCGCCGGTCCAGAGCGTATCGCTGTCCGTATTAATGTATTCCAGGGTCGGCTCCACGCGCAGCAAAAAATCCGGGTAGAGCGGGCGCTGCCATGCGCCCATGAGCATCACCTGCTTCGCCCCGTTTCCGTTCAGGCTCCCGCCTCCGGCAATGTCGATCTCAAAGCGCTTCTGCCCGGCGGCGCTGCAAGGCGGGACAAGGACGAAAAACATCATGGCAAGAAGCGATACACCCCGTTTCGACGTTGCGAAATTCATGGTGAATTAAAACTCCACTTCGGCAAAACCATATAAAATGATACTTTTTTCGCATGCGGGGAGGCAAGGAAAAATCTGTATTGAACACGTCTTCCGCGTTATAATATTGAATCTATGGGGCCCTTTATAAAAACCCTCCTTACGGTGAATGACCGTATCTATGATCTGGCCGTCCTTGTCTACTCGGGGGCGGGCCTGATAGCGTGGGCTGCTCCGAAGCGGGCCGGCGGGCGGCCTCTGCTTCCCAGGCTGGCCAAGCTTTCATTTGTATTTTTTGTCCTGGCCGGGATGCCGAGGATGCTCACGTATCACAGCTTCGAATGGCGGAGCGCGGTAAGCTCGGGGCAGGCGGAAACGCTGCTGTTAAAACTCTGCGTCCTCTGTCTTCTTGCCGGCCTGGGCACATACGCCTGGCTCAGGGCAGGCAAAAAGGGTTAGCAGACCCTGTATCTTCCCCTGGCAAGACGGCCTGTAAAGGAGAGGATATTCTTCTCTGACAGCTCCTCCTCGATTACGCCGTTTATCAGGCCGGAGACGTCCCCTATGCGGACCCCTTTTTGCAGCCTCAGTTTCACCGATATGGCGGCGGGCCTGTTGACCTGCACACCTATGCGGCTTACAAGAAGCACATAGGCCTCGCGCACGCCCTCCGCCGCCTCAACGACCTTTCTTGCAAGCAGGTGCGCCAGGACGCCGTAGATCTTTCCCGTATGGCTCAGCGGGTTTTTCCCCGCGGCGGCCTCCATGGTGATGGGCCGCCCCGGACTTATCAGGCCGTTTGCGCGGTTGCCCCTGCCCACCTGGCCGCTGTCGGCGTCCTCGGCGCTGGTGCCAAGCACGCTCAGATAGATGCCGTCCGCGCCGCGGCCCCGCGCATCGAGACTATTTAGATGGACCAGGAAATCATCGAAATAGGCGCCCGTGTTTCCCTTTCGCAGAAACCCCTCTATCGCGGCCAGTATCATCTCTTTTCTCACAAAGTATTCCGCTTCGGCCCTCAGGAACCTGTCTATAAGCGGCATCGCGATTGTTACCGTGACGGACCTGTTCTCCCTCACCGCCATCACCTTTATGTCCTCTCCGGTCTCGGGATAGCGCCGCTTGAAGGCCTTTGAATTCAAAAACCCTTCGAGTTCAAGCACCAGGGTCTCGGTGGGCGACAGCGGCCAGTAGCCGATGGCGGCCGAGGTGTCGTTGGCGCCCAGGAGCCTGCGCCTGCCGCCTTCCGCATAGATCTGCGCCAACTGGGCGGAGCCCGGTGCAAGCTCCGGATGGAAGGTGATGTGCCTTTCGGGCTCCACAAACCGCAGATTGGCCGCAAGCCACTTTCTTGCGGCCTCCACCGCTATGTCTGCTACCGGGATTTCGACGCGCCCTGCCCGGAAGGTGGCCCTGTCTCCCATGAAAAAGCGCATCGGCCTTATGATCCGGCCTCCCTGGAAGGCCTTTTGCGCCCGGCCCGCAGCCAAAAAACCCTTGTCGGCGTTATGGTGCAGGACCGTGCCCGCAATCCGCATGTACTCTTTTGACAGGGACAGCGAAATGGCCTCCGAGAGGAGGTCCGCCATCGTGTCCGGATGGCCCAGCCCCTTCCTTTCGACGCACTCCACAGCCTCCTCGGATACGCTATGGCCGCCCAGGGATTCGATTTTCATGGATAAATCATATCACCGCCTGCCAATGACAAGAAGCCGGCAAAATTTTTCCCCCTTTGAGGCAGAGTTCTCCGCCACATTAAAAAAGCGTTACATTCAGAAAAACCCCGTCGAAGAAGAATACCTTGAAACGGCGCGGATGCGGGAATTTATTTTTCTTTACGCCGCTATGCCGATGATTACCAGCGGGACAGCGGGAACGCCGCGCCCCTGCCTTATAACATTGTAAATCTCACCTTCATAATAGGCGACGCCGGAACTCATTTGACTTTGAAGGGATTTCATAGGGAGGATTTCAATGCCCACGTCAATGAAATCGCTGACATAGAAGGCCAGATGTTTGACAAACAAGTCATAGGCCACAAAAGAATACTTGCCGAACTGGACTTCAACCGCCACTCTGTCCTTTACGAAATCGGTTTGATTATAACTAAAAATCGGCGATTCGCCCGCCGCTTCAATTTCCTTCTTTTGCTCTTCGGGCGGCATCGTCAGGGTTTTGCGAATCAATTTTTCACTTTTGGTAACCCAATAGCTGACCCTGCTTTCATGCCAGTTTTTGGCTTTTAAGAGACTGTCAAAATTTTTGTTTAAATCTATGGGGCTGCAGAGAACTTTTCCTCTCATGGTCTTTTCTTTTGATATTTTTGTCCTGCATTTTTCCGCATCAACGGATTCGATAACATTTTGTATTTCTTTCCAAAGGTCCGGCTTATGGACAAGCAGGAATTCAAGGCCGTTGAGATGGGAGTAAGTTTCGGCTATTTTCATTGGCCAGGATATTTCCGTTTCTTTTCTTTAATCAACAGGGGTTGATCGGAATTGCCCGCTTTTACCCAAGGGGCAACCGTCAGGCTGTTGCCTGCTTTCCTGGGATCATACACGGGACGGTTCATGGGACGTGTTCTTAATATCCCGGCTAATTCTTTTTCTATTCTTTGTCCTGCAAGTCTGATATATTGCGGAAGAATTTCCGCGCCGGCTCCCCGGCGATTATGACGGATCGCTGAAATTATTGATGTGCCAGTGCCGAGGAAAGGATCGAAGACCCAGTCGTCTTCACAAGTCATTGAAAGAACGAGTCTTTCTATAAGTTCAACGGGAAATTGGCACGGATGGTCCGTTTTTTCCACATGATTACTCTTAACATTGGGAATTATCCATAAATCTCCAGGGTTTTTGCCAAGCGGATTGCAGGAATATTTACCGGCTTTCGGACCTTTAAAATATTTTTTGCCTGGATATTTCTGAGGAACTCTGACAGGATCCAGGTTAAAAACATAATTATCCGATTTGGTAAACCAGATTATGGTTTCATAACGCCCTGAAAATCTGCGGCTGCAATGGAGGCCGTGCTCGAAATGCCATATTATTCTATTTCGCATTTTTAAACCAAGACTGGTAAATATCGGGTAAAGAACGGTATCTAAAGGAATAATGCTGCCGTTATCAACATAATTGCCGACCTGCCAGCAAATACTGCCGCGGGGGCTAAGACTCCTGGCGCACTCGCGGATTACAGCAGCCTGCTGTTCAAGATAATTTCCAAGCTTGAGCCTTTTTTCGTACTCTTTCCCGATATTGTACGGCGGTGAAGTAACAATAAGCTGCAGCGACTCGTCCGGGATTGCCGATAAGAGTTCCAGGCAATCTCCCTGATAAATGATTATGCGCTCGGAACGTGAAAATTTTTCCGCTATGGTCCATTTATTAAACACGCTTATTATCTTTAAAAATAAGTAGTGATAAAATCAAATGTTGATCTTCCCTTGCGTTGTCATCCCCGCAAGCGAAGCGCGTCGGGAATCCTTCTTAAGAAAGATTCCGGGCAAGCCGGAATGACAAACCCAAAATTCAAAACAGATACCCTGCAGAGCTTGCCGCAGGGTGATTCATTCACAATCTGCGGAATTATAACAGATTTTAAAATTGCAATATCCCGGAAAAACCCCTTTGGGGCCCGGTCAGATTTGTGGGGCCCGTATCTGTCAGTATCCGGAGAGAAGCGTATCTGCCCGCTCCAGGTAGAAGCGAAGAGCGGACGGATACCGGCGGGCCGCATCCTGACAATGGCTTGATATGGGGGCTTGATATTTGCCCTTGGCGGCAATTTAAGCAGAGACGTTTGCATACGCCCGGAAGGAAAAACGCGCGCCAAACGGTGGTGAGCAGGCAGATGCGCCGCCTTGCCCCGCAAATCTGACGCAGGCCCCGAAAATGTCTTTTATTTGACACCTTTTTTGTTTTTAGGTTAATTTCAAAGAATGGATATTACAACCAAGCTCGCCCTGGTCCTCGGGCTTTTTTTCTTTACCGTCCTTTTGAACCTGCCCTTCGGCTACCTTAGGGCGAAGGTGAAAAAATTCTCCTTCCACTGGTTTCTCTATATACATCTGCCCATTCCGCTTATCTTTCTTGGCAGGAGGCTGTCGCAGCTTAGCTGGCATTACATCCCCCTGTTTGTGGCCGCGGCCCTTATAGGCCAGTTTTCGGGCGGCGGTCTCGTCTTCTGATTCACCCCCCATGCGGATGAAACAGCCGATGAAGCAGCTCTGGCTTGCGGCCCCGGGGAAAACCGAGCTAAGGACGGTGCCCGTGCCGGAGCCCGGAAGGGGGGAGCTTTTGATAAAGGTGGAGGCGGCCCTCACCTGCGGCACGGACCTCAAAGCCTGGCAGCGCGGGCACAGGCTGATCCCGATGCCCGGTCCCTTCGGCCATGAATTTTCCGGGACCGTCGCCGCCGCCGGCAGCGGCGTCAGGAAATTCAGGCCGGGCGATGCCGTCATGGCCGTCCACACCGCCCCCTGTCTCGACTGTGATTACTGCAAAAAGGGGTTTTACAACCTCTGCCGCAACATCATGGACACGAAAGTGCTGGGCGCCTTCGGCCAATACGTGCTGCTGCCCCGCCGCATAGTGCAAGTAAACACCTACCATAAACCGAAGGCCCTGTCATTCGAAGAGGCCGCCTTTCTTGAGCCGCTAAGCTGCGTGGTGCATGGCGTGGAGAGACTGGAGGCCGGCGGGAAAGGCGAAAACGCGCTGATATTCGGGGCCGGCCCGATAGGGCTTTTGCATCTTGTCCTGCTGAAGGCAAAGGGTCTCAGGGCCGCCGTCTGCGACCCCGGCCCCGCGAGGCTGAGACTTTCAAAAAAGCTTGGCGCCGATGCGGCCTTCAGGCCGGAGGACGCAAAAAAGGCGGTGGAACGATTCGCCCCCCTGGGCGCCGATTACGTGATAGAGTGCACCGGACGCAGGGAGGTCTGGCAGTCCGCCCCTGAATACGCAAGGCGCGGGGCAAAAATAATGCTCTTCGGCGGGCTCAAGGAAGGCATGCAAGTGGCATGGCCTTCCCACAGGCTCCACTACGATGAACTGACGCTCATGGCGTCCTTTCACTTTTGCCCCCGGGACGTGCGGCTGGCCGTCAGGCTCCTTTCGGAAAGAAGGATCGATGTGAAACCCCTCATATCGGGCATATGTACGCTTGCCGGGGCTGAAAGGGCACTCGGGCGCCTGGCCCTCGGCCGGGGAATAAAGTACGTGATTAAAACTTAGCGGGATGGCAGTTGAAGGTCGCGAAACTCTACAGTTTTAACGATATAAGGATAGAGGAGATGCCCGTCCCGGAGCCCGGCCCCGGGGAGGCCGTCATGAAGACGATGGCCTCCGGAATCTGCTCGGGCGACCTGATGCCCTGGTACATAGAGAAAAAGGCTCCTCTTGTGCTTGGCCACGAGCCGTCAGGCGTGATCGTGGAGACGGGCGACGGAGTTTCCGGCTTCAAACCTGGCGACAGGGTGGCGGTCCATCACCATGCCCCCTGCATGGACACCGCAAGGTGTCCTTTCTGCAGAAAGGGCGATTTCGTCCACTGTCCCACATGGAAGGGCTCTTCCATCCATCCGGGCGGCATATCGGAATACATCCGCATACCCCGGGTAAACCTTGAAAACGATACCCTCAAACTTCCCTCAGGCATTTCCTTCGAGGACGGGATGCTCGTGGAGCCCCTGGGGTGTGTGCTGAAGGGGATTCGGAGGGCCGGGCTTGCCGGCGGCGGGTTTCATGCGGAGACGGCCCTTGTCATAGGGCTTGGCGTAATGGGCGCCCTCCATGTGCTTGCCCTGAAGGCCCTCGGCGTAAAAAAGGTAATCGGCGCCGACCGGGTTTCCTACCGGATTCAAAAGGCCCTGGAACTTGGGGCCGATCACGCAATAGATGCCGGGCGCGAGGACCTGGAGCGGGCGGTTTACGGGATCACCGGCGGGCGGATGGCTGATGTGGTGATAGCGGGGCCAAACAGCGTCCATGCGATGGAGGCGGCCGTTAAGACGGCGGGCGAGGGCGGAAGGGTCGTCCTTTTTACGCCGGCAAAACCGGGGGAGGCGCTCAGCATGGACCCAAACGAGATTTACTTCAGGGAGATCAGCCTCATACCGAGCTACTCGACGGGCCCGGAGGACACCAGGGCGGCGCTGAAGATGATAGAGGAGGGGCGCGTGAGGGCCAGGATGGTCGTTACCCATCGCTTCCCCATCGGGGATACTCCCGTGGCGTACAGGCTCGCCGCGCAGGCCGGGGAGTCCCTGAAGATCGCAATTACATTTGAGTGAAAGTGAAACCCGGATGCGGAGGCGAAATGCGCGCGAAACAGGCAAAGGACAAAAACACTAGCAGGGTCTTCAAGCACAAGGGCGGTTGCTCATGGAAGGGTGTAAGGCCGGAGATATATAAAAAAGGCGGCCCCGGCGACTGGACCAGGGTGGCAAGGCATCTCCTGGTGGCGGGTTTCAGGGGGGAGAAGACGAAATTCCACCTGAGATATTTCGAGGTCTCCCCCGGCGGATATACGAGCCTTGAGACCCACAGGCACGAGCATGTCGTGGTGGTCATAAAGGGGCGGGGCAGGGTGAGGCTTGGCCGCAGGCTTCGCGAGCTGGGTTACCTGGACACGGTTTACATAGGCCCGGATGAGCCGCACCGCCTGCTGAACCCCTACGGGGAACCGTTCGGGTTTTTCTGCATCGTGGACGCCCGGCGCGACAGGCCTGTGCCGCTTGATCCCGATGGAGATAAAGGCCGCCGGGCAATAGCGGCGTGCCAGTTGCCGCCTGCCGGGGATTGATTGATATTTGGCGGCAAAAAATATTATCATAAACCTTGGGTTTTCGGGATTTTGCATGAAAGGAGTATTTCGTATTGGCTTCAAAAAGCTTTTCCGACAGGGTCTGGTCTTTCTTCTCCTCCATTAAGCTTGCAATCGCAATATTCGCCTTAATCGGCCTTACCTCCATTGTGGGCACCGTGATAGAACAGCAGGCCTCCTACAATACGAACATCAGGGTGCTTAACCATCTTGTCGGGCAGGGGCTTGCGCCCACGGCCTACAGGGTGCTGGACGCCCTGGGGTTCATGAACATGTACCGTTCCTGGTGGTTTTTGTCGCTGCTGGTGCTCTTCGCGGTAAACCTGCTTGTCTGCTCGATTGACAGGTTCCCGGCCATCTGGCGCATCATGCGGGCCCCGGTAAAGCCGCTGGCGGCGGAGCAGATGATGAAGATGCCCATAAAGGCGGAATTCAGGTTACAGGGGAGCCCGGAGGAGATCGAGCGGAAGGCCGCCGCCGGGATGAAATCCATCGGTTTCAGGGCGGCCAGGCATGAAGAGGGGGACGGCGCGGTCGAGCTTTTCGCGCAGAAGCACGCCTGGAGCCGTTCGGGTGTCTTTATCACGCATTTCAGCATCCTCATAATCATGATCGGGGCCGTATCGGGCATCTTCTTCGGTTTCAACGCGATGTTGAACCTGCCCGAGGGCTACTCCACAAACGTCGTCTTTTCCCGTTCCGTCGATCTCTCCGACCAGGCGGAAAACGCCGTAAGGGCGAACCTGATGGGCGCGCTGGACTCCGCGGGGGGCGACATCAACCAGGCCGCCAGGGCCGCAGGCGAGGATGCGGCCAGCTTCAAAAAGGGCATGGAGCAGGCGGGGCTTATCCCCCTTAATTTCCAGGTGCTCTGCCAGCAATTCGAGGTCAAATACTACGGGCAGAGCGATATGCCGAAGGCATACAGGAGCCTGCTTACGGTGATTGATCACGGCAAGCCGGTCCTCACCAAGTGGGTTGAGGTGAACCATCCGCTTAAATACCATGGCGTTACGTTCTATCAGTCAAGCTACGGCCTCATGGACGACCTGTCAAACGGCATAGCCGAGCTCGATGTGAAATCCCCGAACGGGCAGTCCGTGACGGAGCGGCTTAAGATCGGCCAGAGCTTCCAGATACCGGGCACCGAGGAGACGGTGAAGCTGGCGGAGTTCAATCCGGCGCTGGCCTTCGACGATTCCGGGAAAGCCATAACGTACTCGCAGATGATGACAAACCCCGCCGTCAGGGTCGAGATAACGGACGGCAAAGGGCCCGGGGTGTCCAAATGGATAGCCCAGAGATATCCGGAGACCTGGAGCCTGCCGGACGGCAGCACCGTGGGCCTGAAGGATTTCTGGGGCGTCCAGTACACGGGGCTGCAGGTCAGAAAAGACCCCGGCGTGTGGATCGTCTATCTGGGCTGCATAACCCTGGCGCTCGGCCTTATGGTGGCTTTTTTCATGAGCCACAAGAAGATATGGATTCGCCTTGAGCCCGAGCAAAAAAAGAAGGGCACGCGCCTCATGATTGCGGCCACTTCCAACAAAAACAGGCAGGCATTCGAAAGGACCGTCGAAAAACTCGCCCTCGAATTGGAAAAAGGAGGTAAATAGAATTGGAAAGCTCGTTATTTTTCGGCCTTTCCACTATGGCATACATCCTGGCAATGGTGGTCTACATAACCTATATCGGCTTCAGGAAGAAGGCGATCGGGGTCACGGCGAGTGGTCTGACCATGTTCGGCTTCGCCTCGCAGACCCTGGCGATACTGCTTAGATGGAAGGAATTCTACCAGATCTCCGGCATGGGGCTTTTGCGCTCCATACCGCTTACAAACCTCTATGAATCGCTGGTCTTTTTCGTATGGTGCCTCATACTGGGCTACCTGATAGTGGAGTTCCGCTATAAAAACCGCTCCTTCGGCGCCTTCGTGACTCCGGTGGCTGCCCTTGCCCTGCTGTTCATAAGCCTCTCGGGTATGTCCACGCAGATAGAGCCCCTGGTGCCGGCCCTGCAGAGCAACTGGCTTCTGGCCCACGTGACGCTCTCTTTTATCTCCTATTCGGCCTTTGCCCTCTCCTTCAGCACGGGGCTCATGTACCTGATAGCCACCACAAAGCGCGGAGAAGGCGCCTACGCGTTCTGGACAGTGACGCTGGGTGTGTTCCTTGCGGTGCTTATGGCCATGGTGCTTGACTTCATAAGGTTCAAGGCGGCGGGCCTGGCGCCGGGCTCTGAGGAATTCATAAAAAGCTTCCTCTTCAAAAGCACCTACAAAAACCCCGAGGCTTCCATGCGGCTGGTAAGCTATCTGGCCACGATCCTGATCATATTCCTGACATGGAGGTATGGGGGGGCCCTCAAGAGGATAATCGAAGGTTTTAAGCTCCAGCCCGCGACGCTCGATGAGATAACCTACAAGGCCGTGGCCATAGGCTTTCCGATTTTCACCCTTGGCGGCCTCATATTCGGGGCCATCTGGGCCGACCAGGCATGGGGTGTTTACTGGAGCTGGGACCCCAAGGAGACCTGGTCCCTCATAACCTGGTTCATCTACGCATTCTATCTGCACGCGCGGTTCCTGAGGGGATGGCGCGGGCACAAGATCTCGGTGGTCGCCGTAATGGGTTTCGTGGCGGTTATATTCACGTACCTCGGGGTCAATCTGCTTTTAAGCGGGCTGCACTCCTATGGGAGCCGGTAGAGAAAAGAGGGCTATCCGTTCGAGCCTGAAAGGCAGATTTCTGCTGGCCGCGGGCGGCCTGCTTCTGGCCGTCCTGGGATTTCTCAATTACCAGGGCTACGCCTACGGTCGCCACCGCATAATCGAAGGCTACTCCCGCAGTCTCTCCAATATTACGGAGGTGGTCAAAAGCGGCCTGACGACCGTGATGACGAGCGGCAACGAGAGCCTGTTCAGGAATTTCATCACGGCCGGCATGACCGAAAACCTCAAGGTAATGCGCCTCATAAACCCGGACAGCGGCAAGATCATCTCCTCCACCATGGCCTCGGAGGACAATTACGTCATGAAAAACCCGCCCCTCGAGAGAAAGATCGTCATGGACGGCCGGGGAATCCCGCTATCGATGTTCGTCCCCATATACAACAACAAGCCCTGCCAGGGCTGCCATGGCGCTGAAAAAGAGATACTTGCGGTGCTGAACGTGGAGCTTGTAAACCAGGAGGCGGCCGACAGGCTCCGCGCGCTTAAAAACAGGGCCATGATTTCCTTCGGGGCGGGCTTTCTGCTCATATTCATGCCGCTGTCGCTCTTTTATATCCGCTTTGTGGACAAACCTCTGAAGTCCATACAAAAGAGCGCGAAGGCGGCCGCCGGAGGGGATTTTACCGTAAAATTCCGCGATGGGCGGCCGGAAGGGGCCCGGGGCATGGATTACCGGGGCCCGGACGAGCTTGGCAGGCTCTGCGCGGACTTAAACCATGTATTCGGGAATTTCAGGCGGATGAAGGCGGAATTTGAAAGCCGTTCGGCCGAGACGGTGGCGAAGATGGAAAAGATGGCCACCCTTGGAGAGCTGGCGGCGGCCGTGGCGCATGAGATCAAAAATCCGCTGGCGGGCATCAGCGGGGCCATACAGGTTTTTGCCGAGGACATCCCCGGAAATGACCCCAGAAAAGAGATTATAAATGACGTCCTGGGCGAGATAGACCGCCTCGACCAATCCGTAAGGAACCTGCTTGCCTACGCGAGGCCCCCCATACTGCGCCCGGTGAATATGGACCTCCTCTCGGTCGTCGAGCGCGCCAGGAGGCTCACGGAAAAACAGGCCGACTCGCAGGGCGTGCAGATAGTAATGCCCTCCATGGCCGCTGCGCCCGCCGTCATCGAGGCGGACCCGGAGCAGATGCAGCAGGTCTTTTTCAATATCTTCCAGAACTGCCTGCGCTCCATGCCAAGCGGAGGGGTGCTTTCCGTCGAGATCCTGCCTGGCGCCGGCGAAGAGGTGGAGGTCCGGATTTCGGACACCGGCATGGGCATACCGGCCGATTCCCTGGAGCACATCTTCAAGCCCTTTTTTACGACGAAACATTCGGGTTCGGGCCTGGGGCTTGCCATCAGCAAGAATATCGTTGAAGAGCACGGCGGCCGGATCGAGGTCGAGAGCCGGCCCGGCTTGGGGAGCACTTTTCATGTTATAATGCAAAGCCGCATGGCAGCGTCCCGGAAAGATGGCTAAGACAAAGATACTTGTAATTGACGACGAAAAACTCCTCAGGTGGTCCCTTGAACAGAACCTCTCAAAGGACGGCTATCAGGTAATAACCGCGGAAAAAGGGCTGGACGGCCTCACCGTGTTCCGGGAGGAGTCCCCCGATATAACGCTCCTGGACATCCACCTGCCGGACATATCCGGCATAACCGTGCTTGAAGGGCTCAAGGAGATAAACAAGGACGCCGTTGTCATAATGATAACGGCCTTCGGAGACGTCCAGACGGCAGTAAAGACCATAAAGCTCGGCGCCCATGATTTCGTCGAAAAACCCTTCAATATGGACAAGCTCAAGATCATCATACAAAAGGCGCTTGAGACCTGCACCCTGAGGAAGGAGGTCTCCCAGTTCCGCTCCCAACTCAGCTCACGGTACGGCTTCGAAAGCATCATCGGGCAGTCTGCCCCGGTAAAAAAGATCCTCGGGCTGATAGAGAAGGTCTCCAGAAGCGATGCCACCACGGTCCTTATGCAGGGGGAGAGCGGCTCGGGCAAGGATCTGGTCGCCAAGGTCATCCATTACCAGAGCGCCCGCATGGAAAAGCCCTTCATAGAGATAAACTGCACGGCCTTGCCGGAAAACCTTATCGAAAGCGAGCTCTTCGGTTATGAAAAAGGCGCCTTCACGGATGCCAGGGCGATGAAAAAAGGGCTCTTCGAGCTTGCCGACAGGGGCACGATATACCTGGACGAAATCGCTGACATGAGGCTCAACACCCAGGCCAAGCTCCTGAAGGTGCTCGAGAACAAGGCCTTCAAGCGCGTGGGGGGGATAAAGGACATAGAAGTCGACCTGCGCATAATAGCCGCCACAAACAAATCGCTCGATGAGGAAGTGAAGAAGGGGAATTTCCGGGAGGACCTCTACTACAGGCTGAAGGTCGTCCCGATACACCTGCCGCCCCTGAGGGAGCGCGGCGAAGACATCCTGCTTCTGGCCCGCTATTTCATAGACACCTTCAACCGCGAATTCAGGAAGAACGTAAAGGGCCTTTCCAGGGACACGGAGACCCTTTTCCTCGAATACCACTGGCCCGGCAATGTGCGGGAGCTGAAAAACGTGATAGAAAGGGCCATGATACTCGAAAACGAGGAGTTGATACTGCCGGAGCACCTGCCGCTTGAACTCTGCTCCGACAACTCCGATGGCGCGGAAAACAATGATGTGGATGTAAAACTGCCCGCCGGGGGGCTGGACATCGAAAAGGTCGAAAAGGAACTTATAAGACAGGCCCTGGATACTACCAGGGGCAATCAGACGAAAGCCGCCAAACTGCTTAATCTGACGAGAGACACGCTCCGTTACCGGATGCAGAAATTCGGTTTTCTTCCTGATAAAGAATAAAACTGGATTATTAAAAAAAAGAGTTTCGAAATATAGCACGCTTTTTGCTGCAACCAATCTAATATACCGGAATGAATATCCTAATTGTAGATGACGAACAGCTCGTCAGGTGGTTCCTCGAGAGGGCGCTATCGCGTCTCGGACACAAGATTGTATCGGTTTCCAGCGCCGCGGAGGCCGTCCGGGCCCTCTCCAGTGAGAGGTTCGACCTCATGTTCACCGACCTGAGGATGCCTGAGGAAAATGGCGCAGTTTTGATAGAAAAAGTGAGTGAAATCACCAAAGGCAACCCACCGAAGATAGTGGTTTGCTCCGCTTATCTGACCTCCGAGATGATCGATGGATATAAAAACGGGGGAATAAGGGTCCTTAGAAAGCCCTTCAAGCTCGAGGAGCTGGAGGGCATACTGGCCGATTCGGCCTAGTGTGAAGTCCCGGAAATAACCATAATAATTCCATCCCCATACTGGACATCTGCCCGGTCCTTTCGTTCGGCCGCGCGGTTCCGGACGTATACAAACGGCCTTATTTAGGCGTCTTTCAGGGCGAATGGCGAAAGATTGGCAGGATGCGTCAGGAACCCCGCAGATATCGCCTTTCACTGGAATATCATCGAGAGCCTGCAAATCAAACGGAGGCGCTACCAAAACCGGAAGGGCCCATTTTTTTGGTTTAATCTATGTTAATCTATGAGAAGAAGGCAAAAAAGGGAGGGAAAACCCCTTTTGATTTGTCTTTTTGAAGGAGGAACATTTCCGCAATGAACGGACTAAAGACCACTGTCCTGCTGGTTGCGCTCACTCTGTTTTTTCTCTGGGTGGGACGCCTGATAGGGGGCCAGCAGGGGATGACCATCGCCCTGATATTCGCCCTGGGCATGAACGCGTTCGCCTATTGGTTTTCAGACAAGATGGTGTTGAGGATGTATCATGCGCAGGAGGTGGACGAGTCCACCGCGCCGGAGCTCTACGGCATCGTCCGCAGGCTTTCGACCAAGGCGGGGCTGCCGATGCCGAAGGTCTACATCATTCCCCAGGACCAGCCAAACGCCTTTGCCACGGGAAGAAACCCCAAGCACGCGGCGGTCGCGGCCACGCAGGGCATTTTGAGACTGCTTACCCCGGAGGAGCTGGCTGGTGTCATCGGCCATGAGCTGTCGCACGTGAAACACAGGGACATTCTAATAAGCTCGGTTGCCGCCACCGTGGCCGCTGCCATAAGCTATCTTGCCCAGATGGGCCAGTGGGCCCTGATCTTCGGCGGCGGGCGGGACCGCGACAGGGATGAAAGCCCCCTGGCCGCGCTTCTCATGATGTTCATCGCGCCCATAATCGCAATGATCATCCAGATGGCGATATCGAGGTCAAGGGAGTACTCCGCGGACCAGAGCGGGGCCGAGCTGGCCGGCAATCCCCGTTTTCTCTCGAACGCCCTGAGGAAACTGGATTACGCCTCCAAACGGGTCCCGATGGGCGCAACGCCGGCAACCGCCCATATGTTCATAGTCAACCCCTTAAGCGGCAAATTCCTGCTGAGGCTGTTTAGCACCCATCCGCCCATTGAGGACCGGATCAGGCGTCTCGAAGGCGGCCTGTAAGACAACCGGGGCAGAGGCGCATGGGGGCATGGCTCCCCATCCGCCTTCTGCCACGCTCTGCATTGCCTGATGCACTACAGGCCCCCAAGGCAAGTTGACTCTTTTGCAGGAATTCATCAAAATATCTACCTATGAGCGCCCTGGTTACAGGAGCCACCGGTTTCATCGGGGGCCATCTGGTGCCGAAGCTCCTCGAAAAAGGGTACAAGGTGCGCTGTCTTGTGAGGGGAACTTCCGCGCTGGCAAAGCTGGATGGCTTGGATGTGGAGTTTTTTCCCGGAGACCTTTCAGACCCCGGGTCTCTGCGCAAGGCGGTCCGCGGAGTGGACTATGTCTTCCATCTGGCCGGGCTTACAAAAACCAATAAAAATCAGGAGTTTTACGACGTAAACTTCCGCGGGACGGAAAATCTGGCTGAGGCGGCGGCAAAAGAAAATCCCGGACTTAAGAAATTCGTCTATCTCAGCTCCCATGCCGCGGCGGGTCCCTCGTTTAACGGCGGGGCCCTCACGGAGGAAAAAGAGCCCCATCCGGTTTCGCACTACGGAAAAAGCAAGCTGCTGGGGGAGAAGGCCGTCCTCGGACGCGCAGGCCTGATGCCCGTGGTGGTATTGCGCCCGACTGCGGTTTACGGGCCGGGGGACAGGGATTTTTACCTTTTTTTCAAGGCAATCAACAAGGGCATTTTCCCCTATTGGGGGGCGTGCCGCTACTCTCTTTTATACGTCGGGGACCTGGTCCAGGGAATAATCGCCGCGGCCGAGGCCCCTCAGGCCGCCGGAAGGGTTTTTTTCCTCTCCGACGGGAACATTTATACCAACAGCGAGATAGCCCGGACCATTGCGGGCGCCCTCCACAGCAGGCTCCTGAAACTCCCCATGCCCAGATTTTTTCTTCTCATTGCAGCCACTTTTTCGGCCCTGGCCGGAAAAGATTCAGGTATAATAAACAAGGACAAGCTCAGGGAGATGGGCTTTCCGAACTGGTGCTGTGACCCGGGCAGGGCTAAAAGGGAGATCGGTTTTCTGCCCAAAATCACTTTAAAGGAAGGGGCAAAGTGGACGGCAGAGTGGTACAGGATTCATCAATGGTTATAAAACATCAGGACTTGTTCGAAAAGTGCGGGAAGTTCACCAAGGCCAAAGAGCTCGTGCAGGCAGGCCTTTATCCTTATTTCAGAACCATTGAGAGCGCCCAGGACCCGGTTGTTTATTTAAACGGCAAAAAAATGATAATGGTCGGCTCGAACAACTACCTGGGGCTCACCAACCACCCCAAGGTCAAGGAGGCGGCCATAGAGGCCGTAAAGAAATACGGGACCGGCTGCGCCGGCTCCAGGTTCCTGAACGGCACCCTGGACATCCACGTGGCGCTCGAGGAGAAGCTCGCCCGGTTCATGCGCAAGGAGGCCGCGCTGGTTTTTTCCACCGGGTTCCAGGTGAACCTGGGGGTCATCTCGGCCCTCTGCGCCAAGGACGATATCGTCATCATAGACAAGATGGACCATGCAAGCATCATAGACGGCTGCCGGCTCTCCTACGCCGAGGTGAAGAAATTCCGCCATAACGACATGGACGACCTGGAGCGCGTGCTTTCCACCTCGGGCGAGGCCGCGGCCCTTGTCGTGGTCGACGGCGTATTCAGCATGGAGGGGGACATCGCGAAGCTGCCACAGGTGGTTGAGGCGGCCCATAAATGCGGCGCGCGGGTGATGGTGGACGACGCCCACGGCATAGGCGTGCTTGGCAAGACGGGCCGGGGCACAAGCGAGCATTTCGGGCTCGAAGACAAAGTCGACCTCATAATGGGCACATATTCCAAATCGCTTGCCTCCATAGGCGGCTTCGTATCAGGAAGCGCGGATGTGATCCATTACATAAAGCACTTCGCCCGGTCGCTGATATTCAGCGCAAGCCCTCCGCCTGCGTCGATCGCCGCGGTGAGCGCGGCCCTGGACATCATCGAAAACGAACCGGAGAGGATAGAGCAGCTCTGGAAAAATACGCACAAGATGATGGACGGCCTGCGGGGTATGGGATACGAGACCGGCCCGGCCGAGACCCCGATTATTCCGGTGCTCGTGGGCGACAGCGAGACAGCGTTCAAGATGACACTCATGCTCCAGGATGAAGGGGTCTTCGCCAACGTCGCCGTGAGCCCGGCCGTGCCCAACGGCAAGGCGCTCATAAGGACAAGCTATATGGCCACTCATACCGATGAGCACCTGGACGCCGTTCTTGCCGCGTTTGAGAAGGTTGGAAAGGCAGCCGGCCTGATTTCATAAACGGTGTCTCCGGATTCGAGGGGGGGCAGCAGGGGGCGGGAGAATTTTCCGCCCCCTGCCCGTTTGAGATCCGTTTGCGGAGGCGTTTCTCCTTATAAAGTATTAGAGTGCCCGCTGCCCGTTCGGCGGGGTGCAGGCCGGCAGGAAGAGACTGACGACGGTCCCCTTTCCGGACTCGCACGTGACTTCAATGCCGCCTTTCATCTTCGACATCATCTTTTTCACGATCACAAGCCCCAGCCCGGTCCCCTTCGGCTTTGTGGTATGAAACGGTTTAAACAGGTTGCGCATCTGCTCCCCGGTCATGCCCGGGCCGTTGTCCTCCACCGTGACCAGTATCATGTCCTCCAGCCCGGAGGTCTTCACCGTAATGACAGGCTCAGGGACACCCTCCAGGGCGTCGGCGGCATTTGAGAATACATTTAAAAGGGCATGATTGAAGGCCCTCTCATCCATGTGCGCGCGCTCGGCGCTGGGGCTCAGGCAGGACTTTATTTTTATTCCCTTCGCCAGGAAGTCGGCTTTGGCCATGGCCAAAAAATTATCCAGAAAGGCCCGGAGGCTCACGCAGTCCGATTTTACTTCCTCGAAAAGGTTGAAGCTTTTCAGGGATTTCAGGAGAAACTCGATCCTTGCCACGCCCTCCAGCGCCCTGTCGATATAATCGCCGATTTTTTCCCCCGGCAACGTCCTGTACTGTCTTTTCAGGATATCGAGATTGAACTTGGTGGTATTGAGCGGATTTCCAAGCTCATGCCTGATGCCGCTGAAGACGTATCCGATATTGTCCATCATGTTCAGGGCCTCGGCGATCGACTCCAGGCGCTTTTTTTCGCTGATGTCGCGGAATATCACGCTGACCCGCGTGTTGCCGCTCTTGTCCCTGAACACGGCGGCGGAATGCTCGCAGGGGATCTTTTCGCCGTTTTTGCGCAGGCATGTGACCTCTCCCCTGGCCTTTCCCGACCGCGCCCGTTCCTCAAGATAGAGCTTCACTTTCGGGTCCGCCATGTCCAGGATACCGCTCCTGCCGGCCTCGAGTATCTCTTCCTCCGTCCTCCCCAGGATGCTGCAGGCCTCCGGATTTGCCGCGAGGATGCGGCCTTCAGGCGAGCTAAGCAGGATTCCATCCAGGCTGTGATTGAAAAAAGACCTGTACTGCTCCTCGCTCTCCTTCAGGGCCTCTTCCGCCTTTTTGCGTTCCGCTATCTCGGCCTCCAGCTCCTCGTTGGCGGCGGCAAGCTGGGCCGTCCGCTCGGCAACGCGTCTCTCAAGCGCTTCCTCCAGTTCTTTCTCGGCGGTGACATCCTCCAGGACCAGCAGGGCAAAAAGCTCTCCCAGATAACGAAAAGGAGCGGCGGTCACGGAAAAAAACTTTTCCTCGATCCGGCCGACACTGGCCAGTTTCATCCTTGCCGTTTCACGATGGACTCTTCCGCCCCCGAAAACCTTCATCACGGAATTCCTGATGACGCAATCCCTGCACGCCGGGGCATGGCCGCAGCCGCCCGGAGCCTCGGAGGCATGGATGCAGTACAGGAGTTCGCCGCCTCTCCTGAATAATACGCGTCCCCTTTCCGCCCCCAGAAGCGACAGCGCGGCGGCATTCAGGTGGTGGATCCGGACGTCGGAGTCTACGATGAACAGGAAAGAGGGGACCGCGTCGAAGACGCTCTGCAGGAATTCGGAATTATCGAACAAATGCTGTATCATTTTTGGCCCGCATGCGGCTTTCAGTTCAAAATAACTTCCCGCCCCCCCTAGCATTCTAAAAAAAATTGACATAACAAATCAATAACGTTGGTAGTGCATCAGTTTGACGCAGAGCGGGGCAGAAGGCGGATGGGGGCATGGCTCGCGGCATTCCTGCGAAGTGCAGTCGGCCTCGCTACACGCCTCGCTCGAGGCCCCATGCCGGATGAAATAAGTTATAATCATCGGTGGAGAAAATAACCGAGGTCAAGACAAAAAAAGACCTCCTCGATTTCATTAAATTCCCTTTTTCGCTGTACAGTGACGACCCGATATATTCTCCCCTGCCCGTCTCCGAGCAGAAAAAGCTCTTCGACCCGGCCAAAAACCCGTTTTATAACGATGCGAGGGTGAAACTCTTTCTGCTTGAGAGGAACGGAAAGACAGTGGGCCGCATCGCATCCGTGATAGACGGCAGGCACCTGGAATACCACGGGGACGGGGCCGGGTTTTTCGGTTTCTATGAATCCATAAAGGATCCGGGGGTGGCGCGGGCGCTCCTGGGCCGGGTGGAGGCGGAGCTTAAAGAGGCGGGGCTGAAGACGATGCGTGGCCCCATGAGTTTTTCCACAAACGAGGAGTGCGCCTTCCAGATCGAGGGGTTTGAGTATCCCCCCATGATCATGACTCCCTACAATCCGCCCTGGTACAACGGCCTCATGGAGGCCTCAGGGATGAAAAAGGCAAAAGACCTGATCGCATACATCCGCGATATGGCGCTGCCGCTGCCGGAAAAGGTCCGGCGCGTTGCCGCCCTGGCGGAGAAAAAGGGAGTGACGGTCCGCCTTGCGGACATGAAGAAACTCAACCTGGAGCTTTCGGTTTTCCGCGATGTCTACAACTCTTCCTGGAAGGACAACTGGGGGTTCATACCCATTACCCCGGAGGAGGTGGACAATATGGCGAAACAGCTCAAGGGCGTCCTGGTGCCGGAGCTTACGATCATCGCCCAGGCCGGGGGAGAGCCCGTGGGGTTTCTGGGCATCGTGCCAGACGTCAACCAGGTGCTGAGGGTCCTCAGGGGCAGGCTGACCCCGCTGGGGATACTTAAAGCATTTTTCCGTTTCAGGAAGATAGACGCCATAAGGCTGATGCTCCTTGGCGTGAAACGGGAGTGGAGGGGCCGGGGGGTCGAGGCCCTGATGATAAAAAAGGGGTTCGAGGGCATAAAGAGTTTCGGCGGCAAATACAAGCAGATAGAGTTCTCCTGGATACTCGAGGACAACCTTCCCATCATCCACATCTCGGAGATGATCGGCGGGCATGTGTACAAGAGATACAGGATTTACGAGCGGGAGATTTCCGCCTGATCCTCCCGCGGGTCTCTCAGGCCTGCGTGATCTTCTTCAGCACACTCTCGAAGCTGGCCGCCATCGCCTGGGCGGAGAACCGGGTCTCTACCGACTTTTTACCGTTGGCCGCGAGTCTTTGCGCCAGTCCGGCCTCTTCGGCTACAAGCCCTATCGCGCGGGCCAGGGAGTCCGGGTCGCCAGGGGGCACGAGGATGCCGTTTTCCCCGTTTTCCACGATCTCCGGCACGCCCCCGACCGAACTTGCGATCACCGGCAGGCCCGCCGCCATCGCCTCTATCACCACCATCCCGAAGGTCTCGCGGCAGATCGAGGGGAAGACGAATATGTCCATGGCATGGTAGATGCGCTCCATGTCCAGCCTCCTTCCGGAAAAGACCGCGTCCACTCCAAGCGCCCCAGCCTTCCTTTCAAGCGCCCCGCGTCCCTCGCCCTCGCCGGCCATAAGCAGCTTTATCTTCAGTTGCGGATGCTCTCGCTGAAGCCGGCTTGCCGCCTCCAGCAACACAAAAAGGCCCTTGCCGGCATTGAGCGCGCCCGCGGCGCCTATTACAAGGTCGCCGTCCGAAAAATGAAAGTCAGAACGCACGGCATCCCTGACTCCTGGCTGCGGCGCGAACCTTCCCGGTTCGATGCCGTTGTGGACAACCGAGATCCTGCCCGCGGGCAGGCCGGTCTCCAGAAGGCCATCCCTTACGAAACCGCTTACCGCAACCACATTGTCCACGGCCATCCGTACGAGCTGGCGGGTGGATTTTTTGAGAGGGTCCGCCATGTGCCTGATAAAGACGACCTTCCGGCCGGCAAGCTTCGCCGTAAGGGCAACGGGCCAGTATTCCTTTCCCATCGTGGCCGCGACGACCTCCGGATTGCGCCTGCGGACCGCCGCCCGCATCCTGCAGGCGGCAATCAGGTCGCCCGAGTTTCTGAAGGCGATGTCCTCGACCGGCACGCCCGACCTCAAGGCGTTCTCATAAACGGGACTGCCGGCCGCGCATCCAAGCACGATGCCGTGTCCCCTCGCCAGCAGCGCGCGCGCCAGATGCAGGGTCTGGTTTTCGAGACCTCCGTAAGCCTTCGAGGAATTTATGATGAGTATATTCACGATGCCTCCTGGATTTTATATTAACACGGCATTTTTTCCTGAAACGTTGCCGTTTGCGGCAAGCGGCGCGCGGGGCTGGCCGGGGCTGGCCCCCTTGACAGCCGCCCCCGGTTATACAAGAATGGTTTTTAGGAAAAAACAGGCCTGATTTTTGGCCGGAAGGAGCGAAAAATGTTCGGTGCGGAGCTTCCGGATATAGCGGCCCTCGCAAAAAACGCCGGGGACGCGGACAGGGAGTTTTTAAGGCTGTCGATAATGGCGGAGCTGGACGCCATAAACCTCTACGAGCAGATCGCGGGGCTTACGAAAAACGAGGACATCCGAAAGGTAATGCTCGATGTCGCCAGGGAGGAAAAGACACATATGGGAGAGTTCCAGACGATGCTTCTGCTCCTGGACGGCGAGCAGACCGAAGAGCTGGAAAAAGGCGCCCTGGAAGTGGAGGAGATCACCGGCCGGAGGTTTTCACCGCACAAGACAGGCCGCTAGTGTGCCGTCCCAAAAGTTTCCGGTATGAATCCTTTGAGTCCTGAAAATTACCCGCTGGCGTTATGAGGGGTGCGGCTGGCAGTGAGCGGGGCGCGCCCAATTATTTCAGTCTGCTCAATGTCTCCGGTATCAGTTCCGAAAGCTCGGGGAATATGTGCAGGCCCCTGGTGATATAGTCCGCTTTTCCGCGGTTTGCAATCGTGTTTACCACCTCCTGGATGAGGATGGGGGCAAGGGGGCCAAGGATATGGAAGCCCAGGAGCCTTTCCGTTTTTTTATCCGCTATTGCCTTTGCGAAGCCCACCTTCTCCTGCATCGCGATCCCCTTGGCCACGTCGGAATATGCAGCTTTTCCCACCAGCACTTCCCCGCACTGCCTGGCCTGCCGTTCCGTAAGCCCTACGGAGGCAACCTGGGGGTGGGCGAATATCGCGTGCGGGACGGCGTCAAAATCCATCGTCATCTTTTCGCCATGTGTCGCGTTGTGCCAGGCGATTTCGGCCTCCCTGTCTCCGGCATGGGTGAACATCTGCCTGCCTATGGCGTCTCCGAAGGCCCAGGTGTTCTCAATATTCGTCTGGAGGCCGTCGTCAACCTTTATGTAATTTCTTTCATCAATTTGGAGGCCCGCGTCCGCGGCCCTTATGAGGTCCGCGTTCGAGGTTCTGCCCGCGGCGACCATGAGGCTGCCTGCCGTGAACCTCCTTTTCCCCCCGTTGCTGTCCTGTGTGAGCACGAATGCATCCCCCCACTCGCGCCCGGCCTCGATGACCTTTAACCCCTTGTTGATCTGCACATATTTGGACATCTCCGTTTCGAAGGCGCTGCTGATCTCGGGCTCCTCCTGCGATATGATACTCTCCAGGGCCTCGATTATCGTGACATTGGCGCCGGCAGCCGAAAAGAAGTGGGCGTATTCCACCGCGACATATCCGCCGCCGATTATTATCATGCTCTCCGGGGGTTTTTCCAGCTCCAGGACGGTCTCGTTCGTGAGGTAGCCGGTCTCCTCAAGGCCCTTTATGTTCGGGATCAAGGGCCGGGAGCCGGAGGCAATAAAGACCTTTTCCCCCCTTATACGCAACCCCTCGAGTTGTCCCCCCTCCAGCTCAACCGTACGGGGTTCCGTGAAATGCGCCGCGGCATGATAGTAGTCCAGGTTTCCGGATTTTTCTATCTCTTCCTTCAGAAAATTTCTGCCGTGGTTTCTCGCCTTGTTCATCCTCGCCATTATGGAGGCGAAGTCCACCTTCTCCACCCTCGCCATCACCCCGATGCCGGCCGCCTCCTCTACCTGCCTTATCCTGTCGGCCGGATAGATCAGGGTTTTTGAAGGCACGCATCCCACGTTCAGGCATGTCCCGCCGAGGTGGTCCTTGCTCACCAGCGCCACCTTGAGCCCGGCCTCGACCGCCCTGAAAACGATATTCATCCCCACCCCAGCGCCTATAACAAGGACGTCGTATTCTTTCAGCATTTTTCCGGCCCTCCGGGACGATGATGCCCTTTTTTAAAGATCATATCACAGTACGGGCCGGCGTCTGTCCCCGGGGTAGCAGGACAGGGGCAATGCAGACCGGGCAGAAAGAGGATGGGGGCATGGCTCGCGTCATTCTTGCGAACTGCGGCTGGCGGCTCGCTGCTCGCCCAATGTGGGCCGCACACTCCATCCCGGCGTTTACGCAGCGGGCCAAGGCCCGCGTGGAGGGGATTCCGCGTCGGCCCACAGGGGCGTTTCGCTCGCCGCCAACCGCAGTTCGACCATGCCCCCGTCCGCTGGCTCCACGCGATTCGCTTATACCGGCCTGTTTGTTTCATCCACTACCTCCTGCCGAACTGGCGAAAGGCCGGCTGAGCATGGTATCATGAGGAATTGTTTAATTTGGGCGTCAAGGTTTCATGGGCGGTCCCGCATCCATGATTCAATCCCGTTAGAACCGATCTCAAAATTGATTCTAAAAAGAAAAATTGTGAAGGCAGCCTGCAGGCCCGATGAGATGACCGCAAGGGTTTCCCCCGGGGACGCCGGCCGCACCGGCTTCAAGGTGCTGGGCGCGATCAGTTTTTCACATTTTCTGAACGACACCATGCAGTCCCTGCTTCTGGCGATTTATCCATTGCTTAAGGGGAAGTTCCAGCTCAGCTTCGCGCAAATCGGACTGATCACGCTCTGCTATCAGCTCACCGCTTCCCTGCTTCAGCCCGCGGTCGGGCTGTACACCGACCATCATCCAAGGCCGTATTCTCTTGTCTTCGGGATGGGATGCACACTGGCCGGCCTTCTGTTTCTGGGTACGGCGGGCAGTTACGGCATGCTTCTTTTCGCGGCCGCCCTGGTCGGAACCGGCTCGGCGGTCTTCCATCCGGAATCCTCGCGCGTGGCCCGGATGGCGTCGGGCGGCAGACACGGGCTGGCGCAGTCCATCTTCCAGGTCGGAGGAAACACGGGGACCGCCATGGGCCCGCTGCTGGCCGCCTGGATTGTCATCCCCCGGGGGCAGGGCAGTGTCGCGTGGTTCTCGCTGGCCGCCTTTCTTGCCATCGCGGTGCTCTGGCAGGTGGGAGGCTGGTACAGGCGCAATCACCGGATTGCCGCTCGCGTCGATGCCCGCCGCGGACTGCGCCCGGACTTGCCCACGCGGAAGGTGGCCCTGTCCGTATTGATCCTGCTAGTGCTTGTTTTTTCGAAGTACTTCTACCTGGCGAGCCTGAGCAGTTACTATATTTTTTACCTGATGCACCGCTTTCACCTGTCCGTGCGGTCCGCACAGGTGCATCTCTTTGCGTTTCTGTTTGCGGTCGCCGTGGGAACGTTTTTTGGAGGCCCGATAGGCGACCGCATCGGCAGAAAGCGCGTCATCTGGGTCTCGATCCTGGGCGCCGCGCCCTTCGCCCTGGCGCTGCCCTATGCGGACCTTGCCTGGACGGGGATCCTCGCCTTCATGACCGGGCTGATACTGGCTAGCGCCTTTTCGGCCATCCTCGTGTTCGCGCAGGAACTCATTCCGGGCAAGGTGGGCGCCATCTCCGGCCTGTTCTTCGGTTTTGCCTTCGGCATGGGCGGCATAGGCGCCGCGGTGCTGGGCAAACTGGCCGACCAGCGCGGAATAGTATTCGTATACCACCTGTGCTCGTATCTGCCCCTGCTGGGCGTTCTGGCCATGTTTCTGCCGGATGCCGGAATCAAAGGCCGCTCCGGCCGGCATTTTTCACCTGAGGATATCGACCCCGGCGCTTCCCTGTAGCGGGATTTTATCTCTGGATTTTATCTCTCCAGGACCGAATGGAGTTTCCTGTTTAAGTCCTCCAGCCTGTAGGGTTTTGCTATCGATTCCATGTAGCCGTACTTCCTGAAATCCCGCATCACCGGATCGTCCGGGTAGCCGCTGGAGGCGATGGCCCTTACCCTGGGGTCCAGCTCCAGAAGTCTTTTTATTACCTGGGGGCCTCCGCCGCCGGGCATCGTCAGGTCCAGGACGACCGCATCGAAGGGATTGCCCGACTGGGAGGCGCTTCTGTAGATTTCAACGGCGCTGTTGCCGTCCGCGGCATAGGCGACCTCGTAGTCCAGATTCATGAGCATCTCGCCCGCGACCTCGCGCACCATCTCCTCGTCATCGACGACCAGGACCCTCCCCGCGCCGGTCTTTGAATCTGTTCTGGGAATTTCCCCCTCCAGCGCGGGCAGATAGATGTAGAAAGTCGTCCCTTCGCCCGGCTCCGATTCCACCCCCACAAACCCGTTATGCTTGCTGATTATCGAGTAGACTATGGCAAGCCCCATCCCCATCCCTTTAAGGCTTCCCATCTTCTTGGTGGTGAAATAGGGGTCGAATATTCTCTCCAGATTTTCCGGTGGGATGCCCCGTCCCCTGTCTGCCACCTTTATCCTTACATACCGCCCGTTTTTCACAAGCGGCAGGGGGGAATGCCCCCCGGCCGTCCTGAAGTTGTCCGCCTCCAACGTGATCCTGCCTCCTGCCGGCATCGCCTCCCGGGCGTTTGCAATCACGTTTTGCAGGACTATTTTCATCTGGGCCCGGTCGGCCTCCACGGGCCAGAGGTCCTGGCAAAAACGAAATTCGGCGCTGACGGGCGAGCCGGCAAGGGTCTGGGCCGCCGCGTCCCTCAGGACTTCCGGCAGCAGGAGTTTCTCCTTGCAGGGCTCCCCTCCCTTTGAGAAGGTAAGAAGCTGATATGTCAGGTCCTTGGCCTTCAGCGAGGCGCGCTCGGCGTCGGCAAGCCTCTCATAGAGTTTCCCTCCGCCGGGGGGCAGATTCATTTTGGCCAGTGAGATGTTCCCGAGGATTGCTGTAAGGAGGTTGTTGAAATCGTGGGCGATGCCGCCGGCCAGCAGCCCGACGGATTCGAGTTTTCTGGCCTTTAAAAGCTCGTATTCGATGCTTTTGCCGCGGGTGACGTCGTTCAGGAGAAGCAGCCTGGCCCTTCCCGGCCCTCTTTCTCCCGCAAATTCTATATTCCGGATGGTTATCTCCAGGTCGGCAACCCCGTCGTCCTTCCCCCGGTGGCTGCAGGCAAAGCCGGTTACCTCCTCATCGCCGGAGACGATCTCCAGTAGCTGCGTATCGAAGCCGAGCTGCTTGAAATCCGCGGCGGGAAAATCCTTCCCGGTGTCTTTCGGACCGGCGCCGCAGCAGCTCATTGCGGCCTTGTTTGCATCCAGGATCTTCAGGCTCGCCGGGTCGATTATCATGACGGGCTGCGGGTTTGACTCAAACAGCAGGCGGTACCATTCCGGCCCCCCGGGTATTTTTTCTTTTCCCCCCATAGAAACGCCCCCCCGTTTTAAAAAAGGCATGCCTGAAACGCCCCTGCCCCCCGCATGTAATCTACAAACTAACAGCCGCCCGTGTCAATGTTTATAAAATAGAAATGCTCAGGACTCTTTCATTGCCGTAAGGGGCTCCATATTTCTTATCTTTATGATCGGCGCGATTGCCCCGAGCACGCAAACCCCCGTGCCCACCGCTATTCCGGCAAGGCCGATCCCGCACCTCTCAGCCACCGAAAGGCCGGCCGGCATGTCCCTGAAGAGCACGAATATCCTGGAGAATGAGACCGCAAGGTAAGTGCCGAAGCCGGTTCCGGCCGTGCTTCCTATCACCCCGAGAAGGAAGACCTCGATAACGAACGCCCTCACTATGTGCCTCGTCTTTGCCCCGATTGCCCGCATCACGCCTATTTCCCTCGTCCTCTCGTTGATGATGGCCGAGAAGATCGCCCAGGTCAGAAGGGCCGAAAGCGCAAGGCAGAGCAGCACCGTAAGGATGAATACCGTCTTTACGTCCCTGAGGGTGTCGAGTATGTTTTTGCCCATCTTGCTCCTGGGCACGACCGAGACCTGAAAGAGCCTGTTTTCGATGTTCGTGGCGACCTGCTTCGGGTCGTAGCCGGGCTTCGCCTTGACGAATATGATGGACACCTGGTTTGGCTTCAGGGGCGCTTTGCCGTGTTTAATCATGGCGGGCAGGTTTTCATCGCTCACGAAGATGCAGTTGTCGAACCCCGTGCCCGTTTTGTCCAGTATGCCCACGACCTTGAAACTGTTGCCGAAAAGGGTGCACTTGTCCATCTCCAGCAGCCCCAGGTTGATCCATGCCTGGTGTCCAAGGATGGCTTCGCCGGGCGCGAGCCTCCGGTTTATGGCCTTTTTAAGCCACGGGCCGACTATGAAATCCGTATTCTGATTGAAGGCGACCACCTCCGCGCTGGAGACGTCTCAGCAGAGCCCGGCGATGGTGGTCAGGTATGTCTGCCACGTGACCTGGCCTACGCCTTTCACCTCCTTTACCTTATCCACGATATCCCTGCTCATGTAAAAACTCTTGGCCTTGTTGGACTGCAGCAGGACGTCTTCGGCGTAGTCCTGGGCCCCGTACGGCACCACGAGCACGTCCGCGCCCAGCCGGTCGATCGATTTTCTCAGGCTTGCGCTTACGCCGAGGACGAACGAAAGGCCGAATACGAGTATTGAAACGAACAGGCCGATCGACGTCACGAGTATCGCCGTCCTGAGAGACCTCCTTTTCAGGTTTCTGACTGCAAGCGTACGCAGATTAAACGAACCAGGCATGTCCCGCACCTTCCTTCATCGTATATTTTGTTTCATATATCGAGCCTGCCCGCCGCCCTTTTATTCCCTTGTTCCCCGCCCCTTCCCCACGGGGTAGGAGAGAAGGGGCGGGGGGCAGGGACCCGGGTTATTTCTTCCAGTTTGTGTCAATGCCGCAGAGTGCGGCGCTGAAGTACAGGCCGTATTTGTAGTGGCAGCCGCCGCAGATCGACACCGGGGGGCCAACCATCTCGTGCCTCTGGAGGCTGTAGAGCTGCAGCACGCCGTCGGTGATGAGTTTGCCGCCCGGGCCGGGATGGGGCACCCTCACAGTCAGGAGGGCATACCTGCCGTCAGGGGTGGAGATTGCGTCATGGTTTTGCCCGTTCGGGCAGCCGGGTTCGGTTTTGAGGCTTGCCTTTCCCGTTGCCGGAAACATATGCTGGTCCACGAGCTTGAGCGTTTTTGCGTCTATCACCCAGAACCTGTCGCCTGCGGCCTGCAGCAGGTACTTGCCATCGGGCGTGAAATTCTGTCTGAAGGTGATGGTGTCGCCGGGGCTGCCGGAGAGGGTGTTCCTGGCGATGACCTTTATCCTGCCCTCAAGCAGGCTCTTCATGTCCAGCAGCACGAAATCCACGTTGCCGTTTGGCTTGCCGTTGGTCATCCTGTTGACGGCCACCACGAATTCCTTCATGTCGGGCGTGTTGGTGCCGTGGAAGAAGAGGTAGTTGTGGTTTTTGTAGCCGAGCTTGTCCAGGAAGACGCGGTGAAGAAGCTTCATCGTTTTTTTGTCCCGCACGTCAATGTACGCCTCGTCGGTCATCGTGACCGGCAGATAGCTGGTCTTGCTCTGCCCGGAGGCGCAGTAACAGTGCTTGGTCTCCGTGGCCCGCGGGTCGGGGCTTACGGCCTCGTCCATGATGACCTTGCCAGTCCTGAGGTCCGACTTGCCCACGTGCAGCTTTCCACCGGGGTCCTTGTGATAGGTCGCCCAGTACATGATGTTCCTGTTTTCCAGGTCGATCCTCGGGTCATGCACCGCGTGGTCGTCCTTGCCGCCTATGATTATCCTGTCGAGGTTATTGACCTTGATGGGTTCGGGACCGGACGGGTCTATAGTCAGATCGATGGCGGCGAAGTGTCCGCCCATGCCTGCCACATAAGCCATCCCGCTGTAGGTCCTTCCCGCCGCCTTTGCCGCCGGCACCCGGTGGCCGGACAGCAGATAGCCGCCGGCTATCAGGGCCAGCGCCGCCATTGCCGTCAGAAATTTCTTCATTGAACTCCTCCATTTTGTTTTTTCCCCGCGATAAAAAAACTACTGCCGGCCTAAAAATAAAATTCCGATGCACCTCCTCCCGCCCGGCGGGCCTCTGAATGGCCCCGCCGGCCATATGATGTCAATTAACCATCATTTAATTAATAAACTACTAAACTCCTTTAGTAATTGCAACTTTCATGCCACAAAAAATTCCTTGAAAATAAAGGATTTCAGATCTGAAGTTTTTGCATTTGCGCAAAAATCTTTTTCATATCTGCAAATTGGAAAGGAGAATGAAAGCCGGGGGATTCCCCGCGGCGCATCAGGCCGCGGGGAATCATGGGCTACCTGTTGTGGCATTTGTCGCAATCCGTCACCGCGAATGCCGTCTTCCCGTTATGGCAGCCCCCGCAGTACTTCCCGTTATACATGGGGTCCATTTTCATCCCGCTGCCGCCCTTTTGCATCTTGAAGCGTTTTGTATGGCAGTCGGCGCACTTGAACATCTGGGTATGGAGGGCATGGCTGAAGGCGGCCTTCTTCATCCCCTTGGCCGTGTACACGAGGCTTGCCTTTGGGGCCGGCACCTTCGCGTGGCACCGCCCGCACTGGCTGGCGGCAAACGCCTTTTTCCCGTTGTGGCATGAACCGCACTGTTTCCCGCGGTCTATGCCGGCCATTGTTATCTCCATCCTGCCTTTGCTCATGGGGAACATGCCGGAGTGGCACTCCGAGCAGCCGAATATCTGGGTGTGCACCTTGTGGCTGAACTGCACGGCGACGTCGCCTTCCCCGATCCTTATCGGGCCGCCCGGGGGCACCAGGGCCACGCCCTGCACGGCAACCGTCCTGGCATAGGCCCTCGCCCCCTTGACCCCCGCGTGGCAGCGCGCGCACTGGGAGTCCGAGGCGAATGCCGTCCGCCCGTTATGGCAGGCCCCGCAGTATTTGCCCTTTGAGAACGAGGCCATCGTAAAATCGCCTTTGCCCTGGGCGCTGTACGCGGCGGGCGCGAAGAGGCCGCTGTGGCACCTGTCGCAGCCAAGGCCCCTCTTTACGACGTGAAGCTCATGGCTGAAGACGACCGACTTTACCGGCTCGGTGTATACGATGTCGCCCTTGTAAAGCGCGTTTTCTGCGGCGCCGGCGGCGCCGCAAAGCGGAAAGAAGGCCGCCAGGAAGGCCAGCACGAAAATGGAGGCTATCGCCAAAATGGGTATGGGTTTCTTTTTGACCATATCCTCATCCTTTCATGTAGAAGACGTTTGGTTTTGTGCCTACCTCCGGCCTGAGCACCCATACCGGCTTCTCGATCTGGTGCACAAGCTGATAGACCTCGCTGCCGGGGTCCGAGAGGTCGCCGAAGACGCGGGCATGTGCGGGGCATATGGCCGCGCACGCCGTGAGCTTCTCCCCCTTGGAGAGGCGCGTGTCGAAGCAGAAGTTGCACTTGTCGACGGCGTGTCTTTCATCGTCGAAGTAGCGCGCGTTGTAGGGGCATGCCAGCACGCAGGTCTTGCAGCCGATGCACTTCTTGTAATCTATCAGGATTATGCCGTTTGTCTCGTCCTTGTAGCTGGCCTTTGTGGGACAAGCCCTGACGCAGGGGGGGTTGTTGCACTGGTTGCAGAGCACGGGGATGAACTCGCGCTTCTGCCCGATGGCGCCCGGCACGTCCTTCTCCATTATCCGCGTGCGGTAGCCGTATTCCGGCACGTGGTTGGTTATCCTGCAGGCCTGCCTGCACCTCTCGCAGTCGATGCACCGGTCCTGCCTGATGACCATGCTGTAGTGCGGCTTGTACGGATAGTGCTTGTATACGTCCTCGGGCGACGCGAAGGCCCGCCCGATGTTCGAGGCGACGGAAAAGAGCGTCCCCCCGGCGAATACGCCCGTTATCACGAGCCCGATCTTCAGGAACTCCCGGCGTTCCACCCCGGAAGGCGGAGCGTCGTGCCTCTTTAAATTATCAAGGTCAATCCCACCCGGTTTCATTGTCTTTCACCTCCGTCCGTTCCTAATGGATTTCAGATTTGTGCCCCTTGAAGACCCGTTCCCCAAGCAGGAAACTCAGCGCCACAAGGCCCACGCCCCCTATAACGACCATTATCTCGTGGAAGGTGGGGTGGTAAACAAGCAGACGGGAGTATTCGTTTACCCCAAGCTCGTAGTAGGAAGGCACTATCTGGCCCACCACCACGAGGTCGTACCTCATCATGAATATGCCCGTGATCATCATCACCGATGCGGCGAACATCATCCCGATGTTCCTGAACCTGGAGTAAAGGAACAAGATGAAGGGGATAACCATCCCCAGGGCCACCTCAAACCCCCAGAAATTCACCGAATAGGGGCCGGCCAGTTCGGCCCTGAAGGCCGCCACCTCGGAGGGGTCTCCGACCAGGCCGGTGATTATCTTCCATGTGTAGAAGAACATCAGGATGGCTATCAGGAGCGTCGCCAGTTTTCCCACGGCCTCCAGGGCGCGCTCCATGGGTTTGTCCATCTTCTCGTTGTTGATCTTGTAGCCCAGGTACGTGAAGAATATGATCGCCGCGCAGCCGGACATCATGGCCGAGGCGATGAAGTAGATGGGCATGAACGGCCCGTACCAGTAGGGCCGGGCGTGGAGCATGCCGAAGATGCCCCCCAGGTTGCTGTGGGCCGAGACCCCCGATAAGAGGCCAAGCAGCCCGGCGTACATCGCAAACCTGTGGCTGCCCGCCAGCAGGAGTATGTACTCCACTATCATGAAGAACATGTAAGCGCCGTAAAGCGTCCCCATCCACCAGATGTTGGAGGTCAGGTTCGGGGAGATCACGTTGTAAAGGGCCATCCGGAAGGGGTTTTCGATGTCGAAGAAGATCACGGTGAAGCCCGCCATTATGGTGACGATGGCCAGGAACACGGAGCGCTTCGCAATCGGCATGAATTCCTCCACCCCGAAGACGTGCCCTATGCTGGACACTATGCAGAGGCCGGTCGATGTGACGACGAAAAACACATACGCGCCGATCAGGACGCCCCATGGTATCTCGCGCGTCACCCCGTAGGCCTCGCGGTAGCCGATGTTCATCGCGTCCAGCCCCACCGCCGCCGCGGCGAAGACGACAAGCCCGCTTATGCCCAGCATCACGTAAAACAGTTTTCTGCCTGACAGGTGCTCCAGAACGTTCGACCACCAGTTTGAAGCGAATGTGGAATCAAATGAACTGGCAACGCTCTTGACTATATCGGAAAACTGGACGTCGTTTGCCATTACATTTCTCCTTTCCGGTTTCATCCCGAAGGGGAGGGCGCGCCGGCCCCGTTGCCGCCGGCCCATGGCCGGTCGGCGCGGCCGGACGTCCCCGGCTTCCGGGGATTCCAGGCGTGGACCTAAACCGCCTTTTTGTTTTTCAGCTCAGCCCCGGCCGCCACCACGTGTTTCATCTTCAGGGCCTCAACCACGCTGCCGGCTATCCAGCCCAGGGTCCCCATCCCGAAGATGAAGACCACGGCCGCCACCAGCACGCCCATAATCATCCCCGCCGCCACTATCAGGCGGGCAAACAGCGTGCCCTGCAGGGGGGCGCCCAGCATCATTCCGGCGATCTTCAGCCCGGCCACTCCGCCCACCATAGAGCCGGGGAACAGCCCTACCAGCGCAAACAGCACCAGTCCCACCCCTGTGCCGATGTAAAGCCCTTTCTTCCTGGTATCGCTTGTGCTCATGTTGATCCCTCCTTTTCTTGCCTGCAAAGACTTTTTTGCGGACGGTCCCAAAGCGCCGTTCAGTTTTTCCGCGGGCCCAATATCTTTATCTCCCTGTTTGTCTCCTTGAAAGGCGCGCTGCCCAGCACCTCTATCTCCTCGTACTTGTTCTGGAAGGCCAGCAGTTCCTCGAGCGTGCCGATATTTACGACCCATTGCCTTTCCCTGGTCTTCTTGTCGCAGACGACCATCCCGTCCTCCACCCTGTGATTCACTCCACCCTCGAGCCAGTCCTTGTACCAGACCTTCTTTTTCGCCTCCTCCAGGCTCCTGACAGTCCTGTAGTCTAGCGGGGTCAGCTCCTCTTCCGCGGCCTCCTCGCAGGGCCTTTTGCTTTCAGTCAGGGATACGGTCGTCCTGCTAACGATAAATTTCATCGGGGCCTCCTTTTAAACTTTTATTTTTTCCTCGGCCTTGGCGGCCTTCGGCGCGGCGATGGAATCAATAATGGTGCCGAGAAACCATCCGGCAAGACCGCCCCCCACCACGAATATGACCCCGGAAACCATGATGCCCAGGAGCATCGACGCGGCGACGATCAGCCTTGGCAGGATGCCCGAGGTCACAGGGTAGCCAAAAAGCAGGCCGGCTATATTGAGACCCGTGACCCCGCCAAGGAATGAACCGGGAAGCAGCCCGAATATGAAAAAGCACACTATCCCGGCCCCAGCCCCCAGCAAAACCGCCTTCTTTGCTATCTTTCCTTTCATCTCTTTACCCTCCTTTCCCTTTTCTGCCCCTTATATTGCATTTTCCGTACCTGCCGCAATTGCTTGAAAATAAAGGATTTTTATCAATAAAATTTTTGCATTTATGCAAAAAGGCTTTCATGGATGCAAAACCGGGAGGCCGGAGACTGGAAAAGGCGTGCCCGGACATTCTAAAATCAAAAGTATCAAGCCGATTAAAGGAGTTTTGTCCTGTGTTTCGTTTCAACTCGTTCGGACGGTTCGCGAAGGCGAGATTCGGGGGCAGGAGGCTCCAGAAGGTCAACATAGACGCGGGGTTCACCTGCCCGAACCGGGACGGGACCCTGGGGTTTGGAGGGTGCGTTTACTGCAACAACGACAGTTTCAGGCCGGGTGTCTGCCGGCCGGTCCTGCCGGTGGCGAGGCAGGTGGAGGAGGGGATAGCCTATCTGGGCGGCCGTTACAAGGCGGACCTCTTCCTGGCCTATTTCCAGCCGTTCACGAACACATACGCCCCGGTTGAGGAGCTTGAGAGGCTCTACCGGGAGGCCCTGGCCCATCCGCATGTGGCGGGGCTCGCCATCGGCACCAGGCCCGACTGCGTGGACGAGGAGAAGATCGCCCTGCTGGAGAGGCTGGCAAAGTCCCATTTCATACTGGTCGAGTACGGCCTGCAGTCCATGTACGAAAAGTCCCTCCGGTTCATCGAGCGCGGACACGGTTTTGACGCTTTTATCAAGGCCGTGGGGCTCACCGCCGGAAGGGGCATCCACATCGGGGTGCACCTGATAGCGGGCATTCCCGCCGAGACGCGCGAGGAGACGCTTTCCATGGCGGAGCGCATATCGGAGTTTTCGCCGGTCGGTTTTTTAAAGCTCCACCAGCTCCAGGTGGTAAAGGACACGAAGCTCGCCCGGTCCTACCTTGACCATCCTTTCCATGTTTTCGGGTACGAAGAATATATTGATTTTGCCGTCGATTTCCTCGAACGGCTCCGGCCGGACATCGTGATCCAGAGGCTCTTTGCCACGGCCCCCGACCATCTGCTCGTCGCTCCCCGATGGGAAGCGGACAGGCACCGCATACTCAGGGACATAGAGGCCAGGCTGGAGCGGCGCGACACCTTTCAGGGGAGGCTGTCGAGGGCAGCCGCATTTTCACCGGCCGACAGCGAAGGGCCAAAGCCGGCCTGAAATCCCGGTCCTCCGGTTGCAAAGAACCAGAACCTATCTCAAAATTGATTTTGAAGCGAAAGAGAGAGGAAATCGCGGCAGACAAGGAGGAAAGGGGAAATCACCCGGAGGCGCAGCAGCGCTGCGTTGAGGGCGATTTTCCCTGCATGACGCCGTATGCCGCGATTTCGGCCTCTTGCAGCCGGAAGCGATTTTGAGATAGGTTCTAGGCAGATATGCAAATCATATTAAGCTTGTTATTGCCGCGGCCCGCTCAACGGAAATCGGGAAGCGGCTGGCTTGCGTTCAGATAGAGTTTGATCCGCTCGCCGAGCCTGGCCGGGGAGGCGAGCATGCGGGGTATGAATTCGGTGGCCCCCGCCTTTAGCGCCCTTTCCATATCGCCTCCCGGGGAGGATTTGGCGGAGATGACCAGGATCGGGACGGCGTTCATCCCCGGCGCGGCCCTTAATTCGGAGAGGGCCTCGAAGCCGTCCGCATCCGGACGCAACAGGTCCATCAGGACAAGGTCCACATGCACGACGGCGATAACGCCCATGGCGTCTTTTTTGTTTGCCGCCTCGAACGCGGTAAAGCCATCCAGGGTGATCCTGCTTTTATACAACTTCCTTGTTGTGGCATTACAGTCGATTATGAGGACCTTCTTCACGTCCAGGCTGCAGGCGCCGCTTTGCTGCAGGAAATAGCGAAGGATGCCTGCCTGCTCGTGGGTCATGTTCATGAACATGAGCCCCATCCCCGCGCCTGGTTTTGAATGCTGCACCCGGGCGCTGACATTAAGGACGGAGTTATTAAGCGGGAGGGAAATGCTGACAACGCTTCCCACCGGGAAATACCGGCCGGTTTGAATGTAGATGCCGCCTTCGCTAAGGTCAAGCCCCATCGCGCTTACGGCGTTATTCAGGACGACCTGCCTTTTGAAAATTATCCTGGGCTGTCTGCGTCTTTCGATCAACTGGCCTCTCCTTCTCTCTCCGCAACATTTTAATTTCTTTGCACGCCGAATACAAGGATGGTGCGGGCCATGCTCTAATCCGCACATGGCCAAACCGGCCGCTACTAATTATCCAGGGCATTTGTATATAATATAGTGTCTCTTTAAGCCGCAGATTGCCGCCAAATTCTTTTTTTGCTTTGAATTTCTCTGAAATTGCAAAGGAGATGATTGCCGTGCTTCTGGATGTGAATATCGGGGGGGACTCCATGTCCGCGCAGATCGACGATCCTTTCCACGCCGACCTGGATGCCCTTGCCGGCCGGATTGAACAATTCGCCTCGCCCAAAGGCGTGAATGTCTCCACGCTGGATGTCCGCAATATCATCGGCAGGATGATAAAAGGGATAGCCGGATGCGAGCACGGATGCCCCGCGGACGCCAAGGGCTTTGTGGCGGCGGGATTCAGGGGGTTCGATCTGCAGTACATAGAGGGCGGGATCCTCTCGGCCACCGCGAATGTCTCCGGCAGGGTCCTTAACCTGAAGATGTTTCCCGATTTTTGATTTTTTTCCCCGCCGGCCGCAAGGCCGCCCCGGCTCTGCCAGGATCACGCCCCCGAAGCCCCATGCTAAAATAGGCGATGCCGGAGGAAAAATCGAAACTGGTCTACTCCACTGACAGGGCGGTCCCCCGTGATAAGGGGCCCGCTGAAAAGCCTCCACAGACAGTGGCGCCCGCCGCGCAGCAGAAGGTGACCGTCCGGCTTGAAAGAAAAGGCAGGGGCGGAAAGACCGTCACGGTAGTCGACGGCCTGCGGCTGCCGCGGGGCAAGGCGGAAGAACTGCTCAGGCAACTGAAGACGAAGCTTGGCGCGGGCGGCGCGCTTAAGGATGCGTCCATCGAGATACAGGGAGACCACCGGGAGGCGGTCATATCGGCGCTGAAGGGCATGGGCTTCCCCCCAAAGCGTTCCGGCGGCTGAAGGGGCCGCCAGCGGCCTTATCCGGGCGTCTGGAGAGCCTGGCGGGGCGCGTCCGGGCTATCGCAATCGAATAAGGCTCACCGGTTTTCCCGCTTGCCCTCGAAGAGCGTTTTTACCTCTTCCATGAGCTCGCTTATGTCCTTGAACTGGCGGTAGACCGAGGCGAACCGGACATAGGCCACCACGTCGGTCTCCTTAAGGGCGGCCATCACCTCTTCCCCTATCAGGCTGCTTGGCGCCTCCCTGACACCCAGCGCCATCACCTTCCGCTCTATCCGGTTCACAACGTCATCACACAGCTCCGCGGAGACGGGCCTTTTCTCGCAGGCCTTTTTGAGTCCGTGGAGGATTTTCTGCCGCTCGAAGGGCTCGCGCCTGCCGTCTTTCTTGACGATCATGGGCATCACCTCTTCTATCCGCTCGTAAGAGGTGAAGCGCCGTTCGCATTTCAGGCACTCCCTGCGGCGGCGGATGGCGTCGCCCTCCTTGCTGGTCCTGGAGTCTATGACCTTGTCTTCAAGATGGCCGCAAAAAGGGCATTTCATCGGAGGCGGAGATCAGTAGATGGGAAAGCGCGCCGTGAGATCCCTCACCCGGGCCCTTATCTCACCCAGCTTCGTTTCGTTTTCCCTGGCCTGGAGGGCCTGGCCGATATACTCCGCAATCAGGCGCATCTCGGCCTCGCCCATGCCGCGGGTGGTGACGCACGGGGTGCCAAGCCGGATGCCGCTTGTGACGGTCGCGGGGCGAGGGTCAAAGGGGATGGTGTTTTTGTTAAGCGAGATGCCGGCCTTGTCGAGCGCCTGTTCGGCCTCCTTGCCGGTAATTCCCTTGTTGTTCAGGTCGATGAGCATCAGGTGGTTGTCCGTGCCGCCAGACACCAGGTTGAAACCCCGCCGGGAAAGCTCGGCGGCCAGGGTATTCGCGTTTTTCACGATATTTTGCTGGTAGGTTTTGAAATCATCGGTCAGGGCCTCCTGGAGCGCAACGGCCTTTGCCGCTATAACGTGCACCAGCGGCCCGCCCTGAATGCCGGGGAAGATCATCTTGTCTATCGCCTTCGCGTACTGCTCCTTGCACATGATGAGCCCCCCGCGCGGCCCGCGCAGGGTCTTGTGTGTTGTTGTGGTGACGAAATCGGCATGGGGAAAAGGCGAGGGGTGTATCCCCGCGGCCACCAGCCCGGCTATATGGGCGATGTCTGCCACCAGATAGGCCCCCACTTCGCGCGCTATCCCGCCAAACGCCTCGAAGTCTATCGTCCTCGGGTATGCGCTGGCCCCCACCAGGATTATCTTCGGCCTGTGCTCGCGGGCAAGCCGCCTCACCTCGTCATAATCTATGCGCCCGGTCTCCCTGTGAAGGCCGTAAGCCACGCGGTTGTAGAGCATGCCCGAGAAGTTGGCCGTGGCCCCGTGGCTTAAATGGCCGCCGTGGCTGAGGCTCATCCCCAGGATGGTGTCTCCCGGCTTCAGGTGCGCGAAATATACGGCCATGTTGGCCTGCGTGCCGGAGTGGGGCTGCACGTTTACGTGCTCGGCCCCGAAGAGTTTTTTTGCCCGCTCTATGGCAAGCTGCTCCACAACGTCGGCGTACTCGCAGCCCCCGTAGTACCTCTTGCCCGGATAGCCCTCGGCGTACTTGTTCGTGAAGACGGAGCCCTGCGCCTCCATCACGGCCGGGCTCGCGTAGTTCTCGGAGGCTATGAGGAGGAGCTTTTCCCTCTCCCTGCTCCTCTCGTTCTCTATCGCGTCAAAGATCTTGGGGTCAATTTCCCTTAGTCTGCCCGAGTTCATCCCTTGAGAGTTTCTCCTCTATGGTCGTTATCTTCATAAGCCTTCCCGCGTGCCTGCCGCCCTCGAAGGGGGTCTCGAGCCAGACCTTCAATATCTCAAGCGCCATGACAGTCCCCACCAGACGGCCGCCCAGCACGAGTATGTTGGAGTCGTTGTGCTGGCGGCTCAAACGGGCGCTCAGGGGCTCCCCGCAGAGGGCCGCCCTGATCCCCGGAAATTTATTGGCCACGATGCTCATCCCTATCCCGGTGCCGCAGATGAGTATGCCCCTGTCGGCCCGCCCGGAGGAGACCATCAGGGACACCTTCTGTCCGTAGTCCGGGTAATCGACCGAGGCCTGGTTCTCGGGCCCCGCGTCCACCAGATCCACCCCTTTTTTCTCAAGAAAAGCGGAAAGTTCGCGCTTTAACTCGACCCCGGCATGGTCGGAGCCGATTGCAATTACCATGGTCTGTTATGATAAATGAGTTTAAAACCCGTAGTCAAGAAAAGGGGCTGCGCCGGGCCCCTGCCGCTTATAAACCCACTGCCGTTTGACAAACTCCGGCGGCAAATTCTATATTAAAAATCGGCACTCGTTGCCGTAAAAAAACAACAAAAGGGGTCTTCATATATATGTGCCGCCTGGCTGCTATAACGGCATCCGAATACTTTTCACCCATGGAGAACATCCACGCCCTGGAGACGATGAAGGAGGGTCATGACGGCTCCGGCATGGGCCTGATGCTCAAGAATATCGGCGGGTTCGCCGAGCCGCTCAAGGAATATCCCATCCTCTCCGGCATCTGCTCCCGCGATGGGCTCAAGGCGCTTGACGAGTTTATGAAGTCAAAGGGTTTCAAGGAAGTCCACATGTGGAATCCGGCGATAAAACCCGTGGCCGGGATAGAGAAAAAGGACTGTTATTTCGCCAAATTCTACGATTATCCTTCCCGGTACCGGGAGAGCACGCGGGAAGAAAAAGAGGCGCTTCTAACCGGAACGAGGCTCGCCCTGAGGAAGATGGGGGAGGCGGACGAATCCATAGTCGTATTCTCCTTCTATCCGGACGTCCTGACGCTGAAGGAGGTGGGCGACCCGCTTGCGCTGGGGGAGTTCTTCGGGCTTGAGGATGGCCGGCTCAAGGCGAAGATAATACTGGCGCAGGGCAGGCAGAACACCAATTACGCGATAAACCTCTACGCGTGCCACCCGTTTTTCATCCAGGGGTTCGGCTCGATGACCAACGGGGAGAACACGGCGTTTGTGCCCATAAGGCAGTACCTGATGAGCCGGGGCGTGCCGGGCTACGTCGGCTACCAGAGCGACAGCGAGGTATTCACCCATATCCTGCACTACACGGTGCGGGAGCTTGGGTTTCCGATCACATATTATAAGGACATAATCACGCCTCTTAAGCAGGAGGAGATCGAGGGAAGGCCGGATGCCGGCGCGCTCCGCCTTATCCGCCAGTCCCTCCGGATGCTCGTGATAGACGGGCCCAACTGCATTATCGGCTTCACCCCGGAGGGCACCTGCTTCATGGTACAGGATTCGAAGAAGCTGCGTCCCGGCGCGGTGGGGGGAGTAAAAGGCAAGTACGCACTGATGTCCGAGGAATGCGGGATCGACAGGGCCATACCCGAAAGGGACAGGTCGCTGGACGTCTTCCCCATGAAATACGATTTGGTTACGGTGCCCATGGGCGCATCGGAGGTAAAGGTTTGGGACCAGTTAAAAAGCCAGACAAAAACCATCAGCTCACGCTGAAGGACTTTCCATACGGGATACGGTGGCGGGACGACCGCTGCACGCGCTGCGGCAGGTGCACCGCGGTCTGCCCGGTGAAGGCGATTGTGCCGGGGGTGCGCGTGGAGCGCGTGGTAAGCTCCGAGGGGGCGACGCCCACGCCGAAGGTGACCAGGAGGGTCGTCTCCGTAGTCAGCCAAGTCAACGACATAGACCGCTACTGCACGGGCTGCGCAATGTGCCAGCTCGTATGCCCGAACGCGGCCATAGAGCCGGAGTTCAATCCGGACCATAAATTCCTGCATTTCAAGAACAAGGGCGGAGACGCGTACAAGAGGGGCGGCAGGAGAAACGACCCGAACCCCTCCACCCTGGACATGCTGAAGTTCACCCGCATATCGATGCTCACGGACCCGGCCCTGGACGCCGGCAGGCACGAGTTCCACCTGAGGACATACCTGGGCAGGATACTGCCGCCGGAGGCCCTGCCGCTTAAGGCCGAGGACGGCAGGCTCGCGGTGGATAAAAACTCGGATGTCTTTGTGCCGCCCGTGCGGCAGATATATCCGATAATGATAGGCAGCATGTCGGTGGGCGCCCTCTCGCCGCCCATGTGGGAAGGGCTCGCCATGGGGGTGGCGTATCTGAACGAGCAGTTGGGGATGCCGGTGGTCATGGCCTCTGGCGAGGGGGGCATGCCGCCCAGGCTCCTGAAATCCCGTTTCCTTAAATATTTCATCCTCCAGATAGCCTCCGGCTATTTCGGATGGGACGAGATAATACGTTCGCTGCCGCACATGGTGGAAGACCCTGCGGCGATAGAGATCAAGTACGGACAGGGCGCGAAACCCGGCGACGGCGGCCTCCTGATGTCCTACAAGGTGCTGAAGCTCATCGCCAGCATCAGGGGAGTGCCCATGCGCGTGGACCTGGCCTCGCCCCCGACCCACCAGACGAAGTACTCGATAGAAGAGGCGGTGGCCAAGATGATAATATCCATGTCCATGGCCTGGGGGTTCAGGGTGCCCGTGTATCCGAAGATTTCAGGCACCAAGACGGCAAAGGCGGTGTTGAACAACCTGGCCAGAAACCCCTATGCCTCGGCCCTGTCCATCGACGGCGAGGACGGCGGCACCGGCGCGGCCTACAACGTTTCCATGGACAAGATGGGCCACCCGATAGCCCTGAACATAAGGCAGTGCTACCTGGACCTGGTCCGGCAGGGCAAGCAGAACGAGCTGCCCCTGATAGCCGCGGGCGGGGTGGGCAAGAAGGGCAACCTGGCGGCAAACGCGGCCGCTCTCATCATGCTGGGGGCCTCGGCCGTCTCCGTGGGCAAGTACCTCATGCAGTCCACGGCGGGCTGCCTCGGGGACGAGCACAACCGCTGCAACCTCTGCAACACGGGCAGATGCCCCAGGGGCATAACCACGCAGGACCCCAAACTTTACCGCAGGCTCGATTCCTCGAAGGTGGCCGAGCGCCTGGTGGATGTCTTCAGGGCCGCCGACACGGAACTTAAAAAGATATTCGCCCCGATGGGAAGGAGCACCGAGCTGCCGATAGGGATGTCCGATGGCCTGAGCGTCGGCGACCAGGCGATAGCCGACGCGCTCGGAATAAGTTATGTCTGCTGAGAGAAAAATGGACAACAGGGAAGCCGAGATAAGGGGCAATGTGGAGGGCCGGAGGATAAGCTCCAAGCTCATGGAGGAGCGCATTCAGGAGGCCGTCAAACAGGGGGCCAGGCGGCTCCGCATAATAGCCGACGGCCAGCACGGCATAGGCGGGCGCATATGGCCGAGGGAAGCCCCGGTGCGGGTTGAGGTCTCCGGCCCGGTGGGCCAGAGGCTTGGCAGCATGGGCATGGAGGGCACCGAGATAGTCGTCCGCGGCAGTGTTTCGGACGACGTGGGCTGGATCAACTGCGGCGCCCGGATAACCGTGCTTGGCGATGTGACAAACGGCGCCCACAACGCGGCGGCGCAGGGCGTGCTTTATGTGCAGGGCAGCGCCGGGGCCCGCTCCGATACGCTCACCAAGCACAATCCGAGATTCGCTCCGCCCCAGTCCTGGTATTTCAGGGACGTGGGGGACTCCTTCGCGGAGTTCAAGGCCGGCGGCATATCGGTCGTCTGCGGCGTGGACCCCAGGAACCCAGAAAACGTCCTTGGCTACAGGCCGTGCGTGGGAATGGTCGGGGGCGTGATTTACTTCCGCGGACCGATAATGGGTTTCAGCGCCGCGGACGTGAGGCTGGCGGAGCTTACGGACGAGGACTGGGGCTGGCTTGTGGAAAACCTGAAACCCTTCCTGAAGGCGATAGAGCGCGAGGATTTTTACAAGCAGCTCTCCAGGGACAGAAATGGCTGGAAAAAACTCGTCGCGAAGACCCCGGCGGAGAAGGCCGCTCAGAAAAAGCAGACAGCCGGCATCGGGGAGTTCGCGAAGGATGTCTGGGAGAAGGGGGTTGGCGAAGGGGGCATCTTCGCGCCCTACATCACCGGGGAGAGAAGCATCCTTCCCTATATAACCACGGGCGAGGACAGGAGAAACAAGCCCGTCTGGGAGAACGCGAAATACTCTCCGCCCTGCGCCTACAACTGCCCCACTCACATACCGACCCACAGGAGGACCGCCCTCATCAGGGCCGGCAGGCTCCAGGAGGCGCTTGAATACGTCCTTCAGTACAGCCCGCTGCCTGCCACCGTCTGCGGGCAGATATGCCCCAACCTCTGCATGCAGAGCTGCACCAGGGGGATATTGATGGACTCCCCCCTGAACATAGACAGGCTCGGGAGCCTCTCGCTGGACATAAAGGCGCCCCGGCCGGCCAGGAAGACGGGCCACAAGGTGGCCGTAATAGGCGGAGGCCCCGGAGGGCTTTCGGCCGCCTGGCAGCTTGCCCTCAAGGGCCATCAGGTGGACCTCTATGAGGCGGAGGACAAGCTTGGCGGCAAGCTCGAACTCTGCATCCCCAGGGAGAGGCTGCCGCAGAAGATACTCCGCAAGGAGCTTGCCCGGTTCGTGGAGATAGGGGTGAAGGTGCACCTGAAGGCGAGGGTGGACAGGAAAAAGTTCGATAAGATAGCGAAGGGCCACGAGGTGGTGATAGTCGCATGCGGCGCCCACCGCCCGAGGGAGATAAAGTTCGAGGGCTCCCGGCATGCGGTTTCGGCCTACGATTTTCTGCGGGGCATCAACACGGGCAGGGCGCCGAAGCTGAAAGGCGCGGAAGTGGCGGTAATAGGCGCGGGGAACGTGGCCATGGACGTGGCCGCGCAGGCGTACGGCTGCGGCGCGGCCTCCGTTACGGCGGTCGACATCCAGAAGCCCGCGGCCTTCGGCAAGGAGATGGAAGCGGCCGCGAAACTGGGTACGAAACTCCTCTGGCCCAAATTCACTGAAAGATACGACAGGAAATCAAAGACCCTCCACTTCAAGGACGGCACCTCGGTGAGGGCCGATCTGCTCGTCGTCGCCGTCGGCGAGACCCCCGTGGTGGACTTCCTGCCGGAATCCATAGACAGGGACAAAAACGGCTGGCTCAGGGTCGATGAGACCGGGCAGACCACGGACAACAAGGTCTACGCCATAGGAGATGCGACGAGGCCCGGGCTCGTCACGAACGCCATAGGGCAGGGCAGGGTCGCGGCGGAGACGATCCACGCGGCGCTGATGCGCTATGACTACATGCCGGAAGTCACGGACCAGATACCCTACGAGCGCATAAAGACGGTCTACTATGAGGCCTGCCAGTTGAACACGCCTGACGGCGCGAACAGCGGCAGTTATTCGAAGGAAAGCGCCGTGGCGGACGCCGGGAGGTGCCTGTCCTGCGGGAGCTGCCGCGACTGCCACATGTGCGAGAACGTCTGCTACTGGGGGGCGATCTCCAGGGTGGAGAAACCGGGCGGGGGGTTCGAGTACGTGGTGGATGACGAAAAGTGCATCGGCTGCGGCTTCTGCGCGGGCATCTGTCCCTGTGGCATCTGGGAGATGAAGGAAAACCTGTAGGGCAGTCCCCGTCCGGGTTTCAGCCCGCGGGATTCTTCAAGGCATAGGCCCCCCTGACGCCCCAAACGGAGCGAAAAATCCCCGGCGATGCGCGTACTGCTGAAAACAAACGCATAGCGTAGATAACGTCTAAAACAAAAGGGGGCCGGTTGTGCAAGTGAAAAAGATATATCTAGCTGCCTGTTTGCTTGTCCTGGCCGTTCTCCTGCCCGCCTTCTGGCACGGAGCATATGCCTGAGAGGTCAATAACTGTTATACCACCAGGAACGGGTTCCTGGCAGCGACAAGCCCCAAAACCCTGGACAGGGCTATCGGATACCGGAAGTCCGGCGATACGGCGGGGTTGAACGCCCTTCTCAAAAGCGGACGGGTTGTCCGGCTGAAGGATGGCATACGGGTGCGCGTGATCGAGAGGTCCGTTCAGTACCGGATGCTCAGGTTTAAGCTGCCCGGCCGCGGAACGCCTTACTGGGCGCTGGATGGCTCCCTTCTTCAGGACAAGAAAAAATAGCCGCTGAATACCCGCTTTGCCCAGGATACCGCACGTAAGCAATAGCTTGCAATTTTTGCATGTTACGGCCTAAAAAACCCGCGCCATGCGATGCGCGGTACTCTTGAAAACAAACGCATAGTATTTTGGCTTTACTGTCTTACTCATTGTTCAGGAAATCTGTTTGTCCAATATCGCGGTTCTCTATGCAGGTGGGCAACCGCAAAAAAAGGACGATTTCCGACCTTCATCTGGCCCTGTATTTTCCCATCACCTGTTCATAAGGCACCGTCTCCATCTTGCCAGCCTTGTAAGCTTCCCACCGCTTGCGCGCCTCATCAGCCCATATATGGTCGATTTCAGGATCCGGCCTGTCCAACTGCATTAAAATCGAGTCTACCAGCTCTATTTTTTCAGTGTCTGGCAGGGTTTTAATCTTATCCGCAAGTTCCTTGCTGATCGTTCCCATAGGGCACACTACATAGTTTAACAATTTATTCGTCATCTATTTATACCCATCATGCCAGCTTTACCAGCCTCCAGCAAAAATTCCCGCCATTCATTACCCCTGGTGTTGCATTAACGGCGGGATTGCCACGGGGGCTGCCGCCTCTCTTAGCCATATATATTTCCAGGGGAGTATTTCTCTATTTATCCGGTTTCCCTCTCAGGAAAGCCAGCGCTTCCGCAACTTCTTTGCCTTTTGCTTCGATTATATCCAGCAGTTCTTCCGGCGTGCGGGTATCCTCGTCGTTTTTGGCATTCGGGTTTACTGCTTTCAGGTCGAAATTCTTTGCCTCTATTTCCTTGCGGGTAACGGCCCAGCTATGTTCGCTATCGGCACGGTCCGGCAGGAGGCGGAAGAATTCCTCGAATTTTTCAAGCGTGAGGGGATTTCCCTTGTTCACTTTCAGGCCTGAAAGGTCGTAATACCAGACCTTCTCCGTATGCTTGCCCTTGGTGAAAAACAGCAGGTTGGTCTTTACACCCGCACCTGCCGCCGTGAACACGCCGCCAGGAAGACTCACAATACACCAGAGATCGCAATCATCAAGCAGTTTGCGTTTGGTCTGGACAAAGGCGGTTTCATTCGTGCGGAAAAGCACGCCTTCATCAAGCACAATCCCGCACCGCCCGCCCGGTTTCAGGCTGTCTATCACATGCTGAAGGAAAAGCACCTGTGTAGCGCCTGTTTTATAGGCAAAGCGCGTCTGGGCCTCTTTGCTTTCCTTCCCGCCGAAGGGCGGGTTTGTAAGTATCACGTCAAACAGCGGCGGCGCGCTCTGAAAAAGACCGCCGTAAGTTTCCCCTCCGGTAAGGGTATTTCCATGCCAGAGGTTTGGCTGGTCTATTCCGTGCAACACCATGTTGGCGAGGGCTATCGGGTATATAAGGTTCTCTTTTTCCCGGCCGTAAAAAGTCCCGCATTTAAGGGTCTCGATATTATCAGGCGTGTCCTTCCTGCCCAGATTTTCGCGCATGTGCTGATACGCCTGGACAAGAAAGCCGCCTGTCCCGCAGCCGGGGTCGTATACGGTCTGCCCAATTTTCGGGTTTATGACTTTGACCATCGCCTTTATCACCTGGCGGGGCGTAAAAAATTGCCCGCCGTCATTGCCCTTCTCGCCCATCTTCAGGAGAAGCCCTTCATAAACCTGGGAAAGGGGAAATACGTGCGTCGGATCTATGTCCTCATCGGTTATCGCGTCAACCTTATCGAGCACGTCCAGCATGTTTCTTTCCGTGTCCATTCGGACGCGCTCCACGCCGGACATTATCTCGCTTATGACCTTCTGCTTTGGGGTGGCGTTCGGCTTTTCCCCGAGTTTCTTGAGATAAGGCAAAAGCTCCGTGTTCACAAAGCCAAAAAAGGCCCCAAGCGCGCCTTCCTGGAGTTCCTTTCGTTTCTTACCAGTCAGCGCGGCCCAGTCCCGCCATCTGTAAGGTTTTTTCAGTGACGGTGTGTATTCCGCGCCCACGGCCTCGGCGTTTTCGGCCTCCCGTTGTTCGCGCTCGTCAAGGATGCGAAGGAAGAGTATCCAGGTCAGCTCCGGGACGTACTGCATGGCCCCGGCGCAGTTGGAACGGCGCATGATATCGCAGATGCTTTTTATCGTGCCGTTTACGGATTGCTGAGTGGCAAGGCGCTTGCCGTTGCTTGCAGCCATCAGGAATTCTTCCCGGTCCCAAAGTATTCCCTGACCGCCTCAACGAAACGGGCCGCGTTATCTAGAACCCGTCTCAAAATTGCTTCTGGCTATAAGAGGCTGGAATCGCGGCATACGGCGTCATACAGGGAAAATCGTCCTCAACGCAGCGCTGCTGCGCCTCCGGGCGATTTCCCCTTTCCTCCTTGTCTGCCACGATTCCCTCTCTCTTTCGCTTCAAAATCAATTTTGAGACAGGTTCTAATATCTCCCGCACTTTTTGACTTGAAACCGCCTGAAAGGTCCTGTAATCGGAGACCTGCCTTAATTCAAATGCTTTATGGAAATTACGTGACAGCTCTTGTGGAAAGATGCCTTTCAAAACAAACTCGGTATCGAAAAGACTGATTACGCCGGTATGTTTCGAAGGGACCATGCCGATTTTCTGTAAAAGAGCGAGCGCGGCATAAAACATCGCATAATAAGCCCTGTTTATGATGCCTTGCGGGCTTCGGCCTCCGCTCAGAAGAAATCTCGCGTCTTCAAGCGCCGTCTCAGCCTGATCAAGCCGGTATTTTATCAGGCTCTTGATCTCTTCTTCTTTCATACAGGCACGCCCTCGGCCTCAACAGCCAGGGCCAGCAATGAATGCCGTTCGGGACTGTTCTCCCATTCATGCAAGGTAAAAACAACCGGCACTATTACGATCCCTTGCTCAAATCCAGCCGCCCATGCGCAATCGCTCACATAATCGAAATCGGACTCCTCGTGTGAATTATCCAGAACAACCACGATGTCCATATCCGAATAGGGGCCTGCGCCGCCGCGCGCCCTCGATCCAAAGAGGATCATTTTGCGCACCTTCAGCCGCTTCAAAAGCAGGAATTTGAATTTGTCCAGAACATTTTTTTCAACCGGGGTCATAAAACCTCCTCTGTGCATCTGCGGTATCCGGGCGCCGCTTCAAACCAGACCCGCTGCAATATTTTACCATTCGGGGGCAATCCGGCTCCCATCCTTACAGCTCCCCATTGAACGCCCGCCGCAAGAGGGCAGAAGGTAGCTTTCTGATAATTTCGAGTTGTGCCTCGGTTGCGGCGCGTGCCCGCTCTGCCGCCTCCATCTGCTCGTTAAGGATTGAGACAATGCGTTTCTGCTCGGGGAGAGGCGGGACAGGGATTAATTGTTCACGAACTTGCTTATCTGTTACAGCAGGATAAAGAGCGCCCTTAACTAAATCGGAAAGTCTTTTTACGAAAGAGGGGCTTTTCACATAATGGAATAAGAATTCCCCGGAAAGAATATTTTTTGGTCGGAGCACACAAAATCCTGTACTACAAATCTGATTATGAAGCCGAGCTGGCACAAGTGCAACTGCATTTAGATTAGGCCGCGTAGTTGATATTAATACATCACCTTCCAAAATCACTTGGCGCGCCCTGCTTGGAGCGTCTTTGCCTTCTAAAGTCTTTACTCCTTTTATAATTTTCAATACATTATCGACACTCGTGATATCGACATATTGAAAAGACTCATCCGGGGTTGCGGTTGGATTTCTATTTTCGGTCTTTTCTTCGCAAACTTCGCCCAGTCTCGCCCATCTCCACCCCTTCGGTAACTCGCGTGCCCCATTCCCGCTCATGCCGCAAATATCCTCTTCTTGGTCTCCTGCAACACCTCTTTCGGACTGCCAAGTGCCTTGAGCGCGCCTAAGCCGCCAGCCTTACGTACTTGTGAGGTCTCAAATACTTCCCGGCTTTCCAAGCCTTCGGTTCCGGCATGCGCGAACTGCTCTGCAATCGCGGAAAGCGTCTTGGACGCATTCGCCGGAAGACCGGCAAGCCATCCGGCATGCTTATAGCCGAAAGCCGCGGCGCGTTCTATTCTTGTGCGCGGGGCCATACCGTAGCCTATTTCAGCCAAAACGTCATAAAGGTCAAAATCCTGCATGTCATCAACGTACAGAACAACCCTGGGAGGGCTCCCGGCCTTAACAAGGCGGTCCATAAGCTCTCTTCTGTCCGCCGGATTAATCCAATGGCCCCGGAAGCTATCAAGGGTTGGGGCTTCCATTATGAGCTTTGCCGCCAATCGCTCCTTGTATTCCTCAACCGAGATCGGCCTGGTTACGCCATCCACTTCCGCAACTATGTATCTGCCCGCCGGTGTAACTTCCACAGTTAGTCCGTCAATGGTTATGGGTGGCGGTGGTGGCGGCCCCGGCTCTCCGCCTCCTCCGGTTTTCGGTTTCCTGGTTATGAACTCCTCTCCAAAAAGCCTTGTGGCATCGGTGTAATCGTAAACCCGAAACATCAATTTGCCTGTTGCGAAATCTATCCTCGTCCCGCGCCCGACCATCTGGTAAAAGGAAATCGGAGAACGGACGTATTTGAAAAAGACGATATTGGCCACTGCTGGCACGTCCACGCCGGTGGTCAAAAGGTCCACCGTCGCCGCGATGAAATGAGAACGGGAAGCGCCTCTCAAATCGCTGACCATTGAGCTTCCATCGACGCTGGCGGTGCATTTGAAAGCGTAAGGCTCAAGCCGCTCTTTCCCATTGGCATTACACCACTGGGCATACAGGTTATTCATTGTAAGGGCAACATCATCGGCATGCCTGTCCCGGACGCAAAATATGATTGTCTTCTGTTCCGGCCCGCCCGTTTCCAGCAAGTAGTTGAAGAGGTCCCGGCACATGGCCAGAACACGATCTGGCAGCAGTACCCGCGTTTCATAATCATTCTTGCTATAAAATGGTTCGACCTCTTCTCTAGTCATAGGGTTGCCCGTAATGGCGTTTTTTGGATTGTGTTTCATTATTTCATCCAGGGTTATGCCGGTGTCGTCCAGGTTGACCCGGCCTTTGATGATCTCGCAGGCGGCCAGATAGCCGTCTTCTATTCCCTGGCTCATCGTGTATTCATAAACCGGTTCGCCGAAATGCTTCAAGTTGTCGGCTGTGATCTGCTCGTCTTGCTGTGCTTCCGTCGATTTTTCGTTAAATTTAATTTTTCTTGGGGTGGCGGTAAGGCCGACCTGGACAGCATTGGGATTTCTCGTCATCACCTGAGACCACTTGCCCCAGGCCGACCGGTGGCACTCATCAATGATGATATGGCTGAAATAGTTTTCGGGATAATGCTTTGTAAGAAAGTTCGCGTCCGCCTCATCGGAATCAACATTAAGGGTCTGGTATGTGGCAATCAGAATGCGGGCATTTTTTTGGGGGTTGCCAGAGGACACCATTGCGGCATCCGCCCCGAAGACGTTCTGGAAAGCGCCCGCGCCCTGTGCCCGCAGTTCATCCCTGTCGCAAACAAAGAGGGCTCGTTTCAACTGCCCCGCGTCCGCTATTCGCCTAAGAAGATTTACGGCTATGAATGTCTTGCCCGCCCCTGTTGCCAGGGAGAGCAAGGCGCGCCTGGGCTGCCCGGTCCTCTCACATTTTGCCAGTTTTTCAATGACGGCTCTGATAGCAGCATCTTGATAATAGCGCCGGGTTGCCTCTCCGCCCTGATAACGTGTTAGGAGGGGCTTGGCCGCTTCATCGCTAAGGCTAAAGCCCATGTCCTGCTCATAGCGGGCGCGCAAGGCTTCAGGTGTTGGGAATTCGCTCATTGGACGCGGCTGGCTTGTCTGGCCAGTAAATGAATCGAACTCTACGAAAAGATGTCCGTTGCTGGAAAAGACGAATTTTACGTTAAGGCGGTTGCAGGATGCGTACAGTTTTGCCTGCTCCAGTCCGTGCCCCGGCGGAAGGTTTTCTTTCTTTGCTTCTATGAGGGCCAGGGCTATTGGCTGGGTTTCAGGGTGAACCTTTACCCTGAGGGTGTAATCGATCCGGCCCTTTCCCCGCCTTCGGGGCTTGCCGTCGTAAATCTCGATGGAACCGGCTGTCTCCTCCCGGCGGATAAGGTCTTCTGTCCATCCCCTTGCATGAATAGCGGGATCAATCAGCTTGGCCCTGGTATCGGACTCGGTTAGAGCCATGAAATAGACTTTCACCCCTTCCTTTCCCTCGTCCTGTAGTGAAAACACCTTAATAATAAAGAATTTTGGAGTGGAAATTCAATGTGCCGGATATGCCGGAAAAGGGGACGCCGGAGATGGTCCGCCCTAACGGGATTAAGCTCAACCAGCCGTCCGGACGGCGGACTTCCGTCGTCCAACCGCCCGGAGCGCTTTCGGGCAAGCGGGACACCGGGGAGTCCGCTTCCCGCGAAGGCGGGAATCCAGGGCTCCTTGTTTTTTAATGACAATGGATTCCCGGTTACCACCTGGGGAATGGGGAAAACGGATTTTTTGGGGCTTTCTAATGAAAAGAGATTTAGGACGCAATACACCAGGGAAGGGTGAAGGATCCTTTTAGGCGCTCTTGAGCTTTAAAACTCTAACCTCTTTTTCCAGTCTAAGGTCCAATTTATCTTTCTCGACCTCCAGGTCGTAGCGCGTTTGAAGATTGAGCCAAAACCGTTCCGAAAGACCAAAATAACGAGCAAGTCTCAGGGCCGTATCCGCAGTGATTGCCCGCTTGCCCTGCACGATCTCGTTGATGCGGCGCGGCGCCACGCTGATATCCCTGGACAACCTGTACTGGCTTATCCCAAGGGGTTTCAGAAATTCCTCAATCAGTATTTCCCCGGGGTGGACTGGGTTTATTTTCTTTGCGCACATAAAATGCCTCCTAATGGTAGTCCGTTATCTCAACGTCGCAGGCATCGCCCTGATGCCATCGAAAACATATCCTCCATTGATTATTAATACGGATGCTGTGCTGCCCATGGCGGTTGCCAGTGAGCCTCTCCAAATGGTTTCCAGGCGGCACCCGCAGGTCTTCCATGCGCTCCGCGCCATCCAAAATCAGCAATTTCCTCAAGGCGCTCCGCGCCATCGACGAAGGGAGCCTTGATGACGACCGTCTATTAAAGAGCTTCTCAGTCTCTTTGCAATGAAAGCTCTTTATCATTGTGAATGATAACGCGATGCGATAATATTGTCAATCGTTATTAGTGCTGCGTTATTAGTGCTGCGGCAGTCTATTTTCCCAGCCAGCCATTATGTCTATCGACTTTTGTCTTTTTACGCTATCGGTGCATTAAAAGTCTGTTATACCGTCCCCTTTTCCCCCTGTTTACGAAACTTTTCACATAAACTATTTCCATGGACAATATCATGGCCCGGCGGATTATGATACGCCGGCAGGGTTTTTCGAAAGCCGAAACCCGGGCGGGGACTTTAACATGGCCCTTTTTGAACACTTGAACAGCCCGGCTTGAAAAATCCTTTAAAAACGGGAGGTTGGAATTTCTGGTTTGAACGGGAAAGCACAAAAAAGGCCGGGCGGATGCTTAAGAGCGTGTTCCAAACCGGGGCCCCGCCCGGCCGGAAACTTGAAATGGCCCTTCCGTTTGCCTTAAAATAAAGAGATAATAAAGGAGGAAACAGATACGCCATGAAAGAAGGGATTCATCCTGATTATAAAGAGGCGAAGGTGATCTGCGCCTGCGGAGAGACCTTTACGACCCGCTCGACTGTCCCCGAAATCCGCGTGGATATATGTTCCAAGTGCCACCCGTTTTTCACCGGCAAGCAGAAGATTGTGGATGCTGAGGGCCGCGTGGAGAAGTTCAAGAAGAAGTACGAGAGAAAGAAAAAGGAAAGCTAACACACAAAAAGCATTCGAGGGGCGGCCGGGGCTGTGAAGCGGAACTCCGGCGTCCCTCTTTTTGCGTCTATGTCCAATTATGTCCAATAAAGACGCCAGGCAGGCAATCGGGGGACAGGCCGTAATCGAGGGGGTCATGTTCAAGTCCCGGGGGGGCTGGGCGGTGGCAGTCAGGGAGCCCGGGGGGAACATTAGGCTCAAGTGCGAGCCGCTAAAAACCCACGCGGGCGAGAAAATCCCGTTTGTAAGGGGCGCCATCATCCTGTTTTACACGCTGATCCTGGGGATAAGGGCCCTGGAGTTTTCGGCCCAGGTGGCTGCCGCGGGGGAAGAGGAAAAACCGATTTCCGCGCTCCAAATGGGACTGACGCTGGCGGCCTCGCTGGCAGCGGCGGCCGGGCTGTTTCTTGTCCTGCCCCTTTACATGGCAAAGCTGCTCGGGTTTATCTTCCCGGCGGTCGCCGCAAGCGGCCTTCTTTTCAACCTGGTGGACGGCCTTGTCAGGGTCGCGCTCTTTCTCCTGTACATCTGGTTGATAGGGATGTGGAAGGAGATCGGGAGGATTTTCGAGTACCATGGGGCGGAGCACAAGGTGATCCACGCGTATGAGGAGGGAGGCGGGCGCATGGAGATGCAGAGGATAATGCTCCAGGCCCGGGAGCATCCCAGATGCGGCACGAGTTTTCTGCTTATTGTGCTGGTGCTCTCGATACTGGTTTTTTCCCTGATACCCCACGGATGGCCGCTTTACATGAAATTCCTCTCCAGGCTGGTCCTGATACCTTTCCTGGCCGGCCTCTCGTATGAGGTGCTGAAGGCGAGCGCAAGGTTCCAGGACAACCCGTTCGTGCGCCTGATGGTGCTTCCGGGGCTGCTGCTGCAGAAACTCACGACGGGCGAGCCGGATGAAAAACAGGTGGAGGTTTCGCTGAAGGCGTTCGAGGGCGTCATGTCGTTTAGCGCGGCGCCTTTGAAGGAAGAAGTTAAATGAGACTGATTGAGAATCTCGAAAACGTAGAAAAAAAATACGAGGAGCTTACGGAGGAGCTTTCAAGCCCCGAAGTGATACAGAACCGGGACCTCTACCAGAGGCTTTCCCGGCAGCAGGCGGAGCTCTATCCCCTGGTTGAGGAGATAAGGAAATACAAAAAGCTCCTGGCCGACATCGAGGATGCCGAGGGGCTCCTGTCCTCGGGTGACGAGGAGCTGAAAAAGCTCGCAAGCGATGAGCTTGATGAGCTGAAGCGGGTGCGTCCCGAGGTCGAAAGGAAAGTGACCCTCATGCTCATCCCGAAGGACATCAGGGACGACAGGAACGTGATCCTTGAGATCCGGGCGGGTACCGGGGGGGAGGAAGCCGCCCTGTTTGCGGGCGAGCTCTTCCGGATGTACTCGAAATACGCGGAGGCCAAACGCTGGAAGGTGGAGGTCATAGACTCCAACATAACCGGCCTTGGGGGCATAAAGGAGATAGTCGCCTCCATCCAGGGCAGGGGGGCGTTCAGCAGGCTGAAATACGAAAGCGGCGTTCACCGGGTGCAGCGCGTCCCCGCGACCGAGGCATCGGGGAGGATACACACCTCCGCCGCAACCGTGGCGGTGCTACCCGAGGCCGAGGACATAGACATCAAAATAGACGAAAAGGACCTCAGGATAGACACATTCTGCGCCTCCGGCCACGGCGGGCAGAGCGTAAACACCACCTACTCGGCCGTCAGGATCGTCCACGTCCCAAGCGGGGTCGTCGTGCAGTGCCAGGACGAGCGCTCCCAGCTTAAAAACAGGGAAAAGGCGATGAAGGTGCTCCGCGCCAGGCTTTACGAAATGGAACAGGAGAAACTGGAGCAGCAGCGCGCCAGTCAGAGGAAATCGCAGGTAGGCACCGGCGACCGGAGCCAGCGCGTAAGGACCTACAACTATCCCCAGAACCGCGTGACCGACCACCGCATAGGGCTGACCCTCTACAAGCTGGACCGCTTCCTGGAAGGCGAAATCGATGAGATGGTAGACAGCCTCGGCGCCTACTTCCAGACCGAAAAGCTGAAGGAAATCTCCGCCCTTGAAGAGGCCCCCGGACAAGGATAAGGCGCCCTCCGCGCTTGACGCCCTGAAACACGCAATCGGAACCCTTCAGGGGTTGGGCATCCCCGGGGCAGCCGAAGAGGCCCGAGCGATACTTAGAGACGGCCTCGGAATCGACCTGCTCCGCCTCTACAGGGACAACCCGCCGCTCTCGCCGGACCAGCTCCGCAGACTCGACGAGATACTTGAGAGAAGAAAGAAACGCGAGCCGCTCCAGTATATCCTTGGCTTCGTCTGGTTCTGTGGGCTGAAATTACTCGTGGGCAAGGGGGTGCTCATCCCCCGGCCGGAAACCGAGATACTGGTGGAAGAGACCCTCAGGCGGGCCGGTAGGCAGAGGGAGATAAAGATACTCGACCTCTGCACCGGAAGCGGCGCGATAGCCCTCGCCCTGGCCAAAAACCTGCCGCGCGCCAGCATACTGGCAACCGATATCTCCGGGGAGGCGCTCATTTGGGCTGAGAGAAACAGGCGGGAAAACGGCGTGGAAAACGTACGCTTCGCCAAAGGGGACCTCTTCGGCCCCGCGGGGGACTCCGTCTTCGATTTCATCACCGCCAACCCCCCCTATATCAAGGAGGAGAGATTGAAAACCCTCGAGCCGGAAGTGGTCTGCTGGGAGCCCGGCATCGCGTTAAGCGGCGGGGCTGACGGCCTGGAGCTTGCCGGACGTATAATACGGGGGGCCGCCGCGCATCTTGAACGCGGGGGCCGCCTGCTCATGGAAATCGCCGGCGGGACGGAGTCCGGCCCCCTTGCCCGCATGGCTGGCGAGGCCGGGCTCCGGATGGAGGCGCTTGTGCGCGACCTGGCAAATCTTGAGAGGGTCTTCATAGCGGAAAAAGTCTGATGTTCCGGCGCGCAGCCAGGCCTGTCCGGGCGCGGTCTATTTGCATTATTTATAAACCTATTCTTGACAAGATTTTTCCTCTTAAGTAAGATAAAACGAATTTTTTTCCAAGTAAAAACGAGGAGGCCCTGGAAACCGGATGAACGAATCCACCATAATGGATTTATTTATAAATCCGCATATAATACCGCCGTTTGTGTCGTTTGCTTTTCTGGCCTCTGCCCTGCTCATAATAGTGGCCATAGTCATACGCGCATCGATATCGCTGGTGCCAAGGGGTGTCCAGAATTTTGTGGAGATCATAATGGAAGCCATGCAGAACCTCTGCATGGAGAACATAGGGCATGAATGGGGAGCGTTCTTCTTTCCCCTCATCGGCACGATCTTCCTGTACATACTGGTCAGCAATTTCTTCGGCCTGATTCCCGGGTTTTTCTCGCCCACGGCAAACATAAACATGACGGCCTCGATGGCCATACCCGTTTTCATAATCTATCAGCTCTGGGGTTTCAGGGTGCATGGCCTGCACTACATAAAGCACTTCCTCGGTCCGATAAGGGGCTGGAATCCCCTTGTCCTGCTGTTCATGGGGATGATGTTCGTAATAGAGCTGATAAGCCATCTGGCCAGGCCGCTCACCCTCTCGGTGAGGCTTTTCGGCAACATGATTGCGAAGCACCTGCTTCTGATAGTGCTCGCAATGATAGTGCCCCTTTTCGTCCCAATGGCGATACTGGGCCTGGGCGTTATCGTCTCTCTAGTCCAGGCATATGTCTTTGCGCTCTTATCGGTGCTTTATATCGCGGGCGCAGTTCAGGAAGCCCATTAGATATCATTTAGAAAGGAGGAAATTCATGAAGAAACTTATTTCCGTGCTCATTCTTGCCGCCGTATTGCTTTTTATGGTTGCACCGGCCGTCTTTGCGGCTGATGCCGCGGCCGCAGCCGCCCCTTCCACGGCCAAAATGACCTATTATGCCTTGGCCGCCCTGGGGTGCGCCGTGGGCATAGGTCTGGCCGCTCTGGGTACCGGTATCGGCCAGGGTCATGCCGTGAGAGGCGCCTGTGAAGGCGTGGCCAGGAACCCGGGCGTTCAGGGCAAGATCATGACCGTGCTTATCGTCGGTCTGGCCATGATCGAGTCTCTGGCGATTTACGCCCTCGTCGTGGTCCTGATGCTCTTTTTCGTCAATCCGTTCAAGATATAGTTCGAAAAGTCCGCTTCAAACAAAGGGGCCCGAATTCGGGCCCTTTTTTTGTACTTCTTTCCCAACATTCTTATGTTATCATTAGTATATGTCTGAGGCATGGTACAACGAGCTTCCGGAATCGGAAGAAGACAAGCAGTACGCTGAATCCATAAAACGCATTCAGAACGCCGTTCTTCAGGGGATGTCTTTTGAGAGCGCCTCCGGGCTGATAGACGTAAAGGACGAGGCCCTTAAAACCCAGATACTGGATGACGCGCTGAAGGTGCTTATTGCGCAGATGCATTTTACCGGGGGCACGCCGCTTGAGGGCCTGGCAAAAAAACTGGGACTTCCGCTAAAACGGCTTGAGGATGCGAAAAACGCCATGCTGGAAGAGGTGGAGGAAGCCGCGGTGGAACGCTACCGGAAAGAATCCGGGCTGTGATAGACATAAGCATCCGCAAGCTCGGGAAGAACAGGGTTTTCAAGGACAACCTCCGTTTCGATGTCACCCCGGAGGTCATCTTCAAGCCGCGGTTTGTCCATTCGGAAAAAGACGCCAGCCTGACAGACGAGACACAGGGATTTTCCTTCTACGTGGAATACATGGAGGGCCTGCCGAAACCGTCCCTTATGGTGATGAAGACTTACTGCCTGAGATCGAAGACCATAGCCCAGATAACGGACGCCCCTGAGGACCTCCTCTGGGCGGCGGTCCGCGACAAGGGCGCAAAAGATATCTCAGGCATGTACGCGCTCAACGGGCCGCTTGCGGACTGGATAAAGACGCAACTGGACCTGCAGTAAGGCCCGAAGGGCGGGGGTCAACGCCTCTACTGCTGCTTTTTATTCCGGCTTGGTTTCTTTCGGTGAGTCTTTGGTCCTGGCGGCCCTGGCCTGCGCTTCCCTTGCCTTTAGCACCGATTCCTTCACCTTGAGCGTCTGTTCCAGCCCGAGAATGAATTTCAGGTGCTTGAACCCCAGCTTCATGAGCGCCTCTTCAGAGGTCTTTATCTCCTCGATCTCCGCCTCCGGGATATCGAATACCTCCAGAAAACGGCTGCCGAACACGAACCCCCTGAACTTGTCAAGGTCGTAGCTAGACATGAAAAAAAGCATCTTTTTCTTGTCGTCAAGCCCCGGCTGCCCTGGCAGGTTCCTCCGCATGAGGAGCTGCTTCCATTCGCGGTTCATCCCGTCGTAGAGCGTGATCTCCTGGTCGTCTTTCCAGGAGTCTATGGTCCACTCGTTTTTTTCCTTGTATCCCATGCAGTGCTTTTCTTTGACGAAGAAGTAGAACTCCTCGTGAAAGATATTTCCGTCCTCGCCGCTCTTTTTCAAAGTGCCCTGACCGACGGGATAGTAGCGGCAGCTCACGGGCCGGTCCGTATAGACTGTGCAGCCGTCGGGGACCACAACGAACGGGCACTTGCGTTCGGTCTCGTCCTTCATTTTGAGATAGGCGTAGGGATGGGTGGACTGCTTGTCCACCCGCACGACGGTGTATTTTTCAAGGAATTCGCCGGAGCTTATGCCAAGGCGCCTCTTAAGCCTCAGCACGTCATAAGGGGTAAGCATGATGTCCACGTTCGAGCAGCAGTGGGTAAAGCAGGAGATCCCCTTATGGCAGAGGAACTTGAATTTGGAATCCGGCCCCAACTGGCGGGGTTCTACGGCCTTCATGTTGAACATGCTCTTGTTTTTTGCGAACCTCTCTTCCGAGTTTACCCTATTTTAACACATCCGCCTCTCCGGGGTGCCGCTTGTCCTTTTTTATCTTGTATATGTCCCGCCATTATCTTAAAATTTAAGGGACATGGAGCCTTTGACCTCCCTGGAGGAGTTCCTTAAGGAGCCCAAAATAGCCTATTTCTCAATGGAAATAGGTTTGCTCAACGATATGCACACCTATAGCGGCGGCCTTGGCGTGCTGGCGGGGGACACCATACGTTCGGCGGCCGATCTGAAGATACCGCTTCTTGCCGTAACGCTTTTAAGCAAAAAAGGCTATTTCGACCAGGAACTTGACTCCGAAGGCAACCAGACGGAGAAGCCGGCCGTCTGGCAGCCGGAGCTCTTCATGAAGCCCCTGCCGGAAAAGATATTCGTGGACCTTCGGGGCAGGCCGGTTGCGGTCCGCAGCTGGTTTTACGTTCAGCGAAGCATCACGGGCGGCAAGGTGCCGATCCTGTTTCTCGATACGGACCTGCCCGAAAACGATCCCGAGGACAGGGAGCTGACCTCATACCTCTACGGCGGGGACGTGAGATACAGGCTGATGCAGGAAGCCGTTCTGGGCATCGGCGGGGTAAGGATGCTGAGGAAACTCGGATTCGAGATAAAAAAATATCACATGAACGAAGGCCACGCGAGTTTCCTCACCCTGGAACTGCTTGTTGAATACAAAAAGGACATAGAGGCGGTCTGGGACGAGGACCTCGTCTGGGACGTGGAACGCGTGAAGGACCTCTGCGTGTTTACAACCCACACGCCGGAGCAGGCCGGCCATGACGTCTTCTCCTACGAGGTCTTCCGGGAAGTCCTGGGCGAGATGATACCTGCACGAATACTCAAGAAATGGGCCGGCCCGGAAAAGCTCAATATGACGCACCTGGCCCTGAACCTCACGGAATACGTAAACGGAGTGGCGAAGAAGCACAAGGAAGTCTCCATGCGGATGTTCCCCGGGTACGAGTTTTCTTCGATCACAAACGGCGTCCATTCATTCACCTGGACGGGCGAGCATATGAGGGCGATTTTCGACAAATACCTGCCGGGCTGGGCAAATGAACCAGAGCTTTTCGTGAGGATCGGGCGCGTGCCGGAAGAGGAGCTCTGGGCGGCCCATATGGCTTCGAAGCGCGCGCTGCTTGATTATGTTAACCGTCTGACAGGGGCAGGGCTCAGCTACGACCTGCTGACGATAGGATTTGCCAGGAGGGCCACTGCATATAAACGGGCGGACCTGATATTCAGGGACATCGAACGGCTGGCCCGCATCGGGCAGGGCAAGCTGCAGATCGTCCTGGCTGGCAAGGCCCATCCGAGGGATATTGACGGAAAAGCGGTCATAAGGCGGATTTTCAGTTGCATAAAACGGCTGGCCGGACGGATCAAGATAGTTTATTTGAACAACTATGACATGGACCTGGCCCTGAAACTCGTCAGCGGAGTGGACGTATGGATGAATACGCCAAGAAGGCCCAGAGAGGCTTCGGGCACCTCCGGGATGAAGGCGGCCCATAACGGGGTCCCGAACTTCAGCATCCTAGATGGCTGGTGGATAGAGGGGCATATCGAGGGCTACACGGGCTGGGCCATCGGCCCCGCCGTTACTGACGAAAACGAGCCCCTCGACGTAAGGGACGCCAAGGACGCGGAGGACCTGTACCGGAAACTTGAAGAGACTATAATCCCCCTTTACTACAATGACCGCCACACGTGGGTGCGGATGATGCAAAACGCGATAGGGAAAAACGCATACTACTTCAATACGCACCGCATGATGCTCAGATACGTCACGGAAGCCTATATAAGATAGGTAGGGGGAAAATGCGGCTTAATGGCAGCTTGAGCAGGAAGAGCTGCTGCAGGAGCCGCACCCTGAGGAATGCCCGCCGCCGGCAAAGGGCTTGCTCACGCCGCTCATCCCGAAGGTGGAGAGCTTTTTTTTGACTTCCGTGGAACCGCATTTCGGACAGGCCACCCTTGAACTGGCAAAGACCAGCTTCTCGAATTCCTCCGAACATTCCTCGCATTTATATTCGTAAATAGGCATATTTTTATTATACGATTTGTACCGGAAAATTGGCAATCAAATCGCAAATTTAAACCACCCCGGAATTTCTGCCGTAACTATTGTAAAAATCTTGTCTTTTATATTATTATTCTGCTGACTGGGAGAGTGTTTTTTCTTTTTTTTAAAGAGTTTTCTCTAAAATTCAAAGGAGGAGAATTGGGATGGCCAGGCTGGATGCGAGGTGCAAGACGCATATACCTGTAGTGATCATGGTAAAAGGGGAGGAGAGGAATTTCCGGTCCGTCGCGTCAAACCTCGGCCTTGGGGGGGCCTTCATAAATTCGTCCTTTTCGCTGCCGGAAAATACACGGGTCAGGCTCAGGGCGCCGATGCCTTACGGTGAATTCGAGGCGGACGGCAAGGTGCTCCGGAGAGAGGAAAACGGGGTGGCGGTGAAATTCATGGAAGTCGGGGAAGACGCCAGGAGCAGCCTGTGGGAATACATAAAAGAGCATGTGGAGAAAACGGCTTGCCCTTTTTGCGGGGCCGCCTTTACGGGTGAAACCACCGCGTGTTCCAACTGCGGCATGTCGGCGGACATGGTCGAGCCGGGACATCTGCATAAATATCAAAATCAACGGATTGCCGCCTGGTGCAGCATGCTGGACATGGAGACAACCCGATTCCTTGACACAATAACCGAGATTGAAGGCCAACTCGAAAACGGGGCCTGTGAACATGACCTTATTTTAAAAAGGACTGGCGATGCGCTTTACGATTTGGTGGATTTCGCCGTTGAATTCGAGGATGCCGTCCAGGATATGGAGCTGATTTTACAGAAGCGGGAGGAATTCAGGGTTAAGACCAACTATATGCTCTCTAAAAGTTGGTTCATGAATCACGCGAGGATATGGCCCAAGGGCTACCAGGGCGATTACAAGATACTTGATGGCATCTACAAAAATATTCCCCTTTCGAGGGGGATCGGCTACTATTTGGATTATCATTTACTGCATTCAATGCTTGCCAAGGCCTGCAGGGGAAGGCTCGCAAAGGCAAAGGAAATACTCGGAGCCGAACTGCTCAGGCGGAAAGGACCGCGGATACTTGACATCGGGTGCGGCTCAAGCAGGGACCTTTTCGGGATGGCCGCGGACATAAAGGACTCGAACGCCGATATTACCTGCATTGACATCGATGAAGACGCCCTTCGCTTCTCACTTGACCGACTGGGATATGCCGGACTGGCCGATCAAATAAGGTTCCGTAAATACAACGTGGCCCGGATGATAAACCGCGAAAAAAATCTCAGGGAATTCGGCAGGCAGGACATCATTTTCAGCACGGGGGTCTTCAATTACCTGCCTGACAGACTTGTCCCCAACCTGATAGGCGCCCTCCATGAATTATTGAATCCGGGCGGCAAGCTGATAATTGCGTTTGAGGACGCTGGCCGGTACCGGATCCAGGTGTATACCTGGCCCACAAAATGGGACGCGCTCATGCAGCGCAGCGAGGCCGATTGCCGGGCGCTTTTTGAAACGGCCGGGTTCCCGGCTGGCGCGTTGAAAATGACGCGCGACAAGACAGGCGTAATCATGTTCTTCACCTTGGAGAGATAATGGCCTTGCGTCCGCAACCCGCCCTCCGGTCCGCTGCCACCGAGAAGCAGCATTATATAAATGAGCATACGTTGCTCTTCACCCACTATTGGGTAAACGTGATTGCTATTACCGGCGCGGTTCTTTTCCCCATCTTCACCATTGTGGATTATTTCGCCTCACCCAAGGACCTTACATACTTCTTTTTTATCAGGTGTGTAATGGCGATCATATTTCTTGCACTATCGTTCATCAACATAGTTGTAAACCGGAGAAAAATAAAAAAGACTGTGCTCGTTTTTTTGGTCTTTGCCGCAGCCGTTACATCGGCGGCCGCCATCGAGACAATGATCCTCAGGCTGGGGGGGGGCAGCTCGCCCTATTACGCGGGCCTTATCCTGGTTGTCATAGGCGCACTCGTCATACCATCCAGCTTCATTTACTCAATCATTACGGTGGGGATGATTTACCTTGTTTACTTGCTGCCCATTCTGCTGATGAGAGGCGGAATAAATGATTACCCCGCATTCATAAGCAATAACACCTTTCTTTTGTCGGCTATTTTACTCGCTATCTTATGGCGGTTCCTGAGCCAGAAGAACCTTGAAAACATGCTCGGCCTCCAGTACGAGCTTGACATAAGCAAAAAGCAGCTCGAACTCTACTCCAACGAGCTTGAGCAACTCGTCGAGGAGCGAACGAGGAAGCTGAACAAGTCCGAGCTCATGCTGCGCTCTCTCTTCCAGAACGCCCAGGACGGCATTCTGATAATGGACGAAAACGGGAAGATCCTCGACGCTAACCAGGCCCTCTGCGACATCCACGGTTTTGACCAGAAGACCCTCATCGGCGCGAACATAGTGCTTCTGGAGGCGCATGAGGACGACGCCCTTTTCCGCGAGCGCATGGAGCATATACTGAAAGGCGAACCCCTCCTTTACGAGACCCGCCACTACAGGAAGGACGGCAGTAAGGTCTCACTGGAGGTCAGCTCGAAGGTCATCGAAGTCGACGGCGCCCGCCTCATACAGTCCTTCTACCGGGACATCACCGAGAAGAAGAAGATGCAGGCCCAGCTCATCCACTCGCAGAAGATGGAATCGATAGGCCAGCTCGCGGGGGGCATCGCCCACGATTTCAACAACATCCTCACATCCATCCTCGGTTTTACCGAGCTGATACTCCTCAGGGATGACGTCGAAGAGTCGATAGCGGGCAAGATAAGAACGATAGAGAAGGTGTCGAGGCAGGCTGTCCAGATGGTCTCCAAGCTTTTGAGCTTCGCCAGGAGGGGCTATTTCGAGGCCGTCCCCTTCAGCATCGACAAGGCCATCGACGACACACTGGAGATGACGGCCAGGCTCATCCCCGCGGAGATAAAGGTATTGAAGGAGCTGGGGACGCCGCTTGCCGTTGTGGAGGGCGACATAAGCATGATGGAGCAGGTCCTGATGAACCTGATTATAAACGCGAGGGACGCCATGGCCAGCGGCGGCGCCCTCACCATAAGGACCTCCGTCGTGGAGCTTGGGCCAAGCGACCTGGAGATCGGCGTGGATGTGCCGCGCGGCAGGTATGTCAACATCCTGGTCAGGGACACCGGCGCGGGGATAAAGGAGAGCGACATCCCCCACCTGTTCGAGCCCTTCTTCACAACCAAGGAGAAGGGCAAGGGGACGGGCCTGGGGCTTGCCATGGTCTACGGCATTGTGAAGGAGCACAAGGGGTATATTACGGTGAAAAGCAGGCCCGGCCGGGGCTCCGACTTCGACGTATACATCCCGCTTTACACGAAGAAATTCAGCCCGGCGAAGATCGAAGGTTCCGGGGCCGTGAGCGGCGAGACCATACTTGCAATCGATGACGAGGCCCCCGTCCTGGAGTTCATAAAGGAGACCCTGAACGGCAAGGGCTTTAATGTCATAACCTCCAGCGACCCGGTCCATGGGCTGGACCTGTACAAGAACAATTCCATAGGGATCAACCTGGTCATTACCGATATGGCGATGCCCGTCATGGACGGCGGACAGCTTATAAGGAATATAAAGACAATCAATCCCCGGGCCAGGATCATCGCCGTGACCGGATATGATGAAAACAAGGCCGGCAAGGACGTAGACATCCTGTTGATAAAGCCCTTCACCGGCGGCAAACTCCTTACGACCGTGCGGCAAATCCTCGACCGCTCCCAATAACGGCGCGTTCGCCAAGCCGGCTTTTTTTTGATAAAGTCTGGTTATGGGCATAAAGAGGATCGCGTTTATCGAACCCAATACGCCCGGCAGGCACGTCTTCAGCAAAATAAGGATACCGCGGCTGGGCGCGCTTCTGCTTGCCACCATAATGAGGAACAGGGGCTATGAGACGCGTGCCTTCCTTGAGGATCTGGCCCCTCCGGACTGGTCCTGGATAGAGAGCTCCGATCTGCTGTGCATCTCCGCGATAACGAACACGGCTCAGCGCTCCTACGCTATTGCGGAGAGGTTCGGGAAACTGGGAATGCCGGTCATAATGGGCGGCGCGCACCCGTCTTTCCTGCCGGAGGAGGCCCTCCGGTTCGCGGACTTCGTCGTAAGGCAGGAAGGAGACGAAAGCCTTCCCGAGCTTGTAAGCTTCCTTGACAGGGGCGACCCTCCGCTGTCCGGCATCCTGGGCGTCTCTTACAGGAAAGACGGCGTGGCCGTGCACAACCCCGACAGGCCCTTCATATCGGAACTTCTGAATGTGCCGAGCCCCGATTTCTCGCTTGCCCACGGCTGGAGGCCGGGCGACGTGTATCCGGTTTCAAGCTCAAGGGGATGCCCGTTTCAGTGCCGGTTCTGCTCCGTCATCCAGATGTTCGGCAGGCGATACCGCTTTCGCTCCGTGGAGGCTACCCTGCACGACCTGAAATCGCTGAGCGGGATAAGCGGCACCGTGTTTTTTGTCGACGACAATTTCGCCGCGAACAAGACGCGCACAAAACAGCTGCTGCGGGGGATGATTGCCGAAGGCATCAGGCTGCGCTGGTCCGCCCAGGCCAGGGTGGACGTGGCCAGGGACCCGGAACTCCTGAAGCTCCTTGCGGATGCTGGCTGCAAGAAGCTCTTCGTCGGGTTCGAGTCGATAAACCCCAGGACCCTGGAGCTGTATAACAAAAAACAGAACCTGGAGGAGATAAAGACCTGCATAGACGCGCTCGCCGCGCACGGTATAAGCATCCACGGCATGTTCGTCCTCGGCGCGGACACGGACGACGTCGATACGATAAGAAAGACGGCGGATTTCGCGCGTGTCCTTGGCAGGGGCACGCTGCAGCTCATGATGCTCACCCCGTATCCCGGCACCCCGATTTACGAACAACTGGAAATGGAGGGCAGGCTCCTGCACAAAAACTGGCTGAAGTACGACGGGCTGAACGTCGTCTATCGCCCGGCCCTGATGGGGCCCGAGACCCTGCATCTGGAGACCCTCAGGGGGCTTCGGAAATTCTACTCCTGGAGATATATCCTGGGCCAGGCGGCCGCCTTTGATTTCTATCACGCGGCCCTCGGTCTCTATGGCAAGAACGCGGTGAGGCTGGCCCTCAAAAGCGCAAAAAATTACCTTGAAGATGCGATAAGAGGCAAGATGGCCGTCCAGTTCCCCTCAAAGGCGCTCCAGCTTTCCCGGGCCGGGCTGCCGCGCACGCCGCATCCCGTGGCGCACGAATAGGCAGCCTGTCTGCCGGCGGCGCGTCATCGCTTCTTCTTCCCGAACGCATCTAAAAAAGGGGTGTTTGAGAAGCGCGCGGGTCTCTTTTCTTTTTCAGGCCGGCCGCGCCCCGGTTCCGGAGCGGGTCCTTTTTTGGGCCCGTCCGTCCTGGGCGGGGCCTGAGTCCCGGATTGCCCCGCGGACTTCATTGACAGTGAGATGCGTTTCCTCCGGAGGTCCACGTCGAGCACGGTCACGGTTATCTTCTGATGGACCTTCACTATCTGCGCAGGGTCCTTCACGAACCTGTCGGCGAGCTCGCTTATATGTACGAGCCCGTCCTGGTGAACGCCGATGTCCACAAACACCCCGAATGCCGTTATGTTGGTGACGATGCCGGGCAGCTTCATTCCAGGGTTTACATCTTCGATCCTGGTTATCCCGCCGGCGAACTCGAAGGCCTCGAATTGCCGTCTCGGGTCCCGTCCCGGCCTGGCGAGCTCGGCCATGATATCGTTCAGGGTGGGCATTCCCGCCGTATCGGTCACATAACGCGCAAGATCGATCCTGCTTCGGAGGTCCCCGTTTTGCATCAGGTCGTCCACGCCGCAGCCGATGTCCCTGGCCATTTCATAAACCGTAAAATAGCTTTCCGGGTGCACGGCGCTTCTGTCCAGCGGGTTTTTCCCGTCCCGGATGCGAAGAAATCCCGCGGCCTGCTCGAACGCCTTGGGCCCGAGGCGAGGCACTTTTTTGAGTTCCTCGCGGGACGTAAACGGGCCATGCTCGTTCCTGTACTCCACGATGGCCTTTGCGAGCTGCGGTCCAAGGCCGGAGACGTATGTGAGGAGCTGCCTGCTTGCGGTGTTGACCTCCACCCCCACGCCGTTGACGCAACTGATCACGACGTCGTCCAGGCTTTTCCTCAGCGCGGCCTGGTCCACGTCGTGCTGGTATTGGCCGACGCCTATCGATTTGGCGTCTATCTTCACCAGTTCGGCAAGCGGGTCCATGAGCCTGCGTCCTATCGAAACCGAACCCCGGACGGTCACGTCATAATCGAGGAATTCCTCCCTTGCCGCCTCCGAGGCGGAATAAATCGATGCCCCGCTTTCGTTTACCATCACGACGCCGGTTTCCAGGGGAAGGCCAAGGGCCCTGACGAAGGACTCGGTCTCCCTGCCGGCGGTACCGTTGCCTATGGCAATCGCCTCTATGGCGAACCGTTCGCACAGCTCTCTCAGTTTCCCGGCGGCCTCCGAAGAGGCTTTTTCTCCGGAATGGGGGAAGATGGTGTCGTTATGCAGCAGTTTCCCCTGACGGTCGAGACATACCACCTTGCAGCCGGTCCTGAAACCTGGGTCGATGGCCAGGACCATCCTTCTGCCAAGCGGAGGGGCGAGCAGGAGCTGCCTGAGATTTTCGACAAAGACCCGAATCGCCTCTTCATCCGCCCGTTTTTTCACTGCCAGGCGGATCTCCCCCTCGATGGAGGGGCCAAGCAGTCTTTTATAGCTGTCATGGACCGCCGTTTTCACCTGCTCCGAAGCCTTGCCGCCATCTTTCACGAAAACAGACTCCAGCAGGGCGAGCGCCTCTTCTTCAGGGGGCAGCACCCGGTGAATGAGAAACCCCTCGCTTTCTCCGCGGCGGATCGCCAGGACCCTGTGGGCCGGGGCCTTCGAGACCGGCTCCTCCCACTCGTAATAGTCCTTGTACTTTATCCCCTCCTCCTCCTTGCCGCGGATGATTTTTGACCGTAAAACACCTTTGTCCCGGTAAAGCTCCCGCATCATCTGCCTTGCCCCCTGGTCCTCGCTCACCCATTCGGCAATGATGTCCCGCGCGCCGGCAAGAGCCTCCTCCACGGAAGCCACGCCTTTTCCGGCGTCTATAAAAGGGGCCGCAGCGCCTTCGATATCCGCCTCTTTCTGTTCAAAGACAATTGCGGCCAGGGGTTCGAGCCCCTTCTCCCTGGCTATAGTCGCCCTTGTGCGGCGCTTCGGGCGGAAGGGCAGGTAAATGTCTTCAAGGATCGTTACGGAGGCGGCCTGCCCGATCTTCTCCTTCAACTCCTCCGAAAGCAGTCCCCTCTCCTCAAGCGACTTTAAAATGGCCTCGCGCCTGTCATCCAGTTCATTCAGCCGTTCAAGCCCGTCCCTGATGGCGGCGACTGCGACCTCATCGAGGCTGCCCGTCGCCTCCTTTCTGTATCTTGAGATGAAGGGCACAGTCGCCCCTTCTTCAAGCAGGCAGGCTGCGGCCCTGACCTGGGCCTCTCTTATTTCAAGCTCCTTTGCGATAATCGAAATGTGGTTGTCTTTCATTTTTATCCATATCCTTTTGCAGCGCTTCGCTTGCTGGAGTGCCGCATTACTTACGGCATTTCTGTATTATAACCGAATGAGTCCCCGCCTTTTTTGTGATTTGGCGTTCAAGATAAAAACCGCAACCTCCGCTTTTATAACGACTTTTTCAGCATGGCTGTTCAAATCGTTCAATCGGCCCCCCCGGTTCATGGCGGTTAATCGCACGCCTCGCCCTTGCCATCTCTCCTGGTGAGCCATTGACTATATTGGAATCGGACACCCTGCCAAAACTCCTTTCCCTGCCGACGGCAGGGCTTTTGAAAAACCCGGCCGGCCCCATCATAACCCGCCGGGCCATGGCATTGTCCATGTAAACAGTTTATGAAAACGATACAACCCGGCCTTGCAGATGTCCGTTGTTCAGGTTTGAGATGCGGGGCCTGCCTTGTGTTACCATTTCAGCGGGCAATGTGCACCCGCAAGGTTCATTTAGTAGGATGCCTGATTTTTCTCTTGACATCCTGAAAAAAATTTTACTTAATAGACGCAATCTGCTATCGGGGACTGCAGGGCTGTCGTCGCAAATGGCTGAATGAAATTTTCGGGAGGGATTTGGGCTTGGCGGGGAAAGCTTCAGGCCTTAAATTCAAATTCTTATTCTTTTTGGGTTTGTCCTTCCTGATTTTACTCTCCATACATCCCGCGTTCTCCGACACAATTGATCGGATTTACGACAATCTCGGCCGCCTTGTGATGGTTGTATCGTCAAGCGGCGCCATGATTGTCTATGGTTATGACGAGGCCGGAAACCTCGTCTCCGAAACCCGCACAACCGTAAACAATCAGCCCCCGGTGCTTACCGGAATAACCCCAAATCAAACCTTTACCGGCAACGAGGTGTCGATAAACATAACCGGGAGCAACCTGCTCGCAACCAAATCCGTAACGTCTTCGAATTCCGGAATTGATATCAAGAACTTTTCCTCGACGAATAACTCCGTGAGCATCGACGCCATAATCTCGAAGACGGCCGCCACCGGCCCAGCGGACTTCACGGTGGTGACTCTTTCCGGTTCCGCGAGCATCTCCATGGACCTGCTGAATCTCACATTTTCACCGGCGCAGATTGCCATTACCAATGGCGCTTCGGCAAGCATCACGGCAAGGATGGACGGCCTCACAAGCGATTACGATTTATCGCTGAACAATGAAAACCCGGACACAATTTCCGCCCCCCGGAGTTTGACCGTGCCGGTTTCAGGAAGCGTGACATTCAATGTTACGGGACTTGCAAACGGGGCGGGGGTGATTGCGGCGGGAAATTCGGCTTTGTCTGTATACGTTTCAGCCCCGTTTTCCGGCTCCGGCACGGCTTGCAGCGCACCGGTAAGCGTTTTTGTAGCAACCGACCTGCGCCAGAACGGCAGCGTTACTTCCGCTTCGGTAAGCGCATGGGTGCACAGTTACATCAACGGAATATTTGCATCCACGGTAGTAAGCGTGCAGGCGGGGAATTACATTAATGGAATGTTCGTATCTCCATCAGTAAGCGTAGCGGCGGGAAGTTATATCAACGGGACGTTCGTATCTCCGGCGGCAAGCGTGGGGGCGGAAAGTTATATTAATGGAATGTTTGTGGCTCCGCTTGTAAGCGTGCAAGTAAGCCAATGAAAAAAATAATCTGGAATTGGCAGGAGGAATAAAATGAAAGGTATTTTTAGTTGCTTGGCCGTACTTGCCTTGTTATTGTCCGGTTCTTTTGCCTATGCAGTTTCAACCCCGTTTTCAAGCGGGAGCACCGGCGCGGATGGGGCCTTTAGCCCAACTTCAAGCGTCCAGCTTCAAATTCCGCCAAATGGGGTTTTCAATTTCACAACCGTCAATATTCCATCCGGCGTTACAGTCACGTTCGCAAAAAATACGGTCAATACTCCCGTTTATGTCCTCGCCACAGGCGATGTAAACATAGCCGGGACAATAGATGTAAGCGGAGGGAATGCCATTGCGCTTATGCCCGGGCCGGGCGGCCCTGGAGGATTTGATGGCGGCTACGGGGGCGGAAGCGGCACTGGCGGCAAAGGACTGGGACCCGGCGGCGGCGTGCCGGGTATTCCAAATTCGGCAGAATGTGAACCCGGCGCTCCTGGAGGGTACGGGACAAGTACAGGTGGCTATGGTTGCACTGGTGTGGTTTATGGAAACATTCAAATAATTCCCTTTATCGGCGGTTCAGGCGGCGGGGGTGGAAGTTATAGCAACAATGACGCCGGCGCGGGCGGTGGCGGAGGTGGCGGCGCCATATTGATAGCTTCATCCGGGACCATCAACATAACCGGCAGCATTCTGGCTAACGGAGGTCAGGGGGCTTATTGTTCCGCTGCTCCTTATTGTGATTCAGGAGGGAACGGAAGCGGAGGCGCCATAAAACTGATGGCGAATACCATATCCGGCAATGGGTCAATATCCGCTGTCGGGGCAAGTGGTAATTATAATAATATTGGCGGATACGGCCGCATCCGGCTGGAAGCAAACCAGATCACAAGGACTGCGTTGTCAAGCCCAGTTTACACGTTTATCGTGGAACCCGGCCCGGTTTTTGTTTCAAATATTCCGTCCCTTCAGATAACCTCAATCGCAGGTCAACCCGTTCAAAACCCGTCTGGCTCTTACGGTACTCCGGACATTACTTTGCCTGCGGGCACAACCAACCCCGTGCAGGTTGGCATCTCCGCCGCAAATATTCCGACAGGCACCGTCATAACCGTTTCCGTCGTGCCCCAGTTGGGCGCGGCCTCCAATTATTCAAGCACCGGGCTTGCCGGGACCCTGCAGTCTTCCACCGCAACCGCAAGCGTGACCCTCTCATTAACGGTCCCATGCGTCTTAATGGCGCAGACAACTTTCAATATCCAGACCGCCATGAACTATAACGGCGAGAAGATCAAGAGCGTCGTGGTGGCGTCGAAAATGGGCGGCGGCTCGCAGGTGACATACATTACGGCTTCGGGCAAGAAGATACCGGCTGAAAAGCTCTTTGCAAGCCTGAATTGGAAAAAGTAGAAACGCGCTTGATACATGAATAAGGTGACTGGATGAAAAAACGGCTGGCCGTTTCCCTGCTGCTTGCGCTGGTTGCTTCGCTTTTCGTATGGAATGCGAAGGCGGAGGGGGACGGCACGCTTAAGGTCACGTTTTTGTACATGGACTCGGGCGGGGTCATCCACCCGCTCGATAACGCCTGGGTTTACCTGCAGGATGCGGCACAGTTAAACCCGATCATGGAGAAGTATTTCAGGTATACGCCTTTCGTCTTCGGGCCGACGGATGCAAACGGCAGCCTTTCGGTCAGCGTGCCGGACGGTGTTTACCGCGTCCGAATCACCAGGAGGGCGCCGCTTTCGGCCACCCCCACTCAAAACCAGGCATTCGGCCCGCCCAGGCCGGGCGATTATACGTGGTATCTGAAAGGCTTTCTAACCGTAACGGACGGGGCGGTTATAGACCTTGGCACGGTGTATGCCGGTTTGTTCGATACTCCGTCATCGATCAGCATCTCAGGCCAGGTTATGGACAGCAGCGGCGCGCCCCTGCCCGGTTGGTTCGTAATGGCTACGGATGAGCCCTGCATCGCCAAAAGCGGCTGCAGCGGGACCAAGTACCCGGCCCTGCTTTTAACCGATGCAAACGGCAACTACACGATCAATCTCAGGAACCCCGGCACTTATTTTGTATATGCAAGCCCCATTGTCGGGGCGCAGGGAGACCCCGCAAGCGGCCAGATAGGGTATTTCCCCTGGGCGACATGTACCGCATGCCAATCGCAGCCGGGCTCGGGCTCATGTCCGTTTGCCCCTCCATCCGTATACCTTAACGGCTGCTGCGAGGAGCCCTATTGCCCGCTGACAGTCAACCTTGGCGACCATCTGACCGGAGTGAATATCAATGTGCTGAATCCCGCAGCCCCCGTGCTGACAACAATAAACCCCGCCCCCGTATTGATCTCCCTAAGTCCGGAAACGGTTGCGCCAAATACCGATGCGGCTATAAGTCTGACAGGCAACGGGTTCATTACGAATTCAGTCGCCGCCGTGGACGGCAGTCCTGTGGCCTCCACATATATTGATGCAAGCCACATAAACATACTGGTCCCAGCCGCATTGCTGCCTGCGGGCAACCACAGCGTAACCGTATCGAACCCGGCCCCTGGCGGGGGGGCTTCAAACGCCCTGAACCTGACGGCAAGCAGCCCGCTGCCCCCGAGTCCGCAGACGGTCGCGCCTCCGCTGGACCCCACGGTGGCGACAACCACTCTTTCGGCAACGCAGTTTCTCTACTCCGGCGCCAATCCCATCCAGAACGGCGTGGCGCCCGGAACGATCCAGGTTGCGCGCGCCGCTGTCATACGCGGCAGGGTCTTGAACCCGGACGGCAGCGCGCTTGCCGGGGTGAGCATCACCATCCTCGGCCATCCCGAATTCGGTGGCACAATGAGCCGCTCGGACGGGGCCTTCGATATGGCCGTAAACGGCGGCGGCGTACTTACGGTTGTATACAGCAAGACAGGCTACCTGACAATAGAACACCAGGTGAATGTCCCCTGGCAGGATTACGCAATGGCCCCGGACGCGGTGCTGAACCAGACCGACCCCAGGGTCAGCTCCATCGACCTTACATCGAGCGCCCCGATACAGGTCGCACAGGGCAGCCAGGTTACGGACAGCGACGGCACCCGCCAGGCAACGCTCCTTTTTGAACAAGGCACGACCGCAACGATGGTCATGCCGGACGGCAGCACGCAGCCTCTTGCCAACCTCAGCGTGCGGGCAACGGAATTCACCGTGGGCCCCAACGGCATTGCCGCCATGCCGGGGCCGCTTCCGCCAAATGTGGCCTATACATATGCGGTGGATTACAGCGTGGACCAGGCGGTGGCGGCAGGGGCCAAATCAGTCCAGTTCAGCCAGCCCGTTTACAGCTACACCAACAATTTTCTGAATTTCCATGTGGGTACGCTTGTTCCTTCCGCCTATTATGATCAGGACCGGGGCGTATGGGTGCCCTCCGACAACGGGCTTGTCATCGGCGTACTAAGCATTTCAAACGGCATGGCCGTACTTGACGTGGACGGCAACGGTGTTGCCGCTACCCCACAGGAATTGGCGAATTTGGGCATTACCAATGCGGAGCTTACGCAGCTTGCCTCGCTGTATCAGCCGGGGCAGAGTTTCTGGCGCGTGCCTATCAGGCATTTTACTTATTATGATTTCAACTGGGGCCAAGGCTCAAGCGGCGCCATCACGCCCAGCCAGTCCAATTCTTATCTCTCCCAGCAGAATGTAGACAAGTCGTGCACCGGACCAGGCTGTATAATCGAGATGCAAAACCAGACGCTTGGCGAAACCCTCAATATATCGGGCACGCCGTTTACTTTGAATTACAGGAGCAGCGTCCAGCCGGGCAGACAGGCGGAATATGTCTTGAACGTCCCCCTAAGCGGCACAACTTTGCCGCCAAGCTTGAAACGCATTGACCTTGAGATTGACGTGGCCGGGCAGACGTTTAAACAATCATTCAGTCCGGCTCCGAATCAGACATATTCGTTTGCCTGGAACGGTTCGGACGCCTACGCCCGCCCCGTGCAGGGCAGCCAGTCCATAACCTCCAAGATCGGTTACGTATACGACGCCGTTTATCTGACGCCTTCTGAAAACGGATACTACAAGGTCGCGGGCTACGGCAGCATATTCGGCCATTGTTCCTATTTCGGGCAGCCCGCATCATCGGACCGCACCCGCATGGAGATGACCCTCTGGCAGATAAACCAGAACACAATTGGCAGCTCTTCCGCTATGGGGCACTGGGACGCGCAGGCTGAAGGATTCGGCGGCTGGACGCTAAGCGTCCAGAACGCCTACGACCCCGTGGCCCATGTGCTCTATATGGGCGACGGCAGCGAGCGCTCCGTAAACACCATGAATAATGTAATTGAGACGATGGCCGGCAATGGAACTGCCGGATACGCTGGCGATAGCGGACCGGCCTCACAGGCTGCTCTGGACCGTCCGTCCGGCGTGGCGGTAGACGGCGCGGGAAACATCTATGTGGCAGATACGCTCAACAACCGGATAAGAAAAATCGGCGCAGACGGCATTATCAATGCGGTAGCCGGAAACGGGGCGGCCGGCTACAGCGGCGACGGCGGTCCCGCCATCAATGCGGAGCTTGACAGGCCGTCCGGCGTGGCGGTGGACGGCAACGGAAACATCTATATCGCAGACACGTCTAATAACGTCATAAGGAAAGTGGATGCAAACGGCATCATTACCACCATAGCTGGAAACGGACTGGCGGGTTACAGTGGCGACGGAGAGGCGGCCACACAGGCAAGTTTGAACGGTCCCCTCGGCGTGGCGACTGACAGCGCTGGAAACATCTACATTGCGGATACCGGCAATAATGCCGTAAGGGTGGTAGATCCGGCGGGTGTAATCGATACACTGGCCGGCACCGGCACGCCTGGTTTCTCCGGGGATTGGGGACGGGCCCCGCAGGCGTCTCTGAACGGCCCTGCGGGCGTGGCGGTAGACCGGGCTGGCAATCTTTACATAGCGGATACGAACAACAACCGCATAAGGAAGGTGGACGCAACCGGGGTCATCACAACGATCGCTGGAAATGGTCTTCTTTGCAACAGCTTCATGGGTATGGGCTGCAACGACGGGGACGGCGGGCCGGCCTTGCAGGCGTATCTTAACGGCCCGATGGCAGTGGCGGTGGATGGAGCCGGTAATGTATTCATTGCGGACAGGTATTACAGCCGCATCAGGAGGGTTGATTCGGCCGGTACGATCACTACTGTTGCCGGAAACGGCACTCCGGACTATACGGGAGACAACGGCGCCGCGGTGCAGGCTGGTTTGAACTTCCCGCAGGCGGTCGCAGTGGATGCAGCCGGTAATATTTATATTGCCGACACGGTCAATAACCGGATACGGTCGGTAATGCCGCCCATGGCAGGGCCCGGGGTTTCCACCCAAAATATCACAATCCCATCCGAGGACGGCAGCGAGATTTACGTCTTCGACTCCACAGGCAGGCATCTGCGCACGGAGGACGCCTTTACAGGGGCAACCATCTACAGCTTCGCTTACGATACGAATGGCCATCTTGTATCCGTGACCGGCAGGGACGGCAATGTGACAACCATCCAGAGGGACGCATCAGACAATCCCGTTGCGATTATGGCCCCCGGCGGGCAGACAACGACCCTTTCCCTCGATTCAAACGGATACTTGGCCGGGGTGAAAGACCCCGCGGGGGATGTCAATTCGTACATCTACACAAGCGGCGGCCTTATAACGTCGGAGACAGACGCGAAGGGCAATACCCACAGTTACGCATACGACGGCATGGGGAGGCTTGTAAGCGAACAGGACCCGGCGGGCGGCTCTCAAACCCTTTCGAGGTGGGGCGAGGCTGACGCCTATACGGTTTCGCATACGACCGGCATGGGGCTCACAAGCACATACGAGGTGCAAACCAATTTAGACGGGACAACCACCATGACGAATGTCGATCCCGCGGGCAGGCAGACGGTATCAACAGAGGACGCCTACGGTTCAGGCACGA
>JAKAHV010000006.1 GCA_021825295.1 Nitrospirota bacterium
ATGGGTTAAAACAGTTTTTCCTGAGGAAGATGGCAGGGGCACAGGGTTGAGAGGGCGGGGAAGGCTGTTATCTCCTCTCCCTTGAGCAACTGTGATTTTTGTCAAGGGTTATTTGGGGTTAAGCAAGCTGATTTTTCTCGCCACACCCTTAATTAAGTTCATAGCAAGTTTCCTCTCGTATAAACACTCCGTCTCCTATCATACAAGGGGAGAGGCAGGGAGAGGGTGCTTAATAATAATGACTGACAGACTGATAAAATACTTTGGAGGCGGACAATCATCTGCTATACTTTGTTAAGGATTTTCAATTCACCTTTTGAAGCATGAAAGACCAACAGCATAACGAATCACGCCTTGAGAGGCTTGAAGAAAAGTACGGGCGCGCCCAGGAAGAATTGAGGCAGGCCCTCGCCATGGAGCGAAAGGCCCGGGCCGACCTCCAGCAATTCGTAAACATAGTTTCCCACGACCTGAGGTCCCCGATTTCCACCGCTTCCAGTTTCCTCACGCTTGTTTCCACAAAGTACGGCGAGCACCTGGACCCCAAGGTGAAGGAGTACATCGGCTATTCCGTAACGAGCCTTAAAGATATGGAAAGGCTTATTTCGGACCTCCTCTTCTATGTAAAAATAGGGTCGCGCAAGGTGGAGCCGGCAACGGTGGATTTAAATACGGTCCTGGAGCATGCGCTGGCGAATCTCCGGGTGCGGATCAAGGAGTCCGGGGCACGCGTCAAGTCGGGCAAACTGCCCACGGTCAGAGGCGATGAGATATTGCTCGTCCGGCTGTTTCAGAACCTGATTTCAAACGGGCTCACATGGAACGTGCAAGCCCCGGAGATTGAAATCTCCGCCAGGTCCGGAAACGGGGAATGGGTCTTCGGCTTCCGGGACAACGGGCCGGGGATAAAACCCGAGGACCAGAAAAAGATATTCAAGCCTTTCGGGCGCCTGCACCACGCCGGCGTCTCATACAGGGGGACCGGCCTGGGGCTCTCCACCTGCCAGAAAATAGTGGAATGGCACAACGGGCTTATCTGGGTGGAGTCGGTCCCCGGCGAGGGCTCCACGTTCTATTTCACCCTTCCCGGGGAAAAACCGAAGGCCTAGGGAAATTTTGATTTTGCCCGGGGCTCAGCCCCGGAACCCGGCTATCGCGGAGCGGGCAAACTCCACAAGGCCGGCCGGCATCATGCCGATTACGAGCACGGCAAGGGCCGTCACCCCCAGGGCCAGCCTTGCGCCGTAGGAGCGCTCCAGCTTCACTTCCCCCTCCGGCTCCTTCATGTACATATACATGACGACCCTGAGGTAGAAATACGCCGATATCGCGCTCATCACGACCGCCACCACCGCAAGCCAGGTGTAGCCGGCCTTGATTGCCGCAGTAAACAGGTAGAACTTCCCGATAAACCCGGCCGTGGGCGGTATGCCCGTCAGCGAGAACATGAATATAAGCATCAGCGCGGCAAGAAACGGATGGGTCTTTGAAAGTCCAACGTACTCTTTGAGGTCCTCGGCCTTGACCCCCTTGGTGGTCAGAAGGGTCACGACCGTGAAAGCCCCGATGTTCATGAAGGCATATATGAAGAGATAGCTCAACGTGCTTGCGAGCCCCTCGGGGCTCAGGGCGATGATGCCCAGGAGGGCGTACCCCGCATGGGCTATGGAGGAATACGCAAGCATGCGCTTGATGTTGGTCTGCGCTATGGCAAGTATGTTGCCGGCAGCCATGCTCATTATGGAGAGGGCTATCACCAGGCCCGTCCACTCAAACGACATCTGGCTCAGGGCGACGAGCAGGACCCTTCCGATGACCGCGAAGCCGGCCGCCTTGGGGCCGACCGACATGAAGGCCGTCACCGGGGTTGGCGCGCCCTCATATACATCGGGGGCCCACATGTGGAAAGGCACGGCCGCTATCTTGAACCCGAAGGCCGAGACGTAAAGGACGGTGGCGAAGGCGAGCACCGGATTGCCGGCGAGCCCGTGGGCGGCTATGTACTTCGCAACGCCGTCTATGGCCGTTGTGCCGGTAAGCCCGTACGTAAGGGAGATGCCGAAGAGCAGCAGCGCCGAGGCGAACGACCCCAGCATGAAATACTTGATCGCGGCCTCATTCGAACGGAGGCTGCCCCGGATGAACCCGGACAGCACGTAGAGGCAAAGCGACATAAGCTCCAGCCCGAGATAGAGGGTTATGAGATCGCCCGCGGACGCCATCACCATCATGCCGATGGTGGAAAACAGCATCAATGCGTAATATTCACCGTGGTTTATGTCTTCTTCGATCAGATACCGGGACGAGACCAGGACGGAAAGCACGAGACTGGCCAGAAATATGATCTTGAAAAAGAACCCGTAACCGTCCGCTATGAACATCCCGCCCCAGGCGCTGCCTCCGCCGCCGGTGCCGGAGAGGGCAAAAAAACCGCAGACGGCCGCGCCGATGGTAAGGGCGGCCAGAATGCCCTTTCTTTTTACCACAAGGTCAAGCAGCAGGACAGCCATTGCGAATACGGCCAGAAGAGCCTCGGGAAGGATCACCATTACCTGAGTCCTCAGAAATTCGGGCATTAGACAAACCCCTCCTTTTCAGGTAAAAGCATTTTCAAGATTACAACAAAACGCCGCATGCTGTCAAACTACAATTTTGGGTCCGGCCTGCGTCATGAATGCGGGCCGGCATCTGCCTGTCTCCGGGAGAGCGGGAGGGAGCGGACGGACCACGGCGCGCCGCACCTTGAAAAGCTTATTTCCCTTCGCCCTTAAAAACATCAGAAACAAGGCCGTTTGATTACGCCCGGAACCGCGTCCCAAACGAAAGGAGCAGGCAGATACCGGCCATGCCCCACAAATCTGACGCAGGCCCTTTTGGGTCCGGGGGCAGTCATTAAAACCCCCCGATATGTTATAATTTTTTGATTACAACGTGGAGGCTTTTTCGGATGCCTTTTTTAATCAGGAAAATTTCAAAAAAAACATTCTCTCCCATATTTTTTTCATTCCTGTCCTCCTGCCTTCTGATGTTTGCGCCCGCGGGCGCAAGGGCGAGCCAGTTCCCGAGTGCGAAACTGGACTCAAGATGGACCGTGGCGGGGTTCAAGCCGGCCGGGAGCAGGAAGATAAACCAAAGCGGGAAACCTACTGCGCTTGATCCTCTGAAAAACGCGATTCTCACATTTTTCACCCCGGCGGAGGGAAACGTTATTGCCGTGAAAGACGGCCTGCTTACTGCCGCAATCACCAATTCGGTCCCGGTAGAGCCGGGCATGCGCTTGAAAGTCCTCAAGAAAGGCGCGGAGTTTTATCATCCGGTAACCGGGCAGCCCCTCGGGAGGATCGAGGAGCCCGTGGGGGACGCCGAGGTCATAAACGGGACATCCGCTGGCGGGATAGCCAACGCTACGGGGACCGCTGGCGGGATAGCGAATGCCGCGGGGACCACCGGGGCGCACGCCCGGTTGAAAATGAAACTCCTGGACGGCCAGGCGGCGCCCGGCGATATAGTCAGGTTGTCGGGGGCAAGGGTAAGGCTTCTTTTCTACCAGCTCAAGGGCGTAAGCTGGGGGCTTTCCGAGGAATATTACGACCTTCTCAGGAAAACCGGCAGGTTCGACCTGCTGGCCAGTCCTCTTGACGACGAAAAAGACGCCATGGCCGAGGGCCGGAGGCTGAAGGCCGACGCAGTCCTCGTCATATCCCAGACATCGGAGGGCGGCAAGACCGTCCTCAGCCAGAAACTCATCTGGACATCGGACTCGGTGCAGGCCCTGGCGGGACAATCCGTTATAAAATCCAGCCAGTTCAAGGCGCTCACCCTGGGGGACAAACTCTTCGCGCCCAAAAACAATTCGCTTATAACCTTCAGGGTGCCCTTCGGCGCCCGCCTGGTCTCCATTGCGAATGTGCTTCCGAAACAGAAACTGCTCCTGCTTGCCACAAGAAACGATATCTCTTTTTACAGCATAAGCACATCCCTTCTGTCCCCTGCCCTTGACGGGGCCGAGATAAAGGGCCGTTCCTCGGAGGAATTTCTGAGGGTGCAGCCCGCGGATATCAGCGGCGACGGCAGGGACGAGATCATCATAGGGGCCAAAAACCACGATGAGATAGTCTCATACATCTACGGCTTCGAGAGCGGCAAATTCAGCAGGCTCTGGGAAGGAAAAGACCTGTTTCTGCGGTGGATCGGCGGCAGGCTCTATGCCCAGAAGGCTGAAATGGCGCAGGGCTTCGAAGGCAGGGTCCGCATGGCCAAATGGGATGAAAAACAAAAAAGCCTGACCCTGCAGAATGCTGAACCCGGCCTGCCCAAAGGCGTGAACATCTTCGACTTCGCGCCGATGCAATACGGGGGCAAGACGGTCATAATCGCCTACGACAACCGCGGCCACATAAACGTATATGACCCCTCGGGCGCAATCCTCTGGAGGTCTCCCGGCAGTTTTGGCGGTTTCCCGGTAAGCTTCAAGAAAGAAGGCGACAACCCCGTGCAGGAGAGCGGCAAGAGCTTCGAGAGAGAGGGCTACAGTCCCGCGGGGGAATCCCACTGGTATATCAAGGACAAGATAGTGGTGATGGGCCGCGACGCCCTGCTCATAGAAAGGCACCCCATTTTGAAAATGGTCTCGGGCCTTGGATACAAAAGCTCGCGCATCGGGGTGCTCAGGTGGAACGGCTCTTCCATGCGGCAGCTTGTGCTTGGCGACAGGCTGCCCGGCACGATCTCCGATTTTGCCGCATCGAGGGACCGCCTGGTGATACTTGAGAGCCCCGTCTTCGGCGTGCAGCTTGGCAGGATACTTCAGGGCGAATCTCCGTTTACCACCCGCCTCTACATGTACCCGCTGGGGGGCAGATGAAACCCCCGGACCTTCCAGGCAAACTGCCGCGCCATATAGGCATCATCATGGACGGAAACGGCCGGTGGGCCGAGCTGAGGGGCCTGCCCCGCGTGGAGGGCCACAGGCGGGGGGCCGAGCGCGCAAAGGAGATCATACAGGCGGCCAGGGATTTTGGCATAAAGGCCCTCACGCTGTACACGTTCTCCCTTGAAAACTGGCAGAGGCCCCAGGCCGAAATAGTGCTCCTGATGAAACTGCTGGAAATCTATCTCCGCAAGGAGATGAACGAATTCAGGAAACAGGGGATCGCCTTCCGGGCGATAGGGGATTTAAACAGGCTGCCCGGCAATGTGCGCAGGCTGATCGCCCAAACCGAAGAGCTCACGGCGGGCTGCAACGAGATGGTCCTCACCGCCGCCATAAGCTACAGCGGCAGGGACGAGATAGTCAGGGCGGTCAGGAAGGCCATCACCTCCGGCATCAGGCCGGAGGAGATAAACGAGAGCGTGTTTTCCGGCCTCCTCGATACCGCCGGACTGCCGGAACCCGACCTCGTCATAAGGACATCCGGCGAAAAAAGGATCAGCAACTTCCTGCTTTGGCAGTCCGCATATTCGGAGTTTTACTTCACGGACCTGGCCTGGCCGGAATTCGGCAGGGAGCAGCTCCTTCAGGCGCTCAAGGATTATCAGGCGCGCGACAGAAGGTTCGGGGCCGTGAAGATATAATGACAGCGGTCCCGCGATGCTGAAGCGGCTTGCCACTGCTGCCGTTCTCGTCCCGGTTTTCTATTTATACATAACCAAACTATCCGCCCCCTGGTTTGACGGACTCGTCCTGGCGATGGGGCTTCTGGCCCTGTGGGAGTTTTTGACCTTCTACCGCGCCCCCCGTGAAATGAAGGCGGCAGGGATGTTTTTTTGCCTGCTTATCATGGCGCCCGTGGCGGTAACGGGGAGGCCCCTCCCGGACGTCTTCGCGCTGCTCCTCATGTCTATTGCCGCGCTGCGGCTCTTCGCGAGGGGGCCGAAAACGGCCCTCCCGGACATATCCGTCCCGGTCGTGGCGCTCCTGTACATACCGGGGCTACTCCTCTACCAGATGTTTCTGAGAAGCGCGGGGGCCATGTGGATAATATTCCTCTACGGCACGGTCTGGATAGGCGACAGCTTCGCCCTCTATGTCGGCCGGTCGATCGGCAAAAGGAAGCTCTACGAGGAGGTGAGCCCCAAAAAGACCGTTGAGGGGGCCGCCGGCTCTGTCATCGGCGGCGCGCTGGCGGGGCTCGCGGCGGGCTCGGTCTTCCGGCTGGGCGTCTCCCTGAGGACCGCCGTCCTTCTTGGCGCGCTGATGGGCGCAACGGCCATAATAGGAGACCTCGTGGAGTCGATGTTCAAGAGGGACGCGGCAGTCAAGGATTCAAGCAGCCTGTTTCCGGGACACGGCGGGATGCTCGACAAACTGGACGGGCCGCTCATCTCCGCCCCGATCCTCTACTGGTGCCTGCAGGCCCTGGGGCTCCGCCCCCCCGTTTAGCAACCTATCCTCCTTGTTCATCGCCCGCCAGCGGGTGGGCCTTGTCGTAAACGTCCAGGAGGTGGGCGATGTCCAGGTGGGTGTATTTCTGAGTCGTCGAGAGGCTCGAATGCCCCAGAAGCTCCTGGATCACGCGCAGATCGGCCCCCGCCTGCAGCAGGTGCGACGCAAACGTGTGCCTGAGCGTGTGGGGGGTCGCCTTCTTCCCCGGCAGCGCGCGCCTTACGCAGCCCACCACGGCGCGCCTTATGGACCTCCCGGTGAGCCTGCCGCCGGAGCGGTTGATAAAAAGCGCGTTTTCACCGGATTTCAAACCCGGTGCCGTTACGGGCCTTGCGGCGGGGCGGCCGGTTTTTCTTGCCTTGAGGTTCCTCGCCAGCAGAAAGCGCTCAAGGATATATGCCCTCAGGGCGGCCACGGCCTTGCTGCCGACCGGCACGAGTCTTTCCTTCCTGCCCTTGCCTTTCACCTTGACCATCCCCTCATTGAGGTTCAGGTCGTCCAGGTCCAGGGCGGCCATCTCGCCCACCCGCAGGCCGCTCGAATAGAGAAGCTCCAGAACCGCCCTGTCCCTTAACGCGTTGAAGCCCGCCCTGCCCGGCGCATCCATCAGGCTGAAGGCCTCATCGACAGTGAGGAAACGGGGGAGCTTCTTTTCAAGCTTGGGCGATTTCAGCAGCCTGGCCGGGTTCGCGTCCAGATGGCCCTCCCGGTTGAGGAACCTGAAAAAAGACCGGAGGGTGGAGAGGGCCCTTCCAACGGAGCTTTTTTCGAGGCCCTTGTTTATGAGAAGGGCCGTATGCGCCCTGATGTCAGAGCGTTCCACCTTCCCGGGCTCTATTTCCCAGTGATCGAAGAAAAGTTCGAGGTCCGCCCTGTAGGCCCGGAGCGTGTGCTCCGAGGCGCCCTTTTCAAGCTCCAGGTGCCTCAGAAATTTCTCAATGAGCGCCCTGCTTTTTTCTTCCAAGAAACAAAGCCTCCGGGAATATTGTTAAGACGGTCATAAGTATAGATTATACATAACGGGGCGGCAGGATTGCCCCGCGGCATTGAGGCGCCTTCAGGCGGGCCTGCGTCAGATTTCGGGGCTAGGCGGGGCATCTGCCTGCTCCTTCCGATCAGCGCGCGGTTCCGGGCGTAAGTCCCGCCGCGGCGGGATTTAAGTTGCCGCCAGGGGCGAATATCAGGCTATTGTTAAGATGCGGCCCGCCGTGATCCGTCCGCTCTTCGCTTCTCTCCAGGAACAGGCAGATGCCAGCCCCACGAATCTGGCGAAAGCAAAGAACCTTTCTCAAAATTGATTTCGAAGCGAAAGAGAGAGGAAATTGCGGCAGACAAGAAGAAAAGGGGAAATCGCCCGGAGGCGCAACAGAGTTGCGTTGAGGACGATTTTCCCTTGGCGACACCGTATGCCGCGATTTCAGCCTCTTACAGCCGGTAGCGATTTTGAGACAGGTTCAGGAGAAGAGCTTGAAAAAGATGAACGTGAGGGCGGAGCCCAGCACCCCCCCGGCGAGGACCTCCGCGGGCTCGTGTATCTTCTTTTTTACCCGGCTCCTGGCCACGGCGAAGGCCAGGACGAACGTGAGGGCCGAGGCCATGAAATTGCCGGTCATATACGTGATGGAGACCCAGACGGAATAGGCCAGCGCGGCATGGCCGCTGGGCATTCCGCCCGCAAGCGGGTGCCCCCTGCCGAACCTCGCCTTCAGGAGCACCACGGCGATGAGGACGAAGACGACCGCCAGGATGGCGATGTCCTGCCTGGAGTGTTTGGCTATCCGGAAGCCGCTTTCAAACAGCCTCCCCATGTACGGATACAGGATGATGATCCCTATGACCGCGACCCCGAATGATGTGACGAAGACCGCCCCGGCCGCGATGTCCTTGGCTATGCGTGCCTTTTCGTTGAGCCCGGGGCTTATGATGTCGACCGTGGCCTCGATTGCCGTATTGAGCATCTCGGCAAGGAGCACCAGTATAACGGAGGCCGATATCACCAGGAACTCGGTCCTTCCGACGCCGAGCACGAAGCTGAGGAAAAGGACAAAAAAAGCGGCGTAGAAATGATAGCGGAGGTGCCGCTGGGTCTTTGCCGCATGGAGGATGCCCTCGATGGCGCAGCCCGCGCTCTTGAGCCAGTCATCCAATGAGGACATTCAAAAGCTCCCTCTCCTTTTTCCGCATCAGGCGCGCCCCCGCCGCTCCGGCCTCATGGTCATAGCCCAGCAGGTGCAAAAAACCGTGCACGAGCAGCCGGCGCATCTCGTCCGCAAGCGGCAGGCCGGCCTGTCCGGCGTTCCTGGCGGCCACTTCAGGGCATATGACGATCTCCCCGAGGATTAAAGGCTGTCCGGCGAGCCCGCTTCTTTTTTGCGGGGACAGCGCCCCTCCCCTCAAAAATTCCTCCCTCTCGTGGAAAGGAAAGGACAGGACGTCGGTAGGTTTGTCCTTGGCCCTGAACCGCCGGTTCAGGCGGCGGATGCGCTGCCTGCCGGCCAGTATTACGTCCAGCTCAGCCTTTTGGAAACCGGACCAGCCGAGTAGCCGGAGCGAGTCTTTCCTTATCCGCCTGCCTGCCTGCGATATCCGTCTTTGGTAATTGATTATCTGGACCGGCATCTTCGCCGCCCGCCTCCCTGTTAAAATCGAACCCCGGGTAGTCTATCCTCTTGTGCAGTATCCCGGTGAGTATGTAGATGAACCGCTGCTTGACCTTCTGGATGTCTTTCAGCGTAAGCTCGCAGTTGTCGAGCTGGCCGTCCAGGAATATGTGGTTTATTATCTTGTTTACGAGGTTCGATATGCGGGCCGGGGTCGGGTCCGACAGCACCCGGGAGGAGGCCTCCACGGCGTCGGCCATCATCACCAGGGCCGCGACCTTGCTCTGGGGCGCGGGGCCCGGATACTTGTACTCCTCCTCGTTGAGGTCCTCCGCCTTCTCCTTAGCCTTCTGGTAGAAGTAGTTTATGAGGCTGTTGCCGTGGTGCTGCTGGATGATATCGGCGACCGCCTCCGGCAGCTTGTACTGCCTGGCAAGCTCCGTTCCCTCCTTGACGTGGGAGATGAGTATCATGCTGCTCATATGGGGGGTCAGCCGCTCGTGCTTGCTCGCGCCGCCCGCCTGGTTCTCCACGAAATATTCCGGCATCTTTATCTTCCCTATGTCGTGATAGTAGGCGCTCACCCTCGCCAGCAGCGGATTGACGCCGACGTCCTCGGCCGCGGCCTCCACCAGGTTGCCGACGATTATGCTGTGGTGGTAGGTGCCGGGGGCCGCTATCATCATCGTCTTCATGAGCGGGTGCTCCAGATTAAGCAGCTCAAGCAGGCTTATGTCCGTATTGACCCCGAAGAGGTATTCGAGCACCGGCAGGGCGAGCGAGACCACGGCCGTCACCGCCACCGCGCCGACCGCGGCAAAGAGCACGGCATAACCCGTCCTCAGGGTAAAAAACCTGCCGCTTAAAAGCATCAGAAACAGGACGGTAACAACATTTACGGCCAGCAGCGCGGCGCCGCCCTTCAGTATCTCCGTCCTTTTTTTGCAGCGTATCACGCTGAAGGCCGCCGTCAGGCTGCCGATGAAAGCGAATACGGGATAGGCCGAGTCCCTCAGCCAGATGCCGGCAAGCAGGCTGATGATGAACGAGAACATGATCGAGGTGTGGGAGTCGAAAAGCAGCATCGCCAGCATGGCGCCGGAGGCAAGCGGTATGGCGTACACCACGCTGGCGGCGGGCAGTCCGTAGCCCTTCGACATGCCAAGCAGCATGAAAAGCGAGAGCCTTGAAAAAAGCAGGGTGCCCGCCATCAGGATCCCCAGCAGAAGCAGGTTCTTCCTGACCGAAAGGAATTTCGGCTTGTACCTGGCCATGTCCCGGTAAAAGACGGCCATCAGCAGAAATGCCACCAGAAATGCGCCTATGAGGCTCTGCTGCCTGAAACTGGTGGCGATGGCAAGGGAGGCCACCAGGCTGAAAAGGGCTATGTAGATGTATATGCGGGAGGCTGCTGGAGCTGAGGGCGGCGTCCTAAGCTTTTGTTTTCCGTTTATCGTGTCTTTCATACGCCTTCAGTATCTCCTGCACAAGCCTGTGCCTCACGACATCTTTTTCGGTAAAGTATATCACTTTTATGCCTTCGACGCCCTTGAGTATCCTTTCGGCTTCGATGAGACCCGAGGTCTTGTCGTAAGGAAGGTCTATCTGGGTGACGTCGCCGGTGATGACCGTCTTCGCATTGAAGCCGAGCCGGGTGAGAAACATCTTCATCTGTTCCGAGGTCGTGTTCTGGGCCTCGTCCAGTATGACGAAGGAATCGTTCAGGGTGCGGCCGCGCATAAAGGCGAGCGGGGCCACCTCTATCACGCCCTTCTCTATGAGGCGCATCGCCTTTTCGGCCTCCATCATGTCGAACAGGGCGTCGTAAAGGGGCCTCAGATACGGATTGACCTTCTCGAAGATGTCGCCAGGCAGGAAACCCAGCCTCTCGCCGGCCTCCACGGCCGGCCTGGCAAGGACAATCCTGTTGACCTCTTTCCTCAGGAGCGAGCTTACGGCCGCGGCCATGGCCAGGTAGGTCTTGCCGGTGCCGGCAGGCCCTATGCCAAATACCATATCGAAGTCCCTGATGGACGCGATGTAGTCCCGCTGGGCCTCCGTCCTGGGGATCACAAGTCTTTTTCTTGAGGGGACTTCTATATTGCCGGTGAAGAGTTCCTTGATCGAGGCGCCCCCCTGTCCCCCCTGGCCCCGCTGCCACCCGGCCGCGCTGGCGCTCACGGCCGCCCTTATGTCTTCGGCCCTGAGGACATGGCCCTGCCGGTTTACAAGCCTCAGCTCCTCTATGAGCTGTCTGGCCTTCTGGACGGAGACGCCGTCGCCCCGGATGAATATCTGGTCGCCGCGGAAGCCTATGACTACTCCCAGACCTTCCTCGATGAGCTTGAAGGCCGGCTGAAGCCCCTCCGTCACCAGCCCCAGTTCCTTATCTATATCGATTGTTATACGGGCGGTTACTGTTTCCAATGGGTTGCTGCATATGAATGCTCTCTCATCTTCCCAGAAGATTTAAAAGCATTTCCTGCCATCTATTATAAGCATAGCATCCCCGTAGGAAAAAAATCTATAACCCAGCGAAACGGCCTCTTCATAGGCCCCAAGCAGAGCCTGCCTGCCCGCCAGGGCCGCCGCCAGCATGAGGGGGGTCGAGCGCGGCAGATGGAAGTTGGTGACGAGCATGTCCACCGCGCCAAACCGGTAGCCGGGATGGATAAATATGTCCGTCGTGCCGGAAATCTTCCCGTTGCCGCCGGCGGCCAGCTCGCACCTGCCGGAAAAATACCCCTCTATCGCCCTTGTCGCCGTCGTGCCGACGGTGCAGAGCCTTCCGCCCGCTCTGCGGGTTTCATTTATCTCGTCTATGAGCCCCCGGTCAAACTCGAAGTACTCCCTCTCCATCCGGTGCTCGCCGACCTGCCGGCATTTCACCGGCATGAACGTGCCTCTCCCCACATGAAGCGTAAGGCTTCTCACGAGCACCCCCTTCGACCGTATCGCTTCAAGAAGCTCACTGGTGAAGTGCAGCCCGGCAGTCGGAGCGGCAATGGAGCCAAAGACCCCGGAGGCCCGCCCGGCGGAGTCCTTCGCGGCGCTCCTGCAATAAACGGTCTGGTAACGCTCCCTGTCCGATTCGTCCGGCGTCCTTTTTATATAGGGAGGCAGCGGCATGGCGCCGCACCTTGAAAGGATTTCAAACAGGTCCCCGCTGAAGCGGAGCCTGGCCGCCCGGCAGCCCTCATGCCCGGGCAAAAACTCCCCCAGTTCCATCTCCAGCTCGTCATTGATCCTCAATCTTCCCGAATACCTGCCCCTGTAAAGGACTTCCCAGAGCTCGCCCGCGGCCGTCCCGCCGCCTGCATTTTCAATCCTCCTGACCAGCAGAACCTCAAGCCTGCCCCCGGTCTCCTTCCTGCCCGCCAGGCGCACAGGCAGCACCCGGGAGTCGTTTACAAGGAGCATATCGCCTTCCCGGAGATATTCCGGCAGGTCATGAAAGCGCCTGTGCTCCGGCCTGCCCCCGGCAAGCGCCATGAGCCTGGAGCCGTCCCTCCTGGGCGCGGGCCTCAGGGCTATCAGACCCTCCGGCAGGGGAAAGGAAAAATCATCTATGAGCATGCTTTACCCGGGGAAGACCCGCCGCCCGCCTTTATTTCCATACTGATAATTCGGTGCCGGGATAAAAATAGGCCAGTATCTGCTGATAGGTCTCTCCATCCCGGGCCATCTCCAGGGCCGACCACTGGCAGAGCCCCACCCCGTGTCCATAGCCCTTCCCCTCGAATTCCCAGAAACCGCCGCTGGGGCGGACCGTGAATTCGGTGCTGGGAAGGGCCTTCCACCCCAGAAGCTTTCTTGCGTCCCCGGCCTTCAGGGTGAAGACGCCCTTGGTCCCGTCTATCTCCAGGTCCGCCACCCTGCCCGTGCAGGTGTAGGATTTTATCTTTATGTCATTTATTGCGCCGGTGTCGATGCCCCCGGCTTTGAGCGCCGCTTCGATCCTGGCGGCTGGAAACCTCCTGGCCCATGACGAATACGGGGAGAGCCCGCAGTCTACCTTGACCGGCTTCAGATATGGGATATGCCTGCCGAAGACCGCGTAGGGGTCTTCCGTCTCGCCGCAGGATGTGGAATGGAAAAAAGCCTCTATGGGCTGCCCGTTATAGACCAGTATCTGTCCCCTGGTGTCATCCACCGCCTCGCTGACATCCTTGTTGTCCCCGACGTCGCCCCCGTAGACCTGGTCCAGCACGGAGGAAGTGAGGTCGTACTTCATCTGCTCCGAATGGATCAGCTTGTTTACCGCATAGGTCCGGGAGATCACGGCCTGCGCCTTCAGGGCCTCCAGGGCCCAGTCCTTTCCGGTCTCGGACTTCACAACGCTTTTCACATAGTCTTCGAGATCAACCTTGTCTATCAGGTAAAGCCCGCCAGAGCCCCTCCAGACCTCAATCTGCCCGCTGTAGGGCTTGTCCCCAAGCAGGAGCCTGCCCGCCGTAGTGTCCAGCAGCGATATCTTCTCCCCCGCGGCCGGTATCTGGTTGAACTCCCCGTCCAGCAGCAGCACCCTTACGTCCTGAGCGCGGGCAGCCCCCGAAAGAAAAAAAAGAAGCAGGGGAAAAAGCAAAAATGAAAATGAAAAAACCCGGATGCATCTTGAAATGGACCGCACCGTCATCTCCTCCTCAGGATCATCAATATGATGGTGAGAATGATGCTCAATAGTATGCTTGTGGCCAGAGGGAAATAAAAAGTGAAATTCTTTTTCCTTATCAGGATGTCGCCGGGCAGCCTGCCGATCCATCTGAAAGGCGCTCCTGGCAGCCTGCCCGCGAATATCAGCAAAGCCCCGATCAGGGCCAGCGCCACCCCCGCGAAGACCAGTAATTTTCCAATCTGCTGAAGCCCGCCCATTGCGCTCACCGCCCATTCAAAAGGGCGGCAGGGCCGCCCTTCCCCATGAAACGCTCCATCTCCGAAAAGATGCAGCCGCAGTACTTCTGCCTGTAGAACCCGAGCTGCCTTGAAAGCCTCTGCCCTTCCCTGAAACCCGCTCTCCAGTCCTCGAAATGGAAGGGGATATTATAAAGAGATTCGACCTCGGCCGCCTCGGCCGTTATTATATCAAACTTCTGGTAGGGGCTAAAAAGAAGCGTGGTGGAAAATGCGTCCGCCTTCATCCTTTTCGCCGTCTCCGCCGTCTCATGGAGCCTCATGCGGTAGCATTGCCGGCAGCGGACGCCCTCCGCCCTTTCGCCTTCCCCTCCCGTGCGGGCCAGAAAATCCATGAGGCCGTAGTGGTCGCGGTAGGAGATCTCCACCTTCCAGAGTTTTTCAAGCTCCCTTACGGCCTCAAGCCTCTTCAGATATTCCTGGGCGGGGTGTATGTTCGGGTTATACCAGAGGGCTTTCACCTGGAACCCCTTTTCACCCAATTCCCGCAACGGGTAGACGGCGCAGTTGGCGCAGCAGACGTGGAGGAGGATTTTCATAGGTGATATTGGTCATAGTTCCGGCCAGGCGCTTGAAATCGTCTCCGGCCATGACCTTGCGCGTTATAAAATACCCGAGAAAACATTCACCTTTTCCTTTTGCTCTTTTCCTTCCATGGGTATTTCTTGACCACATGTCCATTTTCGTAAACGATTAAGGGAGTGCGTGTCTCCTCGGCGATCTTCCTTGCCCTGGCAGCGGCCCGCCTCAGCGCGACGCCAACTTTCGCCAGATCAGGGTCTTTTATCTCTTTTTCAGCCTTGGTCATTTATTTTCTCCTTTATCGAGAATTCTTGGCCTTGGGCCCGAATTATCATAGAGAACCCAGGCATTCACCAATTGTTTATAAAGATGCTGAAAATTGTTCCAGCCTTTTTCATATCTGCGTCTGATAGTATGCTCAGGCACGCTATGGCCGCCCTGCCGCACACGATTCTTAACTCTTTCAATCGCGGCTGCAACATCGGGGAGATAAAGAAAAATTAATTTAACTTCATGTCCTATTGTACGCCATTCAGGAATGAGGTGAGCATACGTCTTTCCGCTCAAAGTGGTTTCAAATGCAAAATTCTCGCCACTCGCCGCATGCCTTTTGATCTCTTCCATCATGAGCCTGCCGGCATGGAAAGAGGCGATCTCGGGTTTGAATGGAGAAATGCCCGCCGCAATCAGATCAGCATTCACAAAGATGGGGCAGCCGGCTTCCTTCGGTAGAAATTCCCGCGCAAAGGTCGTCTTTCCCGCCCCATTCGGCCCGGCGATAATGACTATTTTCATGTTTTTATTCATAATCTCAATTTGTTAACAAGAAATAGCGCAATGGAAGATGAAGAAGATTTTCAGTAAAATGGCACTCCCGCCCCCGCGTTATGACTACACCGAAATCGAGCTTATACTTTTTCATGAAATGCTTGAGCCCGGCAGCCCTGTCATCAGATTTTCGGTGCTTTACTTCAACAGGCAGATATAGGCTTCCACCATAAGTAATCACAAAATCGACCTCATTTTTCTTTTCCCGATAATAAGCGACCTCAATTACTTCCGGCCACTTACAAACTTCATGAGCAACGAGATTTTCAGCATACATGCCCATCATAACCGGATTTTTTGTAAAATCCTCCCATGTCTTAAGTACTGCATTCCTGAGCGCCAAATCCACAGGATAGCATTTGATATTTCCCTGGCGCACTCTTAAAGGCTGATGGCTGAATTTCTGAATGCGAATGATCAAATCCGTCATAATTAACCGGGGCAGATTTTCTTCGACAATGCGACGCTCAACGCCGATTTGTTTTGCCAAAGTCGCCATATTGATTTCCGCACCAGGATGCGCCAGGAGATAGACAAAAAATCTCAGAACGTTTTCCGGTTTTCGATACTGGGTGAGAGTCATAAGGTCCTCATACAAGACCTTTCTCACCTGTTGCTCCATCAAATATTCTATCTTGCGCACAGGATCGGCCAATGGCCAAACCTCTGGAAAGCCACCCTCTCGACAATAAGTGATAATGGCCTCTCGAATATCGCCTTCAAAAGACGCGAGTTCAAATTCGAGCTGTTTTATGGAGCCGATGACATCTTGCCAGTTGCCTTCCATTAAGAATTGACGAAGTCCGAAGTGCCCACCAACAATTGATGAAAACTGCGGGCTGCTGCGCAGACGATAAAAACAGTATTCCCGAAAGCTGAAGGGCAAAAGATGGCGGTCCTTGATTCTGCCTAACAGACTTTCCTGACTTTGCCTGAAGATAGCAGACGATGCCGATCCGGATATGATAAAACGGACTGGAAACTTCAGATCATAATATCTCTTAAGAAACAATTCCCATTTTGGCAACCGCTGAATTTCATCCAGGAAGAAATACTTTAGCGTCCTATCCTTAGAATCAACTTTCATTTTTTCGATCAATTTATCGAAAATAACCCGTTGCAAATCTTCTGATCCAAAAACTTCCGGGTCATCAAAAGAAAAATAAAGGATACGTGAAGCGGCGATATCCCGCTTATCCAACAGATGACAAATAGTCTGCCTTAGAGCGGTCGTTTTGCCGACCCGGCGCGGTCCGGTTATGGATATAATTTGGGGTAGTTCATCGATATCGGAGATCAGTTCGCGGACAACAGGTCGTTTGTAATCAGGCAGGTCTTCTCTCCAATGTCCCTGGCGGTCGTCCCACCAAGGGTTATAAAGTTTAAGCAAATTATCAAGATTTCTATCCGGCATAGCTAAGTTTACGTTTTAAAAGGATATTTTAATTGTTGGCAAATTATGTGCCTTATAGTGCTCATATTGTGCATATATCGTTTTTCTCTTTATAGTTCAATGTGTTAAGAGTGTTCAATTATTTCTTCCTTCCACAATCTCAATCTCCTGGCCGTGTTTACAACGGCAGGGCGGCCGGCCTCCGTTGGAAGAAATTCCCGCGCAAAGGTCGTCTTTCCCGCCCCATTCGGCCCGGCGATAATGACTATTTTCATGTTTCTTTCCATCCACGTGGCCCATTTTTTAATTTAAATAGAACCGTCCCCTATTCTCCTCATTCAATATTTTTCTCCATTTTATCTCCAGTTGGATTTCATCAAGCTTTTCACTCTGATAAGTAGGACTCCTTTATTAAGCGGCTGCCATGTACAACGGTAACGATGATCACTGTATCCCGATCATTGTCGAAGCGATAGATTGTCCGGTAGTTGCCCAGAACCAGTTCCCTATATGGCAGTTCGGGAAACTCCGGCAGGTGGCGTCCGGAATCGGGAAATATCTTCAGCCTTTCAGAGGAATCAAAAAGGTCTTGAATTGTGTAGCTGGCATAAACATGGGAGCCCGAGGCTATATAGTCATAGATGCCTTCCAAATCTGACAAGGCCCTGTCGGACCAGATCAGTTCTGCCATTTCTTTGAGAGCCTTTCAATAGCCTCCTTGTGCGAAACCGTCCTGCCCTCGGCAATGTCTTTTTCCCCGGCCTCGATCTTCTGAAGAAGATATATCCTGTACATAAGGTCTTCCACGTCAACCTTTTCAGGCAGGCCCTTTAAAAGATCTTCCAGTTTTGATTTTAGAATCTGCATACGCTTAATCTCCTTTCGCTTTTTTCTTCCAAGGATATTTTTTGACGACCCGTCCATTTTCGTAAACGATTAAGGGAGTATGCGTTTCCTCAGCAATCTTCCTCGCCCTGACGGCCGCGCGCCGTAGCGCGACGCCAACTTTCGCCAGATCAGGGTCTTTTATTTCTTTTTCAGCCTTGGTCATTCATTTTCTCCTTTATCCAAAAGCTGCGACGTCCTTTTATATCTGAAACACTTTCAGCACCTCATCCCCGTAATGGTTTATGACCTTTACGGCGATTTTGCCGGTTTTGGGAGCCTCAAACGGGCGGCTTGCGGTCGTATAGAGGGATTCCCAGGCGGATTCGTCCACATCGGCCTTTAAGGCCTTTTTAAGCTTTTCATAAGGCTTATCCGCGCCCAGGAAATAGGCATGGCGGACAAAGAAGCTCTCGCCGTTATAATTCGTATCTATAAACCAGCAAGCGATGTCATCCGTCGAACTGCTCCTGATTGCCCCGGTAGTAGGGTCGTAAATATCAAGCCCCTTTATCTCAAGACTGATCTTGCCGTCCTTCTGTTTATTGACCTCAATATCCGGCTCGCCAAATACCATGAAGAGGTTTCCGGCCCCGGTCTTCTTCAGAAGCTCATCCATGCCAAGGTCAGGATTTATCCTGGCCGTTAAAACGGTAAGCTTTCCGTATCTTCTGGCCTCTTCAGATACATGCGGATCAAAAGCAAATCCGCATACAATCAGCAGGTCAAACCCGATACCTTCAACCGCCTCTTTGGCGGCCTCTTTTATCAGCTCCGGGCCTACCGTGCCGTGTTCCGGCCCGATGCAGACGGCAACCCGTTTCGATTTATCTTTTTCAGTATACTCGCCTGTTGCTTGAATCCATGTGCCCGCGAACGGCTCAAGGCGGTCGAATTTCAGGCGCTCGCCTTTTTTGGTATTCTGGACCCCTGCTTTTTTCAGGTTCTCAATAATCATGTTTGCGAACTGGCCGCTTGCGCTCGCCTTGCGCCCCTCGATCTCTGAGGCGGGCAGTTCCTCATCAGCCGCAAGAACACGATGAGGCGAGAGGCTTTCTACCGTGAACGGCCCGGCTACGCGCAACCGTTTTTTGTCCTCATAAGGCTGATCGTAAAGGATTTCCGTATCGGCGTTTTTCTGTATGGAATCATCAATCTCTTTCTGACGCTCGCGCCGGAGCTTCCAATATTCATTTAAAAGCTTTTTTGCCTTCTCCGGCCACCCTTTATTTTGGGATATAGGGGCATCCCTGGGGATTTCCCATTCTTCCCATTTCTCTTTAAGCTGTTTATTCAGTTCCGCCCGCATGGGCTCAAGCTTTTCCTGCCATTTGGAATGGATTGCGTCTATATCGGGATTATTGGCTATGGATTTAAGCGTAATATGCGGCACCCGCTTGTAGACGAAGCCTTTCTTTATGTCCCCTTCTGTTTTGGGCAGCATATCGGGCGGAAGATGGCCGGAAATTTCGGATTCCTTCTGGATGCCATCAGGCGTGTCCGAAAGGATGTAATAGGGATATTTGGCGCTCATTATGCGAGTGCGGGCAAGTGCCAGGGCAACCCTGCTTGTGTCTATCGTAATCCAGCGCCGCCCCCATTGTTCGGCCACATAGGCTGTGGTCCCGCTGCCGCAAGTAGGGTCAAGGACCAGGTCGCCCGGATCGGTGGTCATTGCAAGACAACGATGAATGACCTTTTCTATGGTCTGAACGACATAAATTTTCTCGTCTCCAAATCCACCAGTGCGCGTATCATCCCATATATTGTTGATTGCCGCATAGGGAAAATCATCAAAATATCTAACAAAGCTCAATGTGTTGCCACTTTTAATTAATCTATTTGCCTTCTCTAATTTTTCCATTCCAGCATAATTTGTTTTCCATCCACCTTTACCAGGACTAAACTTATCTGTTTTATATGAATAGGAGAAAACTGTAGTTGCCGAGGCAGTTTGAGAAGTTAAAGGATTATGTCTAAACAGTCGTGCATCTTTTGGAAGAGTTGTTTTTTTGTTTTTTTCGTCTTCCGTCAAAAGTCTTCTTGAATAGTCTGAAAACTCAATGAATTTAATATTCACATCTTCAGAGAAATCTCGTTCAAAAAACAGTTGTCGATACTTGGCCCTGTCTTTGTCTTTGAAATACCACAATAAAAAATCAGATGTTGTATCTAAAAATGCGCTACCCTTGCCGGTCGTTTTCCGTACGACAATCAATGATGAGAAATTCTCACTCCCAAACACTTCATCCAAAATGCACCTTACAAGGTGAACATTCTCATCTCCAATCTGCACAAAAACCGAACCTGTCTCGGTCAAAAGCTCCCTCGCCGTTACAAGCCTATCTCTTAAATAAGCCAAATAAGAATGAATCCCCAATTCCCACGTATCCCTGAATGCCCTTATCTGCTCCGGCTGCCTGGTCAAGTCCTCGGGCTTCCCGTCCTTTACATCCCGCTTGCGCGTGGACACCTGCCAGTTGGAGCCGAATTTGATCCCATAAGGCGGGTCTATGTAGATCATCTGAACCTTGCCCTTAAGCCCCTCTTTTTCGGCAAGAGATGTCATGACCTGGAGCGAATCGCCAAGAATGAGACGGTTGGACCAGTTCTGCTCATGCTTGTAGAAATCAATCAGGTCCTCGAATTTTATCCCGTTAAAGTCCGAATAAAGGGCAAGCTGGTCTTGCGGGTTCTCTTTTTCAGCATATGCCTTAATGTCTTCAATGATAGCTTGCGGATGGATTTTTTCTTGAATATAGATGGGCACAACGGGCACGGAGAGGTCCTTCATGTCCTGCTCGTCTTTGCCCTTCCATACAAGCTGGGGGTCAAGGGAAGGGTCTCTCGGATAGAGCATCTTGTTATAGCCCTTCTCGTCCTCGGCCACAAAGCCCCTCAGTTCCTCGGTAGGAATATTGGCCCGTTTGTCTTTGTGCCTTACGCTTACAATTCTGGCCTTGATGCCGGTCTCTTTCTTTTTTGTCGCCATCCGCCCGCCCTGTTAATTCGATTTCAGGCTTTCCAGAAGCCTTTCCTTAACACCTATCAAGGTTAATCCCACAACTTCGCCTGTTGCTTCGATATACCGCACGACCGCGCCTTCACCTATATCGACTCCAAGCGCTTTTTGGGGCTCTCCGATGCTGATATAAAGCACGTCCGCCTCTTCATCGTAATCCCAGTTCAGGTTCTCTTTTTTTTCGAGTATCTTTATCGCTTCCAAACCGTATTCCTCCTTTCGGAAGGTCTCGTGGTATAATACGCCGCTATTACAAAACCATCCGCATCCATGACCTCTTTGTATATTGTAACTAAATGTTTCGATGTCAGCGGGGTCTTCTCATAGAACCTGATTGCAAGAAGCTCTCCGAAATCTCCCTGCTGGATCATATCTGGATCGGTTACGGTTTCCAACAGCCGTTCCTTCTGGTCGGCCATTTCAGGATGCCTCATGACAATATGCTGCCATCGCTCTTTGGTCAGCCGCAAGGAAACATTATTCTTTGATTTAATGATGATCATTGCCCGGAAATCCCGTTCAGAAAAGTCCTGATCGCGTTCTTTGCGTCCCAGGGGTCCTTGATTTCCAGAAATGCCCACTTGCCAAACCCGCCATGATTATTGATGGCCGGAATCCACAGGGTCTGTGCGGTAGAGACCTTGATTTCCTTGTCCTTCCGTTTCTGCCCGGACACCTCAAGGATAAGGTTCAGAATATCCCCACTCTGTTTTACCTTGGCTATAAAGTCCGGGATGTAATTCTTTTCCTCTCCGTTCATCGTATAGGGAATTGCAAACCCAAGCCCCTGGTTTTTCACATAGCAGATAACCTCCTCCATGTCTTCAAGAGAGGATGCCATCTTCTGTTCCCATGAGGTCGTATCGGCTACCACATGGGAAACATGGCATTTATCAGGCTTTGTGGGCCAAACCGGGCGGATGGTATCGAAGTCAACGTACCTGGTAGAGCCTTCCGTATCATAGGGCCGCAGTATCGGCATAAGGGTCTTCTCGCCTGAAAGTAAGGACACGATGGATTTACAAATCTTGTCAGCCGCATCATAGGCGAATTCCTTGAGAAGCAGGAGTTGCGGAAAGGTATCGTCCTTGCACTTGAGGCATTTTTTTAACCAGAGATTTGCGATGCCAAAGACCTGAGGGAAAAACCAGCTTTTGAGGTTTCCTTCCTTGTCCTTGAAATACTGCTCAAGAACGAGTTTTGAAAGAAGAAAGGCTATTTCCTGCTCTCTCCGGCGCTTAAGGTCTGTTAAATCATGGATGCTTATCTCTCCGAATATTGGCGCAAGTTCGGTCTTGGTTGGGATATCCTGTGTGCTCAAAGCCATATAGGATTCTTCTGTAAACTTGGCGGAAAGCTTTTCCGATGGCAGTTCATATTTATAGCCGGTTACTCGCGGGTAGGTGATCTCGCAGGCTATACGGTCCGCCAAGGCCCTAACCCGTGTAGGAGCAGGGCCGGGCACTATCTCGATAGTGGAACCGGAACAAGGGATAAACGAGAACGGCACACCATAGACTTCCGCATATTCGGGAGCAAACATACCGTTTTCATCCGCCGCATAGCTCATCCGCCTGAGCCCCCTGCCTACAACCTGCTCGCATAGTAATTGGGTCCCAAAGGCCCTTATTCCCAAAATATGTGTAACTGTATTTGCGTCCCATCCTTCCGTAAGCATGGAAACGGAAACAACACATTTCACCTGCTCGCCAAGCTTGCCAGGCTTTCCAACCGTGTTCATGACTTCCCTAAGCAAATCCTCATCGGTCAGTTGTTCTGCATCTCGCCCTGGAAAGCGCTGTCTGTAATCCGCCTTGAATTCCTCGATCTCCCTAAACGCAATCTGCTTGAAATCCTTGCTCATGGCTTCACCGGACTCAAGCTGTTCGCTGTCTATAAGGATGGAATTTGGCCGGCTGGTCCATGAGCCGTCCTTTACATTGCTGAAAATGGACAATTCCCCCGGAACAAGAGCGGGTGAGCCGTCCGGCAGTTCCTTTTGCCATCCGGCAATGTAATCGAAAACCAGCTTTGAGACGTTCGTATTATTGCAGACCACTATGAAGACAGGCGGGGTAAGCCCTTTTGCCTGGGCCTCTTTGTTGCCTTCCCATAATTTGTAATACTTCTCATAATTCCCATAAAGGCTGTGCAAAGCGCCTTGAAGCTCTTTGGGCAGCTTGGGTTCCCCTGCATACTTTTCTGTCTTCCGGCCCTTATGGGGCAGATTGCCTTTTATCCTTCCCCATAAATCCCGGTAAGTGGGCTGTTCGCCGGTCATGGAATCATCGGCAACCGGGACCCTTGGGACTTTTACGATACCCGATTCAATCGCGTCTATAAGAGAGAAATCGGAAACAACCCAGGGGAACAAAGTGCCTTCGCTATAACCTGAGCCTCTTAAAAAGAAAGGTGTCGCGGATAGATCATAAACCGCTTTGATGCCTATCTTGGCCTTAACAGCTTCTAACCCTGAAATCCAAACCCGCGCCTCTTCTTCCCGCCTCTCGGCCTCTTTCTTTTCCTCTCCGCTGAGGACTTCGCCGTTACTATCAGGCTTGCGCCTATAACAATGGTGCGCCTCGTCATTGATGACGATTATGTTTTTCTTATTTCCAAGCTCCCGGCAAACCCGGCGGACCATCTGGTCCGGGGTCTCGGTAAAGGCATTCTCTTTGCCTTTGGACAAGACCTGTTTTGTGATCTTTCCGGCTGATATAAGCTCCCTCTGTTTAAAAGCATGGAAATTGGTTATAAGAATCTTTGCCTTGCCAAGCTCTTCCAGCAGATCAGAAGGCAAAATATCACGTTGTCTGTAGTAATTCTGAGGATCATTAGGCAAGAGGACCCGGAGCCTGTCCCGGATGGTTATTCCGGGGGTTACGATCAGGAATGTATCTGAAAACCTCGCGTCCTGAGGGTTGGAGAGCTTGTTAAGCGTATGCCAGGCAATGAGCATGGCCATAACAACCGTCTTGCCGCTTCCGGTGGCCATCTTGAAGGCAATACGGAAGAGTGCCGGGTTTGCTTCCTCGTTAAATGCTCTGAGTTCGTTTTCAATCCAGGCATCATTAAATTTCTTGGCTACCTCGGTTATATAAATGGCGGTCTCAAGGGCCTCTACTTGGCAGAAAAAGAGTCCCTTTTCCCGTTCGGGATCAGTCCAATATTCAAGCAGCCGGGCGGTAGTCTTGGTTATGCCCTGATACCGGCCCTTACGCCATTTGTCCACTTGCGCCCGGACTCGGTTTATGAATTTGTTTTCCTCGATCCTGTCCTGTGTCCATTCGGTCTCGAAACGGAGTTGCAAGCCCTTCTTTTTGGGCTGGGCAATGGGAATGAAATAGGAGCTTTTCCGGCGCTCCTCGACTATCTCATTGGTTATGCCTTCTTCAGTGAACCGGAAATGGCGGGCAGGCTCTTTGAAAGGGGAATTCAAGACCGGATTATCGATGACGACCTGTTTCAATTCCTCCCCTTTCCCGTTATCTGAAATGGCTTAATAATAAAGGGTTTGGAAGGGGAAATTCAATAAATTGATTATTATTTTGAAGTTAAAGAAATTTAGAATTATTATTTTTCTTTTTTCTGCCGTGGAATAGGTTCCGTTTGGTGCTGGAAAGTATCCTTTTCGCAAGCCCCATAAAGATCGGTTGCTTCCAATGGCGAACTAATACGTAGTAACATCAATTGAGCAGGCACATCAAGACCTGCACGAAGATCGACTGGAATTTTACCGAAATTGGCCATTTCCAAGGTAATAAAACCATCGAAACCAGGATCAATCTTAGGTGCTGTCACATGAATCGTTATCCCAATTCTGGCCCAGCTTGAGCGCCCTTCCACTAACCCTACCAGATCATTAGGTATGCAAACCCGCTCTAAAGTTTGTGCCAAAACAAACTGTCCTGGATTAAGACGGAAAGTTTCCGTGTCGGCATGGCTCCAGAGATCAGCTGAACCCCACAAAGAGGGATCAACATGAATTGCCGAAAGGAAACCAGGTTTTTCCTTAAAAGTGGTGAATTTTCTACCAAGCCTGAGATCAATAGAAACTTGAGCTATGCTTTCAAGAGCTACTTCAGGATTAATCCGAAGCCTTTTTTCAGAAAGATATCGAATAATATCAGGCTTAGATAGCAACAAATCTTTCGGCTCTAGACGCGTTATCTACAAAGGGCCCTGGTGTCACTGATTGCCCTTGGAACTGAACAGTGATTGTGGAATTGTGAATTTCTATGATTACAGCCAGAATTTTAGTCATACCCTCACTAATCGGCTGTTGGAGAGCCCAGTCTGGAACAAATCCGAGCCACGAACCAGCGGTGGAATTCACACGCACAAGCCTTTCATCAGCAAAGGGACCTGGTTTAACTTCACATGGCAACCATATTTTCTGTCCTTTTACTAAATCCATGTTTGGCCTCCTTTTTGGCTGATATTATATTTAAATGCGGAAGATAAAATAAATAAAAAAGATAAAAGTATGCATAAGCAAAATAAATGCCAAAAATATTCAATATATATTTATATTTTCTCTCAAAATTATAGATAGTCCAGAGTAGTTTTAGAGGCTGGCTTCTTTTTCTGGTCGTCAGTCCGTTGTAGAAAAGGTCTGGAAATTATGATGTGGCTGCCAAAGGCAGAATGGCACATCAGGAAAGAAATGCGATGCGGAGATCATAGTCCGCCTGCAGGCCCATGGGCCCCTTTTTGTGCTATGCGGCCTCCCCCGAAACCACTTTTCTAAACTCCTTACATGGACAATGCCCCGGCCCGGCGGATTATGATGAGGCCGGCAGGTTTTTCATTTTAAAAAACCGAAGCCGGAAAGGAGCTTTTTAATATGGATGCGTCTGATTTTACCCAACTGTTTGCAAAACGGGGAAAAGACCCCGGGAAAGAGGCCGGGATCGCCCAGGAGAAGCGGGCCATGGCTAAAGCGCTCCTCGCCTCGGGACGCCCCTACAGGGAGGTGGCCGAGGTCCTGGACATCAGCGTGGGCAGCGTGCACAACATCATGAAAGAGTCCCGTGAGGACATAATGCGGATTTTGAAGGAAACGAGGGCGCGGCACGCCATGAAGTGCCTTATGCTCTCCAGTCACATCCTGGGCAGGATATCCGATTCCGACATAGTCAATGCCTCGCTTAAAGAGAAGATCATCGCCTCCGCGATACTGGCGGACAAGGCGGTAAAATTTGAAGAAATGACCGATTCGACGGGCCCCGCGGCCGGCCCCGGCAAGGCCGGGCAGAGCGCGGACAAGGCGTCCCAATAGCCGCCATGGGCCGGCGGGTGTTCATTGGCGTTTGAACAGCGTGTCCTGAAAAATCATTATGAAACCATAGGTTAGCGTTTTTATTCTGAACAAAAAAACACAAAAAAGGGGATAATGTAAAATAAAGCGAAGTGAAAAACCCGCTTGCTGAAAATATCGAAAATGTCCGGCGCAGGATTGCGGAGGCGGCGCTGCGGGCGGGCAGGAGGCCCGAAGAGGTCACGCTGATTGCCGTCTCAAAGACGGTCCCGCCAGAGCTGGTAAAGGCGGCCTATGAAGCCGGGGTTTCCGATTTCGGCGAAAACCGCATACAGGAGGCGGGGGGCAAAATAAAAACTTTGCGGGAATCAGGGATCGGGCAGGCTGCGGAGAGGCCGCCCGTAAGGTGGCATTTCATAGGCCATCTGCAGACGAACAAGGCCGGGGCGGCCATCGGGATGGGTTTCGACCTCATCCATACTGTGGATTCGGAAAGGCTCCTCGATGTCCTTGAGGCCAGGGCCGCAAAGGCCGGCAAATCGCAGCGCGCGCTCATAGAGGTGAAACTCTCCGAAGAGCCTTCAAAGCACGGGGTTTCGCCGGGCGGGGTTTGCTCCCTGCTGCGGGCCGCGCAGGGGGCCGGCCATATCAGGCTGGAAGGGCTCATGGGGATGCCGCCCTATTTCCCGGAGGCAGAAAAGGCAAGGCCCTATTTCGCGCGCCTGCGGAGGCTTAGGCAGGAGGCGGAGGCCGAAGGGTTTCATCTGCCCCATCTTTCGATGGGCATGTCCCATGATTTTGAGGTCGCGATAGAAGAAGGGGCAACTCTGGTAAGGATAGGCACGGCGATATTCGGACTAAACCTTTAGTTAAATCCCCCCCCCCAGAGGGGAAGGGGATTAGGGGAGGATGATCTTTCAATGATCGGTTTCATAGGCGGCGGCAACATGGCTGAGGCGTTGATAAAGGGCATTCGGGCACGGGGGACCGTTGGCATCATAGTCTCCGAACCCCGTGAGGACCGCAGGAGATACCTGGAGGCGGCCTACGGAGTGCGGACAACGGAGTCCAACCGGCAGGCGGCCCAGGAGGCGGACATCGTGGTCATCGCCGTAAAGCCCCAGGTAATCGACGCGGCGCTTGCGGATATCGCGGGCGCATTCTCCGCGGAAAATGAAAAAGGACGCGGGGGCGTTCAAAAACTGGCTGTCTCGATAGCGGCCGGCGTGAGGCTTTCCTACCTGACGGAGAGACTCGGCACGCAAAACGTTGTGCGCGCCATGCCCAACACGCCCGCACTCGCCGGCGAGGGCATGACAGTGCTGGCCCTGTGCGAGTGCCTGCCCGAGGCCGGTTTCGCCGGTGTGAAGGACATCTTCATGTCCGTGGGCAAGGTGATGGTGCTGCCGGAAAAATACATGGACGCGGTCACGGCGCTGTCGGGAAGCGGCCCGGCGTTTTTCGCACTCTTCCTGGAAGGCCTTATCGAGGGGGCGGTGAAGGAGGGGCTTCCCGGGCAGACCGCCAGGGAGCTTGCGCTGCAGACCGCCGCCGGGACGATAAGGATGCTCGAGGAGGGGGCCGACACCGGCCGGCTGATAAAGATGGTCACATCCCCGGGCGGCACCACCCATGCGGGGCTGGAGGTGCTTGAAAGCAAAGGATTTAAGGCCATCCTTTATGATACAATAAAGGCCGCCGCCCAGCGGGCAGAACAACTGGGAAAGGGTTAGAAAACAGAATGTTCGTCTTCGGAAATTTCATCTCGGCGATCGCGAACGTACTGGACATTATTCTCTCCATTTACATGTGGATTGTAATAATCGCCGCGCTCGTAAGCTGGGTCAGCCCCGATCCCTACAACCCTATTGTAAGGTTCCTCTACAGGGCGACCGACCCGGTGTTCCGGCCGGTAAGGCGCGTCATCGGCACCATCGGGGGGATAGACCTCTCCCCGATGATTGTAATACTTGCCATCTACTTTATAAGATATTTCGTCATAACGTCATTAAAAGAGCTTGCTTTCAGGCTGGCCGTCAGATAGGCGGAAAGGAGGTTTTTTGGGGGCATGAGAATAACACCTCTGGACATTCAGCAGAAACAGTTCCCGGTAAAATTCCGGGGATTCGACATGGACGAGGTCTTCGCCTTCCTTGAGCTGGTCAGGGAGGAAATGGAGGAGTTGATGAGGGAGAACTCTTCCATGAAGGAGACCGTCTCAAGGCTGGAAAACCAGCTCAAGGACTACAAGAACATGGAGACCTCCCTGAAAGACACCCTTATGACCGCCCAGCAGATGGTGGACGATTACAAGGCGAACGCCAGAAAGGAAGCCGAACTCGTCCTCAGGGAATCCGAGATTAAGGCCGAGGAGATGCTCCGCGACGCCCAGGAGCGCGTGGTGAAGATACACGAGGACATCGTCGATCTGAAGGGCATAAGGAGGCACTTCAAGGAGGAGCTGAAGCGCCTCATCCAGAGCCACCTGCAGCTCATCGAGTTTGACAGGGAACGGGAAGGCGAAGACGAGGCGGCGCAGGGCGGAACCGATTTCATCCCGAACCAGGCCGAAAAAGAGGCCGATGGCTTGTGAAAACCCGTTTCACCGCCTTGAAGGGCGCCCCCGATGTCCTGCCGCCGGAGACAAACCTCTGGGGCCGGATAGAAAACGCCGCCTGTGAGGTTTTCGCCGCATACGGATACGATGAGATTAAAACCTCCATCATCGAGCCTGCCGAGCTTTTCCTGAGAAGCATCGGCGCCTCCTCGGACATCGTTGCGAAGGAGATGTACAGCTTCACCGACAAGGGCGGCAGAAGCGTAAGCCTTCGCCCCGAGGGCACGGCAAGCGTGGTGAGGGCCTATGTGGAGCACAATCTTTCGCTGAGGCCGGCCCCCCAAAAATTCTTCTACAGGGGCCCCATGTTCCGTTATGAAAGGCCGCAGAAGGGCAGGCAGAGGCAGTTCTATCAGATAGGGGCGGAGTGTTTCGGGACCGCCCACCCCGGCATGGACGCGGAGCTGATAGTGATGCTCATGGCGTTTCTGGAGAGGGCCGGCCTGCCGGCGCTCTCGCTTGAACTAAACTCCATCGGGTGCCGGAATTGCCGGCCCGCCTTCAAGCAGCGGCTCAGGGAATTTTTTGCGCCGCATCTTGACGGTCTGTGCCCGGACTGCCAGCGCCGCCATGAGCAAAACCCGCTCAGGATACTGGACTGCAAGGTGGAGCGCTGCATCGCCATCAGGGCGGGCGCCCCGCTCATATCCGAGAGCCTCTGCGCGGAGTGCAGGGAGCATTTCGGCGCGCTCCTCGGCCTGCTTGACGCCATGAAGACCCCTTATACGCTGAACCCGCATATGGTGAGGGGGCTTGATTACTATACGCGGACCGTCTTTGAAGTGACAAGCGGACAGCTCGGGGCCCAGAACGCGGTGGCCGCGGGAGGCAGGTACGACCTTCTCGTCTCCGAGTTCGGCGGCCCGGAAACACCCGCCCTGGGTTTTGCGGCCGGCATGGAGAGGCTCTCAAGGCTCCTTTCGGCCGCGGAGAGCCTCTCCATGCCCCGGCCGGAGGTGTTCATAGCGTCTCTCGGAAGGGAGGCTGCCGCTGCGGCCCTCAGTACGGCCTCCGCCTTGAGGGCCAGGGACAAAAGGGTGGAGGTAGGATGGGAGGGTTCGCTAAAGAGCCAGTTGAGAAGGGCCGATAAGATGGGTGCAAGGTACGTTGTCATCATCGGCGAGGACGAGCTTAGATCTGGCAGCTTCAAATGGAAAAACCTGGGAACAGGCGAATCTGGAGAAACCGGCGCGGAGGAAATCTTTAACCTCTTGTCGTAGATCAGGATATAACTGCCAGTTGGTTGAAATCCCATCCATAACCCCGGGCGCGGGCTTATCAGTGACCCTGGCACTGGCCGCTTTAGGGCTCTCAGCGCTCCATTCCTCCTTTGACGCCCTCCTCATTTCGCTCATACTGGGGATGTTCGCGGCCAATTTCATCGAAAAGGGCTCCTCGCTGAAAGCCGGGGTCCGTTTCTGTGTGGATTACGTCCTGCCCGCAGGGATGGGGCTTTACGGCTCCCAGATGCTGCTGGCCGGCGACGGCCGGCTATGGCTTTATGTCTTGGGCTCCGGTCTTCTGATCTTCGCCATAACCTTCCTTGTTGCGAGGGGGTTCGGCCTGGATGACGAAATTACGCTTCTGCTTTCAGCCGGCCTTTCAACCGCGGGCGCAGGCGCCATCGCGCTGGTCTCCAACGCCTGGGGGACGGACAAGCAGGACACCTCGGCCTCGGTAATATCGGTAATCGCGGTAGGGCTTGTTGGCATGCTGGTTATGGGCTTCTATCCCCAGGGGCTGGGGTTCGGGCCGCACAGGACCGCCCTTCTCATGGGGGCCACCCTGCCCACCCTCGGCATGGTAGCGGCCATAGGGTCGGCCATGGACCCCGGCGCCCTCCGGCTTGCCGCGAGCTTCAAGCTCCTGAGGACCATACTGCTGGGAGTCCTTCTGCTCGTGATTTTTCTCAAGCGCAAAGGCGCTGCCCGCTGCCGGCGCTTCCCATGGTTCATAATCCTCTTTGCGGGAGGCGCCCTGGCCGTCAACCTGCTTCCGGGCGGCAACCGGCTCAGCGCCGCCCTTGCCCCGGCAAGCCAGTTTGTCACCTCTGTGGGGCTTGCGGCAACAGGGCTGTGCGTGGAGTTCGACTCCGCCCCCGGCAAGGGCCTGATGCCGCTTGCCACATCCCTGTTTTCCTGGGGCATCTCGGTGCTTTTCATCTACCTGGTCATGAAGACACTCTGATGAAAAGAAACCTCATCACCGGTTTTTTTATCTTCCTGCTGGCGTTCACGGCGGCCATAATCGCCCCGCTGGTATTCCTGACCGAATACGCCGGGCGCGCGGCAATGGCGCGGATGGAAAAGCTGGCCCCCCTTCTGCCGGAGCAGAAGCTGGTATATTTCAGGCTGCTGGGCGACAACGAGGGGCGCTTTATCGCGATAGGATTTTACATCTTCGTCGCCGCCTTCCTGGTATCCCTTTTTCTGGGGAGCAAGATACTCGGGGCGATAAAAGACCTTAAAACCGCGGCCGACGCCGTAAACGGCGGGAAGTCCTCCGGGGATGTGCCGCTGCCCGGCGAAGGCGAACTGAGGGACATCGCCCTGGCATTCAACGGCCTTGCGGCGGCCCTCAGGCAAAAGGACGACGAGCTTGCCCGGAAGAACCGCTACATGGGCCTGATGACGGACGCGCTCTGGGTCATAAACGATGAAAACCTGGTGGTCGAGATAAACCCCTCCTTCACCAGGCTTCTGGGCTACGAACCCGAGGACGTCCTGAATTACCGCGTCTTCGAGTTCGTGGACGAGGAAGGCGAAAAAATGCTGAGGAAGCACCTCCTGTCCTGCGCCCAGGGCAACAGCTCCTCATGCGAGCTGCGGCTTATCTCCAAACAGGGCAGCCTGAAACCCGTTACGATATCATGGTCCGCCATTCCGGGCGAAGAGGGGGAAGTGAAAAACTGCGTCGGCATACTGAGGGATTTCAGGAGGGAGACCGAGCTGAGGGGCGAGCTCAAGGAGGCCCTGGACTACCAGCGCGCTATCATGGACAGCATGCCCGAGAAGCTTATCGTGCTCGACCGCGAGCTAAGGATCGTGATGGCCAATAAAGCCGCCAATGACGCGACAGGCGGCGGCCTGGCCGGCAAACAGTGCCATTGGGCTTACGGATACGAAAACTGCACGGCGGCCAACTGCCCTGTAAGAAGGGCCTTCAGCGCCGGCAGGCCGCAAAAGGAGGTCATCGGCCGCGCCAAAGGGCAGGACCATGAGTACCATGAAGTCATCGCCTATCCGGTCGAAAACGCGCCGGGCGACATAAGGCACGTCGTCGCCATCTACAGGGACATTACGGAAAAAAGGCGTTTGGAAGCGGAGATAACCAGGAAAAACACGGAGCTGGGCTCGCTGCTTGAAATCTCGAAGACCCTCAACCAGTCTCTCAAGAGCGAGGAGGTCTTCAATCCGGTCCTCGAACGGCTCCTCGCCCTCATGGGGATGGACGGCGGATGCGTCTTCCTGCTTGACGAGATGGGGGTTGAACTCTCGCTGAAATACTCAAAAGGGCTTTCGGCCGGCTTCCTTGAGAAAAACAGCACCTTCAGGTTGTCCGATGACATCCCGGGCAAAGTGGCCTCCTCCGGCCGCATCTTCACAACGGCCGATCTCCCGGCCGACCCGAGGACCGAGGCGTCCGTCTTCAGGCACACGGGCATGAAGGCCTGCCTTGCATCCCCCATGCAGGGCGGCGAGAAAATAAACGGGGTCATCCTCCTCTTCAGTTTCGCCGGGCGCGAATGGACCGAAATGGATGAAAACCTGATAAGGGCAGCGGGGCAGGCTGCGGGCATGGCGCTTGAGAATATCAGGCGCTACGAAAAAATGCGCCAGTTGTTTACCCACCTGAAATGGCGGAAGGACGAGGAGAGGAAGAAGCTCGCGCAGATAGCCGCGTCCGTGGCCGGGATGTCCGACCCGGACCAGACGCTGGACAACCTGCTTGTTATCCTTCAGGACCTTATGCGCGCAGACTTCATCTGGCTTCTGGAGCGGGATGAAGGCGAAGGGCTGGTTGTGAGGAGCGCGCCCGGCGGCGGGATCTCCAGGGGCCTCGCGCCGTATGAAAAAGGCGCGGGCCTTGAAGCGGAATCCATGGAAAAAGGAGACGTCCTCATTGCCTCCGCGGAGAACGCCGAAGGCGCCTTCAGTGTGCCGCCGTGCCTGGAGGCGGAGAGATTCAAGGCCGCATGCGCCGTACCGGTGCCATCCGGCGGCGATGGGCGCCCCAGATGTGCGATCGGCTTATACTTCCGGCGCTTCAGGCAGCCGGGGGCCGAGGACCTCTCATTCCTCCGGATGATGGCCGACATGCTGAATGTGGCCCTGGGACAGGCCCGTCTCCAAAAAGAGGCGAGCCTCGGTAAAAGCATGGCTGCGGCCATCCTCGACAGCATCGAGGACGGCATCTTCGCGGTAGACCCGCACGGCAGCGTAATCGCGATCAACAGGACGGCCGCCGGGATGGCGGGGACTACGGAGGACGACGCGCTGGGCCGCATGTTCACAGGCCTTTTCGATGACGTCGCGGACAACGCAAGGCTGAACCTCCTGTTCATAGAGGGGCTCACGGAATCCCTCAAGGGCAGGCATACCTACCGGGAGCTGGCCATGAGGACGGCAAACAGGGTGAGCATCCCCATTGTGCTTACCAGCTATCCGGTGCCGGATGAGGCCGGCGGCACGGCCGGCATCGTCTTCGAACTGAGGGACCTCTCCAGGAACCAGGAGATCACGAGGCTGAAAAGCGAGTTTGTGAGAAGCGTGTCGCAGGAATTCAGGGACCCGCTGTCCGCCATCGTCGGCATGTCGGAGATGCTCCTGGACGGCGAGACGCCGGAGGGAAAGAAGGCCGTCTACCTGAGGGCGATCCTCTCCGAGGGGCAGCAGCTTGAAAGGATAATTACGGATTATCTGAACCTTGCCGAGATAGAGGGCGGGCCGGAAAAACTCCGCATCCGCCCGGTTGACCTCCGGAAGCTCATCGCGGACGTTGCGCACGAATTCGGCCCCCTGGCCGGCAGAAAAGGCATCGCCATAAGCCTGGAGGTGGAAGACGGGCTGCAGGTTGAAGGGGACGCCGAAAAGCTGAAATACATGCTCAGAAATCTCCTTGAAAACTCCATCACGTATTCGGGGGAAAACGGCAGCGTGAAGATAGAGGCCCAAACGGCCGCGGGCGGGATAGACCTGACGGTGAAGGACACCGGATGGGGCATACCCGAGGCCGACAGGCGGCACATGGGCGAAAAATTCTACCGCGGGACCCTATCTGAAGGCACAAAAGGGACGGGGCTGGGGCTCTCCCTTTCAAAGCGGATCGTACACATGCACGGCGGCACGATAAACATAGATTCAATCGCGGGGGCCGGAACCACCGTAAGGCTCCGTCTCCCATTGAGGAGGCAGACAGGTGAGTAAAATAATGGTAATTGACGACGAACCCTTCATCCTCATGATGATAGAGGACAAGCTGAAGAGGGCCGGGTTCCAGGTAATAACCCAGCGCGACAGCTCAACCGCGGCCGGGAGGATAAGACAGGAGAGGCCGGACCTTGTCATCCTGGACTGGATAATGCCGGGGGTAAGCGGAATAGAGATATGCCGCGAGATGAAGTCCGACCCGGGGCTGGCGAATATCCCGGTCGTGATGCTTACGGCCAAGGGGCAGGAGGACGACGAGAAACTGGGCCTTAAATGCGGTGTGGACCGCTACATCGTAAAACCCTTCAGCCCCAAGGCCCTGCTTGAAAACGTAATAGAGATACTGGAGAGAGGCGCAGCCCGGTGAGGCCAGTGAGGCTAGCCCACGGCGTCCAGTTTCCTTGCCCTGAAATCCCTTACGCCAAGCGACATGGCAAGCGACCGGCAGGCCTCGACGTCCACGCCGCCGGTTTCAACGACCGTCACGCGGACCTCCGGGACATATTTCACGGACTCCCTTATGAAATCCAGGAGCGCGGGGAATGCGCCGGGAGAGGCCGGCTTGCAGAGCCCGTTGTAAGTCTCTTCGTCCTGGGCGTCCAGGCTAATCGAGAGGCTGTCCGCAAGCCCCTTCAGTTCGGGAAGAATGTTTCTGCCGTTTATGAGGCTGCCCTGCCCGTTGGTGTTGATCCTTACCTTCCCCCCGCAGGCCTTCACCCAGGCGGCCACTTCCTTTACGACATCAAGTCTCATTAACGGCTCGCCGTAGCCGCAAAAGACGATCTCCCTGTATCTGTCCGGCTCCGCGATTTCTTCTATAAGCTCCCCCGCCGCCGGCTCGCGCGTGAGCCGGAGCTTGTGCCCCTTGACGAAATCGCTGTAAAACCGCACGCAGAAAGAGCATCTGTTGGTGCACCTGTTCGTCAGGTTCAGGTACAGGCTGTCCCTTATGCGGTAGGTGAACCTCCCTTCACCGGGGGCCTCCCCGACGCCGAAAAGCCTTGAGGCGTTCAGCGAGGTGACCCTGGCAAGGTCCTCCGGGGTGATCCCCCGCAGGCCGGCTATCACCTTCGCGGTCTCAGCCAGATACGCTGGCTCGTTCCTCTTGCCCCGGAAAGGCTCCGGGGCCAGGTACGGCGCGTCGGTCTCCACAAGGAGATAATCATCGGGGATTTCAGCGGCCACCCGCCTCAATTCGTCTGTCTTCCTGAAGGTAACGGGTCCCGCGATGGAGATGTACAGACCCATGGCCATGGCGTCCCCGGCCATCCGGGCATCCCCCGAAAAGCAGTGCAGCACGCCCTTCACCGGACCCGCACCAAGGATTTTAAGCGCCTCGTCGCCCGCATCGCGCGTATGCACTATGATGGGCAGCCCGGTCTGCCTCGCTATCTCCGCCTGCATCCTGAATGCATGGATCTGCGCCTCCCTGGGTGAGTGCATGTAATGGTAATCGAGCCCCGTTTCCCCGATGGCGACCGTCTTTTCGTCCGCGGCGAGGGCAAGGAGACGCTTGAAAACATTTTCATCGAAATCCTTCGCCTCGTGCGGATGGAGCCCCACCGCGGCATAAATGAAGGGATAGGCGTGGGCAAGCCTCAGGGCCGCCTCCGAGCTCTCGATATCGGTGCCAACCGTAATCATATGCCCCACACCCGCGGCCCGCGCCCGCTCTATGACATCCTGCCTGTCGGCGTCAAACCCGGACGCCTCCAGATGGCAATGCGTGTCTACGAGGCGGGGGGCGTCCGCGGGGCGGCCCGCGCCGTCAGGCGGGCTGGAGGCAAAGGGTTTTTTATCTTCATTCATAGAGAGGATTTGCGGCTTTCTTAAAAATAAAAAATCAGGACCCGAACTTCTTGAGCCTCCCCGCGTTTGCAAGCGCCAGGGGCATAAGCGAGACCGAGGGGAAAACGCCCAGCTCTCCCCTTGCGCACTGCCTTTCCGAAAACCCTTCGGTCAGGCCGCCAAGCACGTAAGGCGCGGAAAGGATCACCGGCACGGGGTGCCAGCTATGGGATTTCATCACGGCTGGCGTGCTGTGGTCCCCGGTTACGACGAGCACATTGGGTTTAAGCGCGAGTATCGCCGGCAGCGCCCTGTCGGCCTCCTCTATCTTGCCCACCTTGCCGGCAAAATTGCCGTCCTCCCCGAAGGAATCGGTCTTCTTGAAATGGACGAAGAAGAAATCGTAATCATCCCAGTTGTCCTTCATGTATTCGATCTGGCCGCTTACGTCCCCGGAAAAATCCGGCGCGTCCATTCCGATGAGGCGCGCAAGCCCCCTGTACATCGGATAAGTGGCTATCGCGAGCCCCCGCAGGCCGTATGCCTCGGCAAACGAAGGCATCCTCGGGTGCGTCGAAAACCCCCGGACGAGCACGAAATTCTGCGGGTGGTCGTCCTTCAGCACGGCAGCCGCCCTGTCGATGAATTTCTGGGCGACCTCCGCCACCTTCTGAGCCTTCGGATGCCGCGGGATAAGCGGCAGCGGGGCCCTGCCCTCGGCCTGCGGGTCGGAATCATTTATCATCGCGGCCTCGGGCTGAAGCGCCTCCGGGAACCTCATGATGACCGCGAAACGGTGCTCCATCCCAGGGCCAAAGATGAGCCGCACGCCGTTGATCTCGGGAATCTGCTTCTGGAGCCGCTCGGTCACCTTGCGCATCTTTTCGGTGGCCGGCCTGCCGGCCCTTCTGTCCGTCACGACGTGGTTTTCAATGGTGGCGTAATTGCACCTTATGGCCACATCCGTCCTCTTTACCTCAAGGCCGAGACCCAGCGCCTCCAGTATGCCCCTGCCTATCTCCCATTCAACGGGGTCATAACCGAAGAGCCCGAGGTGGCCCGGTCCGCTTCCAGGGGTTATCCCGAAGCCCACCGGCACATGCAGTCCGCAGGCGGAGTTTTGGGCCAGTTTGTCCAGGTTCGGCGTGAAGGCGGCCTCAAGCTCGGTCTTCCCCTTGAACGGGGACCTGGGATCGCCGAGGGGCAGCCCGCCAAGGCCGTCCATGACGAAAAACACTATCTTGCTTCCGTTTTTTTGCAGCAGCCCTTTTATGACCGATTGCATAATTTATCATTTTACCCCAAAGGCCGCCTGTTTGAAAAGAATTTTGATCTTCCCCGCGGCAATCCGCAGTCCCGCGCTTCGCGGGATAATGCAAGGAACTTTTTTTCATCTTATAATTCGGCAACTCCAAACAAACGGGTATAAGTGAATCGCATGTAAGGCAGAAGGCGCTCCCATCCGCCTTCTGCCCGATCTGCTCAGCCAAAAACTGAGGCGCCATTTCTTTAATATTCCAATTGACATGCCGGGGGTATTGAAGCTATACTTACAGACTATGGGCGGAACATATACGACATATCACCCTCACAGGCGGCGGAGAAAAAGGAATCTGGGCTTCCTCAAGAAGATGAGCACAAGGGGCGGCCGCGACGTCTTGAAAAGAAGACGGGCCAAGGGCAGAAAAAGACTCACTGTCTAGCAGACAACACCTTTCGAATGGTTAAAAGATTCGTCCTGCTACTGGTAGGGTTCTATCAGGCGGCGATTTCTCCTTTCCTGCCTGCGAGCTGCCGTTTTACGCCTTCCTGCTCCGAATACGCAAGAGAGGCAGTAGAGCGTTACGGCGCGCTCAAGGGCTGCTGGCTGGGGTTTAGGCGCATCCTGAGGTGCCATCCCCTGAATCCTGGCGGCTATGATCCGGTCAAGTAAAAATCAGCTAAATTCGCCAACCGGCCGTTCATCGGGAGAAACGGAGAGACGGGAATAAGTGGATAAAAGGGCTGTCCTTGCAATCGTTCTTTCTATCGGGGTGCTGTTGCTCTACCAGTACTTCCTCGCGCCCAAGTTTGTCCCGGTCGGACCGGCCGGGAAACCCGGCGCGCCCGCCGTGACAGGGACCGCTCAGCCCCAGGCGCCCGCGCAGATTGCCCAGCCGGTGCCGCAGCAGCCGGCCGCGGCCGCCCCAATAAGGACGATAAAGGTTGAAACTGACCAGTACATTGCAACCTTTTCGAGCGTCGGGGGCGTGCCGGCCTCCTGGACGCTCAAAGACTACAAGGGCGACACGAAGGAAACCAGAAACCAGAATGTCACCTTACTGAAGCCCGGAGCCGCCTTTCCGCCCGCCCTCGCCATCGGATCGACCGATTTCGAGGCAGCCCGCCTGAATTTCAGCGTGACGGGCGGCAACCTCAGGCTGGACAGCTCGCACCCCGAGGGCACGCTTGTATTCGAGTACTCCCAGGGGCCGGTGTCCATAAGGAGGACCTACACCTTCAGAAACGGCAAGTACTGGGTGGACGTAAGGGACGAGGTGCAGGGCTTCCCCAATTACAACATAACCCTCGGGCCGGACTTCGGCATCTACGACAGAAGCGAAGTGCGCGGCGTCCATGTCGGGCCTGTCCTCCTCTCGGGCTCCGACACAATCGACATAAACCCGAAAAAACTGAAGGGCGGGACGCTCTCCTACACGGAAGACGTAAAGTGGATAGCCCAGGAAGACAAGTATTTCTGCGCGGCGCTGCTTCCAAAGTCCAAAATGACGCAGGCCGCGGCTTCCATGCAAAACGGAAGTCCCGTCATCTCCTTTGCCGCGAAGAGCCCCGCCGTGGAGGAGTTCATACTCTACGCGGGCCCGAAGAGCCAGGAAAAGCTGAAGGCCCTGGGCTCGGGGCTCCAGTACATCGTGGATTTCGGGTTTTTCTCCATCATCTCGCGTCCGATATTCTGGCTGCTGAAGCTAATACATTCCGCCGTCGGCAATTACGGCTGGTCGATCGTCCTTCTGACCATACTCATAAGGATCCCTTTCCTGCCCATAGTGGCCAAGGGGCAGAAGTCCATGAAGAAACTGCAGAGCCTCCAGCCGCAGATGCAGGAGATCAGGCAGAAATACAAGAAAGACCCCCAGCGGATGCAAAAGGAGATGATGGACCTCTACAAGAAGCACAAGGTAAACCCGATGGGCGGATGCTTTCCGATGCTCCTGCAGATACCTGTCTTCTTCGCGCTCTACAAGGTGCTGCTTATAGCCATTGCGCTGAGGGGCGCGCCCTTCGTCCTGTGGATAACGGACCTCTCGCAGAAAGACCCTTACTACGTGCTGCCCATAATAATGGGCGTCTCCATGCTTGTGCAGCAGAAGATGACGCCCACCGCGCCGGGCAACCCCGCACAGCAGAAGCTCATGATGCTGATGCCCGTGATCTTCACGGTGATGTTCATGAACTTCGCGTCGGGGCTGGTGCTCTACTGGCTGGTAAACAACCTGCTTTCCATCGCCCAGCAGGCCTACATAAACAGGAAAGTCACGGTCTGAGGGAAATCGCGGTCCTGACGGCCTCGATCATGCTGGCCGGGTTCGCTTCGCCCTTCCATGCGATGTCGTAGGCCGTGCCGTGGTCCGGGGAGGTCCTTATGATGGGCAGCCCCACCGTCACGTTCACGCCGCTGTCAAACGCGATCATCTTAAGCGGTATAAGCCCCTGGTCGTGGTACATGGCCACTACAATGTCCACCCCGCCCGTGAAGGCCTTCCGGAAGAGGGCGTCCGGCGCGACGGGACCCTCCACGTTTATGCCCTTTCTCCGTGCAAGCCGTACTGCGGGGGCTATCTCCGTGATTTCCTCCATGCCGAAGAGCCCGGCCTCCCCCGCGTGCGGGTTGAGGCCGCATACGGCAATCCGCGGCCTGCCGATGCCGAGCATACTGGCGGCCTTCACGGCAAGGGATATCTTTTCGAGGACGGACTTCCTCTTTACCAGGCCGGGCACATCCTTTATCGCGGCGTGAGTGGTCACCAGAAGGACCCGCAGCGGCCCGCCGATGAGCATCATGGCGAATTTTTTCGCGCCGGTCAGGTCCGCCAGCATCTCCGTATGCCCAGGATACCGGATTCCCGCCATCCGCAGGGCCTCCTTGGATATCGGCGCCGTGCAGACGGCGTGCACCCCGCCTTCCAGGGCAAGCCCGGCCGCTTTTTTTATGTACCCGTAACAGGCCCTGCCCCCCTCCGCCGTCGGCGCGCCTCTTTTGAATTTCCGCCCGAGAAGCCCCATCGGGATAAACTCGATGACGCCTGCGGCAGGCCGGCTCTCCCCGGGGCCGGCGATGGCTTTCAGGGAAAAAGGAAGCGACAGCATGCCCAGGGCCTTCAGGATGGGCCCGCTGTCTCCTATCAGGATGGGGTCGCAGACGGAGCGCACCTGCCGGCTTGCTGCGGCCTTCACGGCCACCTCCGGCCCGATGCCGCCCGGCTCCCCCATCGTTATCGCAACTTTCTTAAGTTTCCGCATTTTCTTTATAATACTAGAAACGTCCGGCGAGCGTATCCCCCCTGAAAAAACCGTGTTGCGCCCCGGGCGGGACCGTCTGCTTACGCCCGGAACCGCGCGCTGAACGGTGGTGAGCAGGCAGATGCCCTGCTTAGCCCCGCGAATCTGACGAGGGCAAGGGGGGAAATCTTCGATTGACTTTCGCGCGAGCGGATTGTTAGAGTAAGTAAGCACTAACGTATATAAATTAATTGATGGAGTGGCATTTGGGGAAGGTTTCCGGGCCGTCTTTATCCGTTTTTTTATCTGCCTTGGCCATGGTTGCGTTTGCGTTGACGCCTGCCTCATGGGCGGAAGCCGGCGGGGCGTCTTCCGGCAGCGGCCGGGCGATGGTTTTCAGCGGGCCCCAGCCGATTAAGGCGGGTGAGACCATGGACCTGGAAACGGCGGTCGGCATAGCGCTTAAATTCAACCCCGCCATACAGTCCGCCATGGGCACGGCGCGGGCAAGCGAAAGCCTGATAGGGCAGGCCAGGTCCGCCTATTACCCGCAGATAAACCTTTCCGCCGCCCAGCAGGAGTACTCCATCACAAACCACAGTCTGGCCACGACCGGCCAGGCGGGAAGGTTCGCACTGAGCGGGCTTACGACCGCCGCGTCCCTCTCGCAGAACATATGGGATTTCGGCAAGACCCCGGACACCGTAGAGGTGCAAAAATACAACTTCGCATCCTCGAAGGAGGACCTTCAGAGCATCAGGGAAAACATCGTCCTGCAGGTAAAGCAGGCGTATTACGGCCTTCTGGGAGCCCTTCGGAACCTGAACGTCGCGGGGATGGTGGTAAACCAGTTCCAGCAGCATCTGAACCAGGCGGTGGCCTTCCACACGGCCGGGGTGAAACCGAAATTCGATGTGACCCAGGCGCAGGTCAACTTGAGCAACGCCAGGCTGAACCTCATTGTGGCCAAAAACACCGTCGATGTGGCCAGGGCAAACCTGAACAACGTGATGGGGGTCCCGGAGGCCCCGGCGTACGACGTCGCCGAGAGCCTCACATTCAAGAAGTATGAGATCACGTTTCCGGAGGCGCTTGCCAAGGCATACAGCAACCGGCCGGACCTGAAATCCCTGCTTTTCAGGGAAGACTCCGACCGCGCGTCAATAAACCTCGCCAGGACCGGCTACTACCCCACCCTTTCCGGGACCGCCAGCTACGGCTACAGCGGCCAGCGGCTTCCGTTCGACAGCTTCTGGACGGCGGGCGTAACCGTGAGCTTCCCGCTTTTCAGCGGCTACCAGACGAAATACCAGTTGATACAGGCCAGGGAAAACCTGAACGTTACCAGGGCCGGGCTGAAGTCGCTGAAGCAGGGGATCTACCTGGAAGTGCAGACGGATTACCTGAACCTCAAGGCCGCGGAAGACAGGGTCAATACCGCGCAGCTTACGGTCGGCCAGGCAAAGGAAAACCTGGACGTCGCAACCGGCATGTACAAATACGGGGTTGGAAGCCCCCTGGACGTCACCGACGCGCTCACCACCTACAGCAGCGCGGAGACCTCGTATACGTCCGCCCTTTACGATTACAAAGTAGCCCAGGCAAGCCTGGAAAAGGCCATGGGCCTTTACCTTTACGGAGGTGCAGAAAAATGAGTTCCGGTTCCGGCCCGCTGGGCAAAGGGTTTTTTAATATCTTGAAGATGGCTGCGCTGGCGCTTCTTTCGGCAGTCCTGCTTGCGGCCTGCAATTCGAAGCCCCAGGCGGCGCCGCCGCCCCCCGTGGCGCCGGTGCAGGCGGCCTACGCCTCGGTGAAGACCATACCCGTGCAGATCGCCGCCATAGGCTCGGTGGAGGCGTACAACAACGTGCAGGTCAAATCGATGGTAAGCGGCCAGATCGTGAGGATATATTACAGGGACGGACAGTACGTGAGGAAGGGCCAGATGCTCTTCGAGATAGACCGGCGTCCATACGAGGCCGCCCTCAAACAGGCCATGGCCAACCTCTCACGCGACCTGGCGCTTGCCAAAAACGCCACCCGCGACGCTGAAAGGTACGCATTCCTCGTCCGGAAGGATTACGTCCCCAGGGAGCAGTACGACCAGCTCAAGACGAACGCCGCCGCCCAGGATGCGGTCGTTCAGGCGGACAAGGCGGCCCTAGAAAACCTGCAGGTGCAGCTCGACTACTGCATGATCCGCTCCCCGATAGACGGACGCACCGGAAGCACCCAGATACAGATCGGAAACGTGGTAAAGGCCAACGACGCGCCGATGCTCGTCATAGAGCAGGTCAACCCCATATACGTGAGCTTTTCGGTCCCGGAACAGTATCTGGACGAGATAAAAAAATACGACGCGAAGGGCCGGCTTGGCGTGGTTGCGAGCATTCCCGGCCAGGGCGGCAACAACACGACCGAAGCCGGGCAGCTCTCGTTCATCAACAACCAGGTGGACACGAACACCGGCACTATAATGATGAAGGCGACCTTCAAAAACCTGGACCATGCCCTCTGGCCGGGGCAGTTCGTAAACGTGGCGCTTACGCTTACGGAGACGCCCGGGGCGGTCCTTGTGCCATCCGAGGCCGTCCAGACCGGGCCCCAGGGGCAGTATGTATATGTAATCAGACCCGACATGACCGTCATGCTCCGGCCAGTAGTCAACGGCGGCACGTACAAGGGGTACACCATAATAAAAGAAGGGATCGCAGCCGGGGAGCGCGTGGTCACGGACGGGCAGCTCCGGCTTGTCCCCGGCCGGAAGGTTTCGATAAAGAACCCGGTCATGCGCGGATAAATGCGCGGCCGCTTTGATGGCGAATAAATGGGCGTAAACAGGTTTGTAACCGATACGGGCAAAAACATCTCCGCGGTCTTCATCCGCCGGCCGGTGGCGACCACCCTTATCATGGCCGCCATACTCCTTTTCGGCCTGATAGGGTACAGGCTGCTGCCGGTGAGCGACCTGCCGAACGTGGATTTCCCCACCATACAGGTGATGGCAAGCCTGCCCGGGGCAAGCCCGGAGACGATGGCCTCGGCCGTGGCCACCCCTCTTGAGCGGCAGTTCTCCACGATTGCCGGCCTTGATTCGATGACGTCCACAAACGCGCTCGGCAATACACAGATAACGCTCCAGTTCAACCTGAGCAGGAACCTTGACGCCGCCGCCCAGGACGTGCAGTCCTCGATAGCCGCGGCCGCCAGCGAGCTGCCGCAGGGGATGCCAAGCCCCCCCACATACCAGAAGGTGAACCCGGCGGAGCAGCCAGTATTGTATCTTGCGGTGCTGTCGCCCACGCTGCCGCTTTCGACGGTCGATGAATACGCCGAGACCCTGATGGCGGAGCGCATCTCGATGGTAAGCGGGGTCGCACAGGTCTCCGTGTTCGGCTCACAGAAATACGCGGTCCGCATACAGCTTGACCCCAATGCCCTCGCCTCCGAGGGCATTGGCATAAACGATGTGCAGCAGGCGGTCGCAAACGGGAACGTGAACCTGCCGACCGGGACCCTCTGGGGCCGGCACAAGGCGGTTACGGTACAGGCGACAGGCCAGCTCACCGACGCGAAGGCATACCAGCCGCTCATCGTGGCCTACAGAAACGGCTCGCCGGTGCGCCTGGGGCAGCTTGGCAACGTGCTGGACAGCGTGGAAAACGACAAGATAGCAAGCTGGTACGACGGCCAGCGCGGCATAGTGCTTGCCATCCAGCGCCAGCCCGGCACGAACACCGTGGAGGTGGTGAATTCCATAAAGACGCTCCTGCCGCAACTGAAGGCGCAGATACCGGCCTCCGTCCAGGTGCACGTCCTCTACGACCGCTCCGCCTCGATAAGGGACTCCGTAAATGACGTGAAGCTTACGCTTTTTATCGCCCTCTGCCTGGTTGTAATGGTCATATTCCTTTTCCTGAGGAACGTCTCCGCCACCATCATACCGAGCCTTGCGCTGCCGATGTCCATAATAGGCACCTTTGTGGTCATGTACCTGATGGGCTACAGCCTCGACAACCTCTCCCTCATGGCCCTGACGCTCTCGGTGGGGTTCGTCGTGGACGACGCCATCGTCATGCTCGAAAACATCGTGCGGCACAGCGAGCACGGGGAGGGCGTAATGGAGGCCGCGCTCAACGGCTCCAGGGAGATAGGCTTTACGATAGTTTCCATGACCATCTCGCTTGTGGCGGTCTTTATCCCGGTGCTCTTCATGGGCGGCATAATGGGCAGGCTCCTGCACGAGTTCGCGGTCACGATAAGCATGTCGGTGCTCATCTCCGGGCTCGTGTCCCTCTCGCTTACCCCCATGCTCACAAGCCGTATACTGAAGCCCGCCTCCGAGGTGCGCCACGGACGCATCTACAACGCTTCGGAGCGGGTGTTTTCCGGGATGCTCGGCCTGTACGACAGGAGCCTGAAATGGGTCATAAGGCATAAAAGGACGGTCTTCGTGTTCTGGGTGGCGCTGCTGGTGCTGACCCTGTATTTCTTCAGGATGATGCCAAAGGGGTTTCTCCCCAGCGAGGACACGGGCCAGATATTCGCCTTCACCGAAGCCGCCCAGGGCATATCGTTCGACGCGATGAAAAAGCACCAGCATGCCCTCATGGACATAGTCAAAAAAGACCCCTACGTCGAGGCGTTCATGTCCGCCATAGGTCCAAGCGGCATCAGCATAGCCGAAAACCAGGGGCGCATGTTCATGCGCCTGAAACCCCGCAGCGAGCGGCCAAACGCGGACCGGATAATCCAGGAGCTTCGCCCCAAGCTTGCCGCGGTGCCGGGGATAAACGTCTTCATGCAGAACCTGCCCCCGATCCGCATAGGCGGCATGCTCACGAAAAGCCAGTACCAGTTCGCCCTGCAGAGCCCGGATACCGGCCTTCTCTACAGCATAGTGCCCAGGCTCGAGGCCAGGATGAGACGGATACCGGGGCTGCAGGATGTCACGAGCGACCTGGAGATTTCAAACCCCCAGGTGGACGTGAGGATCGACAGGGACAAGGCATCCTCCCTGGGGATAAGCGCAAACAATATAGAAAACGCCCTTTACACGGCCTATGGCTCAAGACAGATATCCACCATCTACGCCCCGAATGACGAATACAAGGTCATCATGGAGCTTGAGCCCAAATACCAGATGAAACCGGATGCCCTCTCCCTGCTCTACGTGCGCTCCTCGGCGGGCAACCTCGTCCCGCTCAGCACGGTCGCCAGCCTCACCCAGGACGTGGGGCCCCTCACCATAAACCACATAGGCCAGATACCGGCCGTGACCATCTCGTTCAACCTGAAACCGGGGGTTTCCCTGGGAGACGCGGTGGCGAAGGTGAAAAAGCTTGCCGCGCAGATGATACCCCCGACCATCACGACCAGCTTCCAGGGAACCGCTCAGGCGTTCGAGTCCTCCATCAGGGGGCTTGGCATCCTGCTTGTCGTGGCGATACTCGTCATCTACATAGTCCTTGGGATTCTCTACGAGAGCTACATACATCCGCTCACGATACTCTCCGGCCTTCCGGCGGCCGGCTTCGGCGCGCTCCTGACGCTCTACCTGTTCCATATGGACCTGAACATCTACGCCTTCGTCGGAATAATCATGCTCATCGGGATAGTGAAGAAAAACGCGATCATGATGATAGACTTCGCCCTCGACGCCGAAAGAAACGAGGGGAAATCCTCCGCCGAGGCCATCTACCAGGGATGCCTGATACGTTTCCGCCCGATAATGATGACGTCGATGGCCGCCCTGATGGGCACGCTGCCCATAGCCATCGGCTTTGGCTCGGGGTCCGGGTCGCGCCGCCCCCTGGGGCTTGCGGTCGTGGGCGGGCTGATATTCTCCCAGATGATAACGCTCTATATCACTCCGGTCATCTACATCTATCTGGACAAATTTCAGCACAAGCTGGCAAAAAAGAAATAGGCCCTATTTTTTGGTTGACATATCCTTTTGCCTGTTTTTATACTTCTTGAAACTACGTTTTATTTACGCGCTTAAAAGGAGGTGATGTTAATGGACGGCGGCCCATGTAGCCATAGTAGAAGGCCAGAAGGCAACAGGACGATGGGGCGGAGTCCATTGCTCACCTCGATGCCCGGCATCCTCCGATAATCTCCATCCCCTGGCCGGGTCCGGACCGGGCCCGCGCAAAAACAAAAGTGCGTCCGCCTTTGCCGGCCTTTTTCCCTTTCGTAATCAACCGATTCCGTATGGAGCGCATGTGTAATGAACATTTTTACCAGGTCTTATTACATATATCGCCGGCTGCTCAAGGCGGTCCGGCTCTTTCTGCTTGCGGCAGGCCCCGGCATAATCGTGATGGTGGCCGACAACGACGCCGGGGGCATCACCACTTACACGGTGACCGGGGCCAAGTACGGTATGAACCTGCTTTGGTTCCTGATACTGCTTGGCCCCGTCGCCTATTACGTGCAGGAGATGACGGTCCGGCTGGGCGCGGTCACCAAGCGAGGGCACGCGGAGGCGATTTTCTCCGCGTTCGGGCGGTTCTGGGGCTGGTTCTCGCTTCTGGATTTGGTCCTCACCGACTGGCTCACGATGATAACCGAGTTCATAGGCATGACGGCCGCCCTCTCCATCTTCCACGTTCCCCGGCTTCTGACGGTTGTGATCGTCTGGCTCGTCATGGGAGGCATGATATTCAGCGGGCGCTACTGGACATGGGAGAAGATCGCCCTGCTGTTTTGCGCGGTCAACCTGGTCTATATCCCGGCAGCCTTCATAGTCCATCCGTCGATAAAGGACATCGCCTTCAACAGCTTTGTTCCGCATTTCCCGCCCGGCGGGTTCACAAACGAGCTTTTTTTCCTCCTGATGGCGAATATCGGCACTACGATAGCCCCGTGGATGCTCTTTTTCCAGCAGAGCTCCGTCGTGGACAAGGGGCTGCACGAGAAGGACATAGCCTTTGGAAAGATCGACACAGCCATCGGCGCGGTCTTTACCGTCGTGGTGGCGATGGTCCTCATAATCGTCACCGGCAGGCTGATCTTCGGGCAGCCGGTGGACGACGCCGCCGTGGCGGCCAGGCACATCATGCCCATAAGCCGGACCATAGGCACCCTGATAGCGATAGGCCTTTTTGACGCCGGCCTCCTGGGGGCGATCTGCATCTCGCTTGCAAGCTCCTGGGCCTTCGGGGAGATCTTCGGCTGGGCTCATTCCCTGAACAACAAGGTCAAGGAGGCCCCCTGGTTCTATGCCTATTATTTCTTCACCCTCATCCTGGCCGGCACCGTAGTGCTGATACCGGGCGCGCCGCTCGTCCTCATTACCCTGTTTGTCCAGGTCATAGCCACCACCCTGCTGCCGGCCGCCCTCGTCTTCCTGATACTGCTTCTGAACGACAAAAAGACAATGGGCGAGCACGTCAACACGCGATGGCAGAATACCGTCAACATAGGCATAGTAGCCGTAATCGTCATCATCTCAGCCATGTACGGCATCAGTACGCTTTTCCCGGATATGTTTAAATAATAGAAGGAGGCCGCAATGCTCAGAAGCATCTTCAGCAACAGCTACGCGAAGGTCCGCGAGATAAACGACAAGTACAAAACGCCAGGCATAGAGATGTCCGGCGGGGTGAAATTCGCGCTGCTGGCATTGCGGCTCTATCTTATAGCGCTCATAGGCCTGTCGCTTTACAAATTCATAACCCTGCTAAAATGACCGGAGGAACCATGAACACCGCCACGGATAAGAAGCAGGAACCGGCCGGGGCCGTATATTTCCTCTCCGACATCATAGGCACAAAGATCTTCACCGCGGGCGGCAGAAAGATAGGGAAGCTGCGGGACATCGCCATACGCGAAGACGAAAGACTGCCCGTAGTGACCCATTTTATCGTCAAAAGGCCGTTCGGCGCAAGACCCCTGCTCATACCCTGGGCGAAGGTCGTGGAAGTCAATCCCGGGAAAATCGTGGCCGGCATCGAATCCGCAGGGCCCTATGAAGGCGAACCGGACCCCTCACAGGTGCTTTTAAACGACCACGTCCTCGACAAGAAGGTCCTGGACCTGGACGACAACGAGATAGATGTGGTCTACGACATAAAGCTCGTCCTCAGAAACCGCGTGCTCTACGTCACCGACGTTGACTTCAGCCGGTACGCGCTGTTCAAGAGGCTCGGACTCAAGCCGGTGATGAAACTCTTCCTCGGCGGCACCGCGCTCATGAAGAAAGAGACCCTCTCCTGGTCCTACGTGCAGCCGCTGCCCGAGGACATAGGCAGGTTCAGGGGCAACGTCAAGCTGAAGGTCCTCAAGGAGAAACTCCCGGAGATACACCCCGTGGACCTGGCCGACATCCTGGAGGAGCTGACGCAGGAGCAGCGGCTCGCCATCTTCAACGAACTGGAGACAGAGCACGCCTCGGACACCCTGGAGGAGATCGAGCCCAGGGTCCAGAGGGAGCTGATCTCCTCCATCAGGAAGGAGAGGGCCGCCGAGCTTATCAATGACATGACCCCGGCCCAGGCCGCCGATATCCTGGCCATACTGCCCGCGGCCGAGGCCGACGAGATAATGAAGCTCATGGACAGGGAGAACGTCCAGAAGATAGAGTTCATGCTGGAAAAACACGAGGAGAAGATCATCAACTTCTCGACTTCGCATTTCATCAAGCTGCCGCCCTATATGAAGGCCGGCGAGGTCATGCTCCAGTTCCGCGAGATCGCCATCGACAAGGACGAGATCATGTACATCTACATAGTGAGCGCAAACGACGCCCTGCTGGGCGTAGTCGACCTGAAGGAGGTCCTGAAGGCGAAGCCTGAGGAGAGGCTCGACGAGATCATGACGGCAAACGTCATCAGCCTGAACCCCGAAAACACGCTGCTTGAGGCCTCCGAGATGTTTTCCAGGTACAGTTTCCGCGCCATCCCAATCACCGGAGAAAACGACGTGATCCTGGGCGTCGTCCCCTACCGGGACATCATGAACCTCAAGCACCGTTTCGTCTGACGGAGAATCCGCATCCCGGGCTGCGTCAGATTTGCGGGGCAAGTCGGGGCATCCGCCCGCTCCTTCCGATCAGCGCGCGGTTCCGGGCGTAAGTCCCGCCGCGGCGGGATTGCCGCCAGGGGCGAGTATCAAGCCATTGTCAAGATGCGGCACGCCGTGATCCGTCCGCTCTTCGCTTCTCTCCAGGAACAGGCGGATGCCAGCCCCACAGATCTGAAGCAGCCCGGGGGAAGCTAAGAACCTATCTCAAAAACAATTTTGAAGCGAAAGAGAGAGGAAATCCTGGCAGACAAGGAAGAAAGGGGAAATCGCCCGGAGGCGCAGCAGTCCCGCCATGGTGGACAGCCAGAAGCGATTTTGAGATAGGTTCTAGATTGACTTTCATCACCGCTTCTGATTAAATGTACTCAGGCTTACAGGCGCCCTAAACAGAAAAGGGCATAACAGGGAATCCCGTGGAAATCGGGAGCGGTCCCGCCGCTGTAACCGGGGACAAGAGCCTTCAGCAAAGCCACTGTGCCTTATCAAGGGCATGGGAAGGCGAAGGTGAGGATGAACCGGGAGCCAGAAGACCTGCCTGTGGGCAATCAGAGAAAGAACTTCTCGCGGAAGAAGTTGGGGCGGGGATGGTAAACCCGTCCGCAAGGGATGAAGCAAACTGGGTGCAATCCCGATGGTCCAAACGCCATCGGGATTTTTTATTTTTAAGGCCCCGGATTTCTTGTTTTTAAAGTTTGATCAGGCGGAAGATTGCAACTGGAATTAAAAACGGGCTGGTGGCCCTGACAAAACCGCGGTTCTTACAAGGAGGAATTATGCACATCGAAGACGGGATTCTGCCGCCCAGGGCGTGGGGGTTCTGGTATGGCGTCACGATGCTCTTCATCATTCCTGGCGTAAGGGAAATCAAGCGGCGGGTGCGGGAGAACCTTGCATACAAGCCGTTTCTCGCCATGATCGGGGTCGCCGTATTCGTGATCTCCGCAATGCATCTGCCGGTCCCGGTGACCGGCTCCTGTTCCCATCCATGCGGAACGCCGCTTGCGGCAATAGTTGCAGGCCCGTTTGCAACGGCAGTGATATCCGCCATAGTGCTTTTCTTTCAGGCCTTGTTCCTGGGGCACGGCGGCATCACCACCATAGGGGCCAACGATTTTTCCATGGGCATAGCCGGAGGAATTTCAGGCTACCTCTGCTGGAAAATCCTCAGGCGTTTCAATTTCCCCTTATGGCTTGCGGGCGGCATCGCCGGTTTTGCGGGCGACGTGATGACGTACCTGACATCCGCCTTCGAGCTGGCCCTGAGCCTTCACGGCCATGTCCCGCTGGTCAGGCAATGGATGGTTTTCTTCGCGGGGTACGGTCCGACCCAGTTGCCGCTGGCCATTGCCGAGGCCGTTTTCACCGCCGCCGTGTTACAGGTTATGTACAGCCGCCGTCCGGATTTATTGCCCGGCGTAACCGGCGGGAAAAGGTTTAACGGAATCGGGAAAGCGGAGACGGAGGGATATTAGAACATGAAAACGGATAATGACGGAATGGCGGAAAATGCAGAATGGTTTGATCCCTTTACGCGCTGGATGCTGATAATAATGTTCGCCCTGCTGGCGATAATTTTTATCGCGGCCAAATACATGGACATGCATGGCATGCAGGGCGGCGGCACGGACGATACGGTGAACGCCATGGCCTCCCTGGCTGCCCATGCAAAATCTCATCCTTTCATCGATCTGCCCGGGGATGCCGAGGTCGGGGCCTTTTCCGTGGCCAACTTCTTCGCCGGAATGATTGTGGGACACAACTGGAAGAAGCTGTTTGAACGGGGCAAGGAGGATTAGCATGCAATGCGCCGCGTATAACGGGCTGCCGGGCACTACTTATCTCCACCGGCTGGACGGGAGAATCAAGACAATCGTTCTTTTGGGCGCCATAGTCATTGTGAGTGTCCTGACCAGATGGCCCTTTGTGGCCGGCGCCTTGCTTGCCACCCTGGCGCTTATGTTTACGCTTCGGCTGCCGCTGAAAAGGGTGCTATGGCGCATGTCCGTCCCCTTCGGCGTGGCCTGGCTGGTTCTCCTGAGCCTGATATTCAGCACCGGCCATACGGTCATAGGCGTAATCACTTTCCGGCATATTTCCATGCCGGTTTACCGTGAAGGTCTTGACCTTGGTTTCCTGATCATGCTCCGGGTCCTCGCGGCAGTCTCCCTGGCCATGCTGCTTTCCTTCTCGACCCCGATGGCCGAGATCCTGGCCACTTTACGCCTTCTTAAAGTGCCCGGGTTGATCCTGGACCTGGCGGACATGATTTACCGTTACGCGTTCTCTTTGGGCGAAATTGCCGCTACCATGCGAAAGGCCCAGCGCGCCAGAGGCGGCGAAGGGCTGCCGTGGCGCAGGCAGGCAAGGGACGCAGGAATGGTTGCCGGGAATCTGATGGTAAAGGCCTTTGACCGCAGTGTCAGTATTTATAAGGCCATGCTGGCCCGGGGGTATGACGAGGACGCCAAAACGCCGCCCTATTATACCGGTCCCGTTCCGGCAAAGGACCTCCTGGCAGGTGTTCTGGCCGGCCTGGTCCTGCTACTGCTGCTCGTCTGCAACCTTTCAACCGGCTGGAAAGGATACTCATAAAAAGTGGAGCTTATAGCGCTGTCAGCCGTAAGTTTTGCATATCCGGATGGCACAAGGGCGCTGACCGGCATAGACATCTCCATCGGGGCCGGTGAAAGGGTGGCCGTGCTGGGGGCCAACGGCGCGGGCAAGTCCACCCTTTTTCAACTGTTTAACGGTCTTTTGCGGCCGACCATGGGGACCGTGACGTTCAAGGGCCGGATTGTCGAAAAGGCGTACCTGAAGGAAGTGCGCCGCATGATAGGCATGGTTTTCCAGGACCCGGACGACCAGCTTTTTTCAAATACGGTGCACCAGGAAATAGCTTACGGTCTGATCAATCTCGGTTTGACCGGCGTCCGCATGGAACAGGCCGCCTCCTGGGCGCTGCAGGTAGCGGGGCTAGCGGGCTATGAAAACAAAAGCCCTTTTAATCTGAGCGGCGGCGAGAAAAAGCGGGTGGCCCTGGCCAGCGTGCTGGCCATGCAGCCGGAGGTCCTTGTGCTGGACGAGCCGACCGCCGCCCTCGACCCTATCGGCGCAGCCAAAATAATTAAGCTTCTTAACGGCATCAACAGTGAGCTTGGCATCACCATTGTTTTCGCGACCCATGACGTAGATGCCGTCCCGCTGCTGGCCGACCGGGTATACGTAATGGACAAGGGAGAGATCAGGCTGTCCGGCTGCACGGCGGAAGTGTTCGCCAGGAAGGACCTTATCCGCGCGCATAATCTGAGGTTGCCGCGCGTAGCCCACCTGGCCGAATTGCTGGAGCGGGACGGCATTTGCCGCCTTCCGGCGCTCCCCCTGACCATAGGCCAGGCCAGAAAAGCTCTCCAGGAACACTTGGCGCGCGGCGGGACCGGCAATGAATGAATCCCTTCCCGGCAGCCATGGAATGAACTACAAGTACTTCGTGCACCGCGACTGCGCTTTTTTCCCGTGCCATGACATCGGGGAATGGAGATCATGCCTTTTTTGCTGGTGCCCTCTTTATCTGCTGGACTGCGGCGGGGACTTCACCTTCAAAAACGGCATAAAAGACTGCTCCGGATGCACTATCCCGCATACCGCAGAAGGGTATGACTATGTACTTCAGCTCATAGGCGGCATGAGGAAGGAAATAATATCGATTCTCGCAACAAACAGGCATTGACAAACCGGGGGATGGGAAGCTATAGTAGCACCATATTAAAAAAAGTGCTACTAAGTATCCATGGACGGTATCTACCGGGGAGGGCGCTGCCCGCTGGCTTTTCCGATAATAATATGGGCCTGCTGCGCAAGGTCCCGCCCAAAATTTTTTTCTTTTTTGGTAGCACGATTTTAAAAAAAGTAATAAATTCCCTGCAGCAAGCTGCAGGGAATTGCAAGTTAAACGAGGAGGGCACATGAAAAGGCTTGTTAAACAGTGGATGTTGTCCGCATCCATGATTTTGATCCTTTGCAGCCCGTCTTTTGCCGCCCATCCGCTTATCACCGACGACACCGGCACTCAGGGCAGGGGGAATTTCCAGCTTGAAGTAAACGGCGGATACGGGCATAACGAGGACGACGGGACCACGACAAAAGAGTCCCAGGTTTCAACCACGCTCACGTACGGGATATCAGAGCCGGTGGACATCGCAATAGGCCTGCCCTGCCAGCACATCCGGACGGAAGGTCCGGGCGGCGGGACATCCGATTACGGGATATCCGATTTCTCCCTTGAAGTGAAGTGGCGGTTCTGGGAAAAGGACGGCCTGAGCTTTGCCCTGAAACCCGGCATCACCCTTCCGACCGGAGACGAGGAAAAGGGGTTGGGCGCCGGGGACGCGACATGCCATCTGTTTTTCATCGGGACGAAGGAGATAAGGCCGTGGGCGTTCGACCTGAACCTGGGATACATCAGAAATCAAAACGATATTGGCGAAGAGAAGGACATCTGGCATGCGTCCCTTGCCGCTACGGTTGAAGTTGCAAGGAAACTCAAACTGGCCGGCAATATCGGCGCCGAGCGCAACAACGTCAGGAACCTCAACACGCCCCCCGCCTTCATCCTGGGGGGATTGATCTATTCCCTGTGGCAAAACTTCGACATCGACGGCGGGGTCAAACGAGGTTTGACCAGGCCGGCGGAGAACTATACGCTCCTTGCCGGCATTACATGGAGGCTTTGATAGACATGCCGGAAACACGGCCCGTTTCTGCTGGCCAGGGGAGTATCCTGACGCCTATCTCTTATTGAACCTGTTCATCGCCGCCTCCACGCCCTCCGTGATTATGTCCACTACGGCCTGGGCGGCCGTGGACACGGCCTCGGCGATAAGCGGGACCTCGTCTTTGCTGAATTTCTCCAGGACATAGACCTCGGCGGGCTTCGAGGGCTCCCGTCCGATGCCGATCTTTACCCTGATGAAATCCCTCGTGCCCGTCTGCCTGATCACGGAGTCCACGCCCTTGTGCCCTCCGGCGGACCCGCTTTTCCTTATCCTTATCCTTGCCGTCTCCAAGTCCAGGTCGTCGTGGACGACGATCAGGTTTCGGGGGGCGATGTTTTTTTCCCGGAGGACGCGCCTGACGGCGGCGCCGCTTAGATTCATGTAGGTGAGGGGCTTCACCAGGAGCACGTCCTGCCCGTCAATCCGGGCCTGCGCTTCGGCAAGCTCCTTGCCGGAGGAGAGACGCCAGCCGGCCCCAAGGCGCTCCGCCAGCTCATCGACCACCATGAAGCCAGCGTTATGACGGGTCTTCAGATGCCTTCTCTCAGGGTTGCCAAGACCGGCCACGGCCCACACGAAAATGGTCTATTTTTCCGCCTTCGTCTTGGTCTCTTCCTCTTCCTTTTCCTTGCCCTTCTTTATGACCTCGGGCTCCGCGGCCTCCGCGGCAGCCGCGGCAGGCGCCACTTCCTCCTCCGCCTTCGGCACGGCCACGCTGGCTATCACCTCTTCAGCGGGGGTAAGCACCTTTATCCCTTCCGGCAGGCTGAGGTCCCGCACATGGAGGGAATGGCCGGCCCCAAGACCGGAGACATCCACTTCAATGTGGCCGGGTATGCTGTCCGGAAGGCACTCGATTTCTATCTGGGAGACTCCATACTGGAGCGCGCCCCCGTCCCTCTTGACGCCGATCGGCTCTCCCGTGATGCGGATCGCCGCGACGACCTTTATCATCTCCTTCAGCGAGACCTCGAAAAAATCCGTATGCAGGAGCTCTCTATTGACGGGGTCCACCTGATAGTCCTTGACAAGGGCAAGACGGCTCTCGCCGCCAGGGAAGGCCAGGTTCACGATTACCTGCTCCCCGCCGGAACGGTGAAGAAAGCGGCCCAGCTCGGCCTTGTCGAGCTGTATGGGAAGTGATGATCCCTCCCTGTAGAGGACCGCCGGTATCACGCCCCTTCTCCTCAGAGACCTGGCAACCCCTTTACCGGAGGTCTCTCTCCTTTCGGCCTTTATGCTAATCCTTTCCACTTTGTACCTCCTTCAAACAAAAAGGGAACTTATTGAGGACTCCTCATGGATCCTCTTTATCGCCTCGGCAAAAAGGGGCGCCACGGAAAGCACTTTCAGCTTCGGGCACTGCTCCTTCTTGCTGTCCAGGGGGATCGTGTCGGTTACAATCAGCTCCTCGATGGCGGAGGAGTTTATCCTCTCCACGGCCGGGCCGGAGAGCACCGCGTGCGTGCATGCCGCGCATACCTTCCTGGCGCCCTTGTCCTTCAGGGCCTGGGCGGCCTGCGTAATCGTGCCGGCCGTGTCTATCATGTCGTCCAGTATCACGACGTCCCTGCCGTCCACATCGCCCACCACGTTCATGACCTGGGAGACGTTGGCGCTCTCCCGCCGCTTATCTATTATCGCTATCGTGGCCTTCAGCCGCCTGGCGAAGTTCCTGGCCCTCTCCACGCCCCCGGCGTCCGGGGAGACGATGACGAGGTCCTTGAACTCGCGGCGCTTTATATATTCGAAGAGGACCGGGGACCCGTAGAGGTGATCCACCGGGATGTTGAAGAAACCCTGTATCTGGCCGGCGTGCAGATCCATCGCCAGCAGCCTGCTGGCGCCCGCCACTGTAAGCAGGTCCGCCACAAGCTTGGAGGAGATGGGGACCCTGGGCTGCACCTTCCTGTCCTGCCTGGCGTATCCGTAATAGGGCATGACGGCCGTTATCCTGCCCGCGGAGGCCCTCTTGAGGGCGTCAATCATGAGCAGCAGCTCCATGAGGTTTTCGTTTACGGGAGTGCAGGTGGACTGGATGACGAAGACGTCCGAACCCCTTACGTTCTCCGTTATCTGAAGCATTATCTCCCCGTCGCTGAAGCGGGTGATGGTGGCTGATGTCTCGGGCACCTCCAGGTGCTCCGATATGGCCCGGGAGAGCGCCTTGTGCGAATTGCCAGAAACAAGTCTGATACCAACCGGCATAAGTCCGACCCCCTGATTCCGTTATCCTATTTTATTAAATATGACTGGGGCGGGAGGATTCGAACCTCCAAATGGGAGATCCAAAATCTCCTGACTTGCCCTTTGTCTACGCCCCATCTTCACTTTTCACGACCCGCAAACCGTCCTGGCGGCCACACACCACCAATCCATCCTTGACGCGGCCTTCCGCGCCATCTGCCCGTCCGGGAAGACGCCGAAGACGGCCGAACCGCTGCCGCTCATCCTGGTGTACAGGGCGCCTTCCTCCCTCAGCGCGGTCTTTATGCGGCCTATTTCCGGAAAGGCGGGCAGCACGCCGGCCTCGAGGTCGTTTTCACCCAGGGCCTCCAGCCGGTCCAACTCCCCATCCTTTAAAGCACGAATGAAGAGTTTAATATTCTCCTCGGCTTTTGTCAACCCGCTGTAGCGCGCGATGGAGCGGTATGCCCAGCCGGTCGAAACGCCGAAGGAAGGTTTCACCAGGAGCAGGTCCAGGGGCCGTTCGAGCCCTACGGGCATTGTCTGCTCCCCCCTGCCGGAGACCAGCGCGCACGGGGGACCGAGGAAAAAAGGCACGTCGGAGCCCAGCTTCGCCCCGAGCATCGAAAGCTCCGCCTGCGAGAGGCCCAGCCCCCAGAGCCGGTCAAGCCCCAGCAGGGCGGCCGCGGCATCCGAGCTGCCCCCGCCAAGCCCCGCCTCTGAGGGTATGTTCTTCCTGAGCGTCATCCGCGCCCCCCTTTCGGCGCCGGTGTGCTCCTTCAGCAGCAGGGCCGCCTTCCAGACGATATTTTCAGCCACGGGTATCGGGCAGTCTGAATCGAGCGAGAGGGAATCCGCGGGCTCGAAGGTCAGCCGGTCCGAGAGGTCAACGCGCTGCATGAGGGAGCGGATTTCATGGTAGCCGTCGTCGCGCTTGCCCGGGATGTAAATGAACCAGTTGATCTTGGCGGGGGCAAGCAGGGTCAGCATCTCGCGCTATTTCTCGAGTTGCTTTATCTTGTCTTCCACCCTCGCCCTTAGGCCCTTTTGCCCGGAGCCGTACTCGATGGACTTCTTCCATGCGCCGATCGCGTCCTGGGGCCTGTCCAGGGACCTGTAAACATCGCCCAGGTGTTCGAGTATGACTGGGTCGTTCTTCACGAGGCCGACGGCGCGGGTAAGCTCGGCAAGGGCGTCGCTGAACCTTCCCATCTTGTAATAGACCCAGCCAAGGCTGTCGGCTATATAGCCGCTGCGGGGTTTCAGTTTTATCGCCGTTTCAATGAACTTCAGGGCCTCGTCGAGCTTTATGCCCTTCTCGGCATAGCTGTAACCAAGGTAATTCAGCGCGTCCGCGTGTGAGGGGTTTATCTCGATTGCCCGCTTCATCTGCGCCACCATATCGTCGAACCTGCCGGCCTTCTCATAGGCCATGCCAAGATAGAAATGAATCTCGTCGTCGCTGGGAAACTTCTTCGCCCCTTCGGAGAGGACTGACTGCGCCTTGTCATAATCCTTCATGTCGAGATAAAGGGAGCCCAGGTAGATGTAGACGTCGGGCTTGCTTTTGTCCAGGGCGAGGAGCTTCTGGTAAATGGAGATTGCCTGTTCCCTCTGCCCGAGTTCCGTCAGCACGCCGCCCAGAAAAAGCATGGCCTGGGTGTTGCCGGGCTCGTTCTTCAGTATTTTCTGCAGCTCGCCGGCGGCCTCCTGCGGCCTTTTAAGCTCCTCAAGGGCATAGGAAAGATAATACCTGGCGCGGTCGTCGGCCGGGTTTTTGGCGAGTATTATCCTCAGCTCCTCAACGGCCTTGTCGAACTTCCCGTCCTCGATGTAGAGCACCGCCAGCCTCTTGTGGACATCGGCGTTGCCGGGGTCGAACGCCTTTATCTTCTCGTACTCATGGATGGCCTTCTGCCTCTGGCTGCTGCGGATGTAGAGCTGCCCGAGCCGCTCCCTGGCCTGCATATTGTGCGGGTTGGCGCGGACAGCGGCCTCGTAATACCCGCTGGCGGCCTTGACGTCCCCTTTCATCTCGCTCATTATGCCCAGGTAGAAGTTGGCGTTTTCGGATTCCGGCTTCTGCTCGACCACCAGTTTAAGGCATGCGGCCGCCTTGTCATAGTCCTTCTGGTCGAAGTATATGAGGCCCAGGTAGTAATTGGCCATGACGTCGTTTTTGTTTTTGGCGATGAGCCCTTCAAGCAGGCGGCGTCCCTTGTCGTAATCGCCCTTGGACGCGTACAGCACGCCGGCCAGGAGCATGGCGTCCCTGTTGCCGGGATCGGTTTTCAGGACCTTTTCGTAAACCCCGATCGCCTTGTCCTTCTCGCCCTGGCTGTTATAAAGCTCGCCCAGAAGAAGCAGGGCCTGCAGGTCGCCCGGCTTGAGCCTGACGGCCTCGCTTACAACGTTCACGGCCTCATCCATCCTGCCCATCTTCAAAAGCACCGTGCCCATCTGAAGCCTTATGCCGGAGGAATCGGGGTCCGATTTCAAGGCCTGCCTGTAATGGCGAAGGGCGTTTTCCCACTTGCCGGCCATCTCGTCCTGATAGCCGAGGATGAATTCGTAATCGGCCTGGCTCTCGTTTCTGGCCGCCGCGGTCAGTGCGTGGCCGGCGGCCGGCTGAAGCTGTGTCTGTCCGGGCGCTCCATGGGCCGGGTCTGCGCCCCAGGCAGGGGTCATTATGGTCATCGCAAGAAGTGCGGAAAGCGGCAAGGACAAAAACCTTCTCATGTACGAATTATCGCATAAAAACGGAAAAACGGGCAACTTCCCCCCCGCCTTTTCCAAAACCCTTGCTCTCATCCCCCGGAACCGGCAGCGGGAGTCAGTTTGATTAAACACCGGGCGACTGCCCGCTGCATTGCCGAACTGACCCGTTACCCTGAAACCGGCCGCGTGGGAGACGACAGGGCGCTCATGTTATAATTCTTTTTTAAAGGAGGACTTCCGTCTTGCGCAACAAGAAGTCTGAAGGTCCCGCAGGCATAAAGGGGCTGGTGAGGCCAAACGTCCTTGCTCTGACGCCATATGACGCCAAAGAGATACCATGCCTGGTAAAGCTCGACGCAAACGAAAGCCCGTATGCAAGACCCGTGGGCCCCGGTATCCTGAAGGCGGTAAAGACCAACCGCTACCCGGACCCTCTTGCCATCGACGTCAGGCGGGCCTTCGCGAAGCGGATGCTCCCGGCCAGGACGGGCATGGACTGGGTGCTCCATGGCAACGGCTCAGACGAGCTCATATATAACCTTATATGCACATTCGGGGGCCCCGTCGTCTACCCTACCCCCACGTTCTCCATGTACGGCAAGATCGCCCAGGCGCTCGGGGTGAAATCCGCCGGCGTTCCGCTGGCCGGGGATTTCGAAATAGACGACGCCGGGATGCTGAGGGCACTTGCGGGCGGCAAAACCGGCATCGCCTTCATAAGCAGGCCCAATAACCCCACCGGAAACAGTTTCTCCGAGGAAAAAATACTGAGGATAATCGGCAGGGCGCAGGGGATAGTGGTAGTGGACGAGGCATACCAGCCCTTCTCGGGGAAAAAAAGTTTCCTGAGGCATCTGGGCAGACACAAAAATCTGGCCGTCCTCATGACGCTCTCAAAGGTCGGTTTTGCCGCCCTCAGGGTCGGATTTCTCGCGGCCCGTCCGGAACTGATAGCCGAGGTAAACAAGGTGAGGCTGCCGTTCAACGTGAATTCATATTCGCAGGCCGCGGCGGCTGACGCGCTGCGTAATTTCGGGCGGCTCGAAGGCGGCATCAGGAAGGTGGTGTCCGAAAGAAAACGGGTGTTTGAAGCGCTTTCACGGATGAAAGGGGTGACCCCATATCCCTCCGACGCCAACTTCATATTGTTCAGGGTCCCGCTTGATCCCGCAAAGGTCTATCGCCTTGCGTTAAAGGAAGGTGTTCTTCTGAGAAACCTCAGCCCCGCCGTGGACGGCTGCCTCAGGGTCACAATCGGGACCAGGAAGGAAAACAGCGCCTTCATCGAATCCATGAAAAAGATGACCTCGGGCGGGCAGGCGGTGAAAAAGTCCGGGACATCCGGGGAAAAGAGGGTCCGGAAATGAGCCGCGCGCGAAAGGCCGCAATCGAGAGGAACACAAGGGAGACGCGTATCTCCCTGGAGCTGAACCTGGACGGCTCGGGCGACTACCGGGTGAAGACCGGCATGCCGTTTTTCGACCACATGCTGTGCCTGATGTGCAGGCACGGCCTCATGGACATGAAGCTCAAGGCAAAGGGGGACGTGGAGGTGGACTATCACCACACGGTGGAGGACGTTGGCATAACGCTCGGCAAGGCGTTGAAGGACGCCCTTGGCGCGATGAAAGGCATAAAGAGGTACGGGTTTGCCTCGGTGCCGATGGACGAGAGCATCGCCCAGGTGAGCCTCGACATCAGCGGAAGGCCATATCTGCACTACAAGGTCTCTTTCCCCCAAAAGGGGAAAATAAAGGACTTTGAGGCGGACCTGGTCGAGGATTTTCTGCTTGCCTTCGCCTCGAACGCGGGGGTGACGCTCCATGTCCAGGTGCCCTACGGGAGAAACCTGCACCACATGATAGAGGCCATCTTCAAGGCCCTCGGGAGGGCGCTGATGGATGCCGTCTCCATCGAGCCCAGGGCAAAAAAAGAGCCCCCTTCCACAAAGGGCAGGATATAATCTTCCTTCCGGCTTGATTTGCGGGCCCGAATCCGGGAAAATTTTAAAGAACCTATCTCAAAATTGATTTTGAAGCGAAAGAGAGAAGAAATCGTGGCAGACAAGGAAGAAAGGGGAAATCGCCCGGAGGCGCGGCAGTCCCGCCAAGGCGGGATTGAGGACGATTTTCCCTGTATGACGCCGTATGCCGCGATTTCAACCTCTTGCAGCCAGAAGCGGTTTTGAGATAGGTTCTAATGAACCTCCCCGCCGCAGAGACGGCGGGGTATTGAAAATTTAATAAAGGAGACAACCGGCAATGAACGCAATTGTCCTTAGAGGGCCGGGCGGCCCGGAGGCGCTCCGGTACGAGCAGGTCGAGAGGCCCGTGCCGCGCCGCGGCGAGGTGCTGGTCCGGGTAAAGGCGGCTTCCGTGAACCACCTGGACATATGGATAAGGTCCGGCCTGGCAGCCTACGGCACGAAATACCCCCACGTCCCGGGCTGTGATTTTTCCGGCGAGGTCTTCGAGGTGGCCCCGGACGTGAAGGATCTCAAGCCTGGCGACAGGGTCATTGCCGACCCCGGCATCAGGTGCCTGAAATGCGATTACTGCCTGGAGGGCAACAACAATATCTGCCGCCGGATGGGCATAATAGGGGCATCCTGCTGGGGCGGGTATGCCGAGTTTGCGAGGGTGAGCGCGGACAATCTGGTCCCTCTTTCCCCGCATGTGAGCTTCGAGGAGGGGGCGGCCTTCCCCCTTACCTTCCTGACGGCATGGCACATGCTTTCAAACAGGGCCGCCCTGAAAGCCGGGGAGACCGTTTTGATAATAGCCGCGGGAAGCGGCATCGGGGTGGCCGCCGTGCAGATGGCAAAGCTCATGGGGGCAAGGGTGATAGCGACCGCGGGCGGGCAGGCAAAGACCTCCAGGCTTTTCGGGCTTGGCGCGGACCACGTCATCGACCATAAGAAAGAAGACATCAGGCAGCGCGTAATGGACATTACCTCCGGACAGGGGACGGATGTGGTCTTCGAGCACGTGGGGCCCGCCACTTTCGCCAGTTCCATGGCATCGCTGAAAAAGGGCGGCAGGCTCGTCACCTGTGGCGCCACGACCGGCCCGGAGGTGACCTTCGACTTAAGGGGGCTCTTCTCCCGCCAGATAGACATAAGGGGCTCGTTCCTGGGCACAAGGCGCGAGCTTCTTACCGTCTGCGAGCTTGTGGGCCAGGGGAAGCTGAAGCCGGTAATCGATGAGATATTCCCGCTCAAAGAGGCGGCCAGGGCGCATGAGAAGATGGAAAAAAGCGCGCACTTCGGAAAGATGATACTCGCACCATAAAGATGAAAGAACCCTCCGGCACGGTCAGACCCCCGTTCGACCAGATAGATTTCGTCCTGCTCGACCTGGACGGCACCCTTCTGGACAAGTATTTCGACGATTATTTCTGGGAGCACCTGGTGCCGGAAAAATACGCCGAGGCGCACAATATAACCTTCGGGCAGGCAAAGGAGGAACTCCTGGAAAGATACAGGCTCCACGAGGCCACCCTGAACTGGACCGACCTCGATTTCTGGTCTGCCGAGCTGGGGCTCGACATACCCGCCCTGAAGGAGCAGATAAAGCACATGGTGGAGGTGCACCCCCACGTCCGTGAGTTCCTCGCCCTCATGAGGGGCAAGGGCAAGAAGGTCTGTCTGCTCACAAACGCCCACTACAAGGCGATTGAGATAAAGTTCAGCCAGACGAGGATAAGGGGATATTTCGACCACGTCGTGACTTCATATGAGATCGGCCATCCCAAGGAGGACATAAGGTTCTGGGAAAAGACCGGCCCGCTTATCGGCTTCGACAAAAGCAGGGACAGGACCCTGTTCATCGACGACACGGAGGCCATCCTCAAAACGGCGAGTCAATACGGGATAAGATACCTCCTGCTGAAGGAAAAACCGGCCTCAAGACAGCTTGCGGGACGGGCCAAGAAAAACACCGGTCTCTTCCCCGCGGTATCGGATTTCAGGGAGCTGCTGGAATGAACGTTGCGGAGCTTCTGGTCAGGTGCCTGGAGGCCGAAGGGACGAGATACGTCTTCGGCCTCCCAGGCGAAGAGAATATGGAGCTTCTGCACGCGATAAAAAAATCCCGCAGTCTCGAGTTCGTCCTTACAAGGGACGAACGCGGCGCCTCCTTCATGGCGGCCGCGTGGGGACGGCTTTCCGGCAGGCCCGGCGTCTGCGTCTCGACGCTGGGGCCCGGCGCGATAAACATGCTTTTGGGCGTGGCCGACGCCTTCCTGGACTTCGCCCCGCTTGTGGCCGTCACGGCCCAGAAGAACCTCTCCGAGACGTTCAAGGAGGCGCACCAGTACGTGGACATATTTTCCATGTACCGGCCCGTCACCAAGTGGGGGGCAAGCATCCGGGGCAAAAACATACCAGAGATCGTAAGGAAGGCCTTCCGGGTCGCCCAGACGGAAAAACCGGGCCCCGCGCACCTCGAGCTGCCGGAGGACGCCGCGGGCATCGTGGCCGAAGGGGAGCCGATGGCCCCCTCCGCGATCCCGTATCCCGAGCCCCCGGAAGAGGCGATAACGGCCGCCATTTCGATGATCCGGCAGGCCGAAAACCCGATAGCCATCGCGGGCGGCGGCGTCATAAGGGCCGGGGCGTCGGGGCAGCTCCTGAGATTCATCAGGGGATTTGGCATCCCCGCCGCCACCACCTTCATGGCGATGGGGGCTGTGCCCGCGGACGAGGAGCTTTACCTCTCCACGGTCGGCCTTCAGCAGCGAGACTACATATCATGCGGCCTGGAGCAGGCGGACCTCATAATCGCGATCGGCTATGACCCGGTGGAGTTTTCCCCACGCTACTGGAGGCAAAAACCGCCCGCCCCCGGACAAAAGAAAAAATCCTTCATCCATATCGGCGCAACTCCGGCGGAAACGGACGTCGCGTACCAGAGCTTCGAGCTTGTCGGAGACATAAACCACACGCTGAGGAGCCTCCTCAGGAAGAAGGCGGAAATAAAGGCAAAAAAGCGCCCTTACTTCGCCCGCCTCAAGGAAAGGGAAAGGGAGTTTTTGCCAACCGAGACCGGCGGCTATCCGCTGAAGCCGCTCAGAATCATAAGGGAGATGCGCGCCGCCCTGGGCAGAAAAGACGTCCTCATAAGCGACGTGGGTGCCCACAAGTTCTGGATAGCGCGTTTCTACCAGGCGTTGAGCCCCGGCACCGTGCTTATATCAAACGGCCTTTCCTCGATGGGGTTTGCCATCCCTTCGGCCATTTCCGCAAAACTGCTGTGCCCGGAGCGCAAGGTGATTGCCGCCGTTGGAGACGGAGGGTTCCTGATGTCCCTGCCCGACCTTGAGACCGCCCAGAGGCTTTCGCTCTCCTTTACAGTGCTCATCTGGAACGACGGAGGATACGGACTGATAGGCTGGAAGCAGAGGCTGAAATACGGCGAGGAGTTTTTCACCAGGTTCGGGAATCCGGATTTCGGCCGGCTTGCCGAATCCTTCGGAGCAAGGAGTTTCCGGGTGGAGAAGGAGGACGATCTGGGCCCCCTGCTCAAACACGCGGTCAAATCCAGCGGGGTCTCTGTAATAGACTGCCCGGTGGACTACAATGAAAACCTGAAGCTCACAGACAGGCTGGGGGAGATCATATGCCCGATGTAAAGACGGAGGTCACCGATTTTCTTGTAATAGGCAGCGGGGTTGCCGGACTGAGGGCGGCCATAGAGCTTTCGAACCACGGCAACGTCTCGGTCATCACAAAGGACGTGCCCAGCGAAAGCAGCACCGAATACGCGCAGGGCGGCATCGCGGTTGCCTTGAGCGATGAGGACGAGGTCGGCATCCATTATGAGGACACTCTGAAGGCAGGCGACGGACTGTGCAGCGAGGAGGCCGTGCGGGTGCTCGTGGAGGAAGGCCCCGAACGCATAATGGAACTCATCTCCTGGGGCGCGGAATTCGACAGGGAAGGCACCAAGCTGGCATTCGGGCTGGAGGCCGCGCACTCCAGAAAGAGGATACTGCATGCCGGCGGGGATTCGACCGGCAAGGAGCTTGAACGGGTGCTCATAAACAAGGTAAAGGCCATCCATTCCATAAGGCGGCTGCCCTTTACGCTTGCCATGGAATTGATCGTCCGGGACGGCGCCTGCCTGGGCGCCCTTACGCTCAGTGAGCGCAGAAGGGTCGCCATACTGGCGAGGGCGACGGTCCTTGCGACAGGGGGGGCAGGCCAGGTCTATTCCATTACGACAAACCCCCAGGTGGCCACAGGCGACGGCATGGCCCTTGCGTACAGGGCGGGGGCCGCGCTTGAGGACATGGAGTTCGTCCAGTTCCATCCGACAAGCCTTTTCCTGCAGTCGGCGCCCCATTTTCTTCTCACGGAGGCGCTGCGGGGCGAAGGCGGAAGGCTGCTGAACACAAGAGACGAGCGTTTCATGGGCCGGTATCGCGACGAGATGGAGCTTGCCCCAAGGGACGCCGTCTCGCGGGCGATACTCATGGAGATTGAAAGGACCGGCTCGGACCACGTGTACCTGGACCTCAGGCACATGGGTGAGGATTTCGTGAAAAGGCGCTTCCCGCGCGTGTATTCGACCTGCCTGACTTACGGCCTGGACATAACGCATGAGCCCATACCGGTCTGCCCCGCGGCCCATTACATGATGGGAGGGGTAAAAACCGACATCAACGGGCGCACCAACATAAATGGGCTTTTCGCGGCCGGGGAGACCGCCTGCACCGGAGTGCACGGGGCAAACAGGCTGGCAAGCAACAGCCTCCTGGAGGGGCTCGTGTACGGCAGGCGTGCGGGACAGACGGCCGCCCGGGAGGGCGGGGAGGCAAAAACCTCCAGGCGGCAAATGGACCTTTCCCTTTCCTTTGCGCCCATGCCCCCCCATTCGATCCCGGCCCATGACGAGATCAGGGGGGACTTGAGGCGGCTCATGTGGCTGGACGTGGGCATCATAAGAAACGAGGAGACCCTGCTTGAGGCGAAAGGAAAGATAGAGCAATGGCGGTACATTACCGAAAAATCCTTTCTCACCAGGAGAGAGCTTGAGCTTAAAAATATGATCCAGGTGGCCGGCCTCATCACGGAGGCGGCCCTGCTGAGGAAAAACAGCGTGGGGGCGCACTTCCGCTCGGATTTTCCCGGCAAGGGCGCCGGCTGGCGGCAGCATACAACCCTGATGAAAAAACGGACGGAAACAGACATTATTTTTTGAAAATACGGTCCGCCGGCGGCCCAGGCCCCGTCGCGCCGATATGTCCCGCACCTGAAGAAAACCGCCCGGATGCGGGGGAAACCGGGTAAACAACACATATGTGGCTTAAATATCTCCTGTATTTCATCTTTGGCGGGACAGTCGTCAGCGTGGTCACATATCTGGCCAGCCATTCCAGGGGGCTTCTGGCGGCTTTCTTCGCCAATATGCCGACGATCACGGCCATTACCTTTTTGACGATTTATCTCGAATCCGGCCCCGCCGCCGTGGTCCCCTACGCCTCGGCGCTCGTCATGATGCTCTTTCCATGGCTTGTCTACGTCTCTTCGATCATATTGCTTACGCCAAGGCTGGGATTCGTCGCCTCGCTCATATTGGGCATCCTGCTTTATTTCATCATCGCCATCGGGATGGTGGCGTCCAAAAGGTTTTAAAAGTCCGGAGGGCGAAAAAAGGGGGCGTTTTTCAAACGCCCCCCTTTTGACATTGACAAGTGGCAGATTGCTTCAGAGCTTACTTCTTCTTTGCCTTCTTCGCCTTCTTTGCCTTTTTCGCCTTTTTTGCCTTCACCGCGGTGTGAACCGAGATGAATTTGGCAACGTCCTTGCCGTCTTCCTTCGCGTACTTCACCCACACCTTGTCACCAGCCTTGACGTCGGCGAGGGTTATTTTCTTCTTGCCCTTCTTTACGATCGTCTTGTCGGTGGTGTTAAGTGTGACCTCGCCCTTCTTGCCCTTCACGGTTATGGTATTGGCCGTCGTGTCGATGGCGGATACCGTGCCCAGAACGGCGTGGAACTTGACGGCCTTCTTCCTGACCACCTTTTTCTTCGTGGTCTTCTTGGCCGGAGCGTCAGCGCTGCCCGCATCCTTGGCGATGGCTACGCCCGCCAGAGAGAATGCAAACATGACTGCCATTACAAAGGTCAAAACTTTCTTCATTACATTCACCTCCTTCCCTGAATGAGATTTTGCGCCTTTGGTTATCTGCAATATCGGGGGTTTTATAACAAAAACCGTGCCAGGATGGTCATGCCGGGGTGGCGCTGCAAAATCCGCTTATTTCAGGCTTTATAAAAGAATAGCAGAACTGGCGGAAAAGAAAAGTTCCTCTTTTAGGGAACCTCTTCCTTATTTGGGGAAGGATTTTGGACACTGAGCTTCTCCCATCTGTACCAGAAGGTCTTGTAGCTCATGCCGAGGAGTTTGGCGGCCCTGGAGGCCACGCCGCCCGCCTTTGCCATGGCCTTTCTCAGGAGCTCCTGTTCAAGCTCTTCAAGGACGATGCCCTCCTCCGGTATCTCAATGTCGATGCCGGAGCCTCCCTTGCCGCTTTTAAGCTCCCCCTTGATATCGCCGGGCGTTATGGTGTCCGTGTCGCAGATGAGCACGGCCCTCTCCACTACGGCCTCAAGCTGCCTCACATTGCCCGGCCAGTGGTAGTCCGCAAAGGCCCTCAATACGGATTCGTTCACCCTTTTTATCCTCCGGCCGAACTCCTTGTTGTATTTCTCAAGGAAATACCCGACCAGGGCCGGTATGTCCTCCTTCCTCTCCCTGAGGGGGGGCAGCTCTATGGTGACGATGCGCAGTCTGTAGTAGAGGTCCTCCCTGAACCTGCCGTTTTTGATCTCCTTCTCCAGGTCCTTGTTGGTGGCGGCGATTATCTTCACGTCCACTTTTATGGTCTCGCGCCCTCCGAGCCTCCTTAGCTCCTTCTCCTGGAGCACGCGCAGGATTTTGGACTGTATGGAAGGGGGAAGGTCCCCGATCTCATCCAGGAAAACGGTGCCGCCGTTTGAGGCCTCAAACAACCCGGTCCTTCTGGCGCCGGCGCCGGTAAATGCGCCCGGCTCGTAGCCGAAAAGCTCGCTCTCCAGGAGCGACTCCGGTATGGAGGCGCAGTTTATCGCCGTGAAGGGTTTTGTGCTTCTGGTGCCGCTGTAATGGATAGCCCTCGCCACCAGCTCCTTGCCGGTGCCGGACTCTCCGAGGACGAGCACCGTCACAGGGCTGTCGTTGACCTTCTTTACAAGGTTTATCACGTCCTTGACCCACCTGGAGCCGCCGACGATCCCCTCGATGCCGAACTTGTTGTAAAGGACGCTCTGCAGCTCCCTGTTCTTCTTGAGTATATCCACCATGTTGACGGCCCTTTTCACCGTCAGCAGCACCATCTCTTTTTCAAGGGGCTTGGAGATATAATCGAAGGCGCCTTTCTTCATTGCCTCCACCGCGGAGGAGACGCTGCCAAAGGCGGTCATTATGATTATTGCCGGCATTGAAAACCCGTTCTCGGATTTCAGGCGCTCCATGAGCTCTATGCCGTTTATCCGCTTCATCTTCAGGTCCGTGAGGATCACATCCGGGTTCATGGCCCTGGCCATTTCGAGGGCCTCCTCCCCCGAATCCGCGGCATGGGCCTCATAGCCCGCATCCGAGAGGATGCGCGTCAGTATGTCCCTCTGCAGCGGTTCGTCATCAACGACGAGTATCATGGCCATCAGCGCCCCCTGTCTCCCTTCATGTCAGGCCGGTTTCGCGCCGGCAGGCTCAGCGTCGCCGGAGGCGCCGGGCGGCGCACCGGCCAGGACAGGAAGCTTCAATATCACGCTCGAACCCCTGCCCGGCGCGCTCTGGAAGGATATCTCGCCGCCGTGCTCCTCCACTATGCGTTTTGTCGTTGCCAGGCCGAGGCCAAGCCCCTCGTTCTTGGTCGTAAAGAAAGGCTCGAAGACCTTCGACAGATGTTCGGCCGCCACCCCGCCCCCGGTGTCGCTTATGCCAAGGGCCACGCGTTCGTCTTCCTTCCATGTCTCCAGGGTGAGGCTGCCGCCCGAGGGCATGGCCTGGAACGCGTTCAGGACAATGTTGAAGATGCAGGTCTTCATGAAATCCGGGTCTATGAGCACATCCGGCATGTAATGGAACCTTTTTATTACCCGGACATTTTCCGATTCCGCCTTTGCCTTTATGAGCCCGGAGACCTCGTTGAAGAGGCTGGCGACGCTTACGCGCTTCATATTCAGCTTCAGCGGCTTTCCGTAGTCCAGGAAGTCCCGGACGAGCTTGTCGAGCCTGAACACCTCCCCCTTTATATTCGAGATGAGGGCATCGAACCTCCTGGCCTTCCCGCCGCCGTCTTCCTCCAGCGGCGGGGCGTAATTGTCCTTCAGGTAGTCGATGCTGAGGCTTATGAAGTTAAGGGGGTTTCTGATCTCGTGCGCCATGCTCCTTGAAAGCTGCCCCACGGCCGACAGGTGCTCAGCCTCGCGCAGCTTCTCCTCGAGCCGCCTGTTTTCCCTGAGACGCTGCACCATCAGGTTGAAGCTCCTTGTAAGCGTGCCTATCTCGTCTTTCCTGTCGGCCGGGTCTATCTCGACAAAATCCCCCGCCGCCACCTTGCCCGCGGCAAGCGATATCTCGTTTATGGGTTTAGTGTAGCGGGAAGAGAGGAAGATAGCTATTCCGCTGCCCAGCAGGAACACCAGGAGGGCGGCCGCGGTCTTTTTCTCCATGTTCCGCCTCAGGAGAAGCGAGAAATCCTCCTCGTTTATTATCAGGTGTATGTACCCGTAATGCGTCTTGCCGGCCACGACGGGAAGGATGACATTGTATGTGCGGCCCTCGTTCTTCGAGACAGGCTCCCCAAGCTGCGCCTTGATGATGAGCTGCTTTCTCCTGGGGCTGACCGCCGCGCCCACCTTCTTGGGGTTGGTGCTGGCTATTATGAGGTTGTTGTTGCCGATTATCGATATCTCGTTGATGCCCTTGGGTTTTAAATTCTTCAGATAGGCCTCCAGCCTTCTCTCCTCCTCGGCCTTTGCATCCTGGCCGGTCTGCGACGCCGTCTTGCTCTGCGTCACCTCAACGCCTATCTGTATTGCCTTGGACAGGTCGGCCGTGCGGTTTGTGACCTCGCTTATCAACCTCTTCTCGTCATGGAGGTAAAAAAAAACGAGCATGGAGAGGAGCATGAAACTCAGAAAAAGCATCATCAGGACGAGTTTTTTATTGAGAGAGATGTTGAGGAAATGGTTCCTGAGCATTTTGAAATGATAACATAATCCCCCGCACCCGGCGTGAAGAGCGGGGTTTGGCGGGGGCCTCAAAACAAGGTGAAAAAACGGCCTATTTTACCTTGGCGTCCGCTTCTTTTTTCTCCTCCTGCCCGGCCTTGCTGTCGATGGTCTTGACCTCATCGGTGCCGGCAAGGGCCTTCTTGAACTCGCGGATTCCCCTGCCAAGCCCCTCGCCAAGCTGCGGCAGCTTGCCCGGTCCGAATATCAAAAGCGCAATCAGGATCACCAGAAGCAGATGTATCGGCTGAAACAACCCTTCAAACATGTGTTTTGTGCCACCTCCTTAACGCCTTATTTTACAATAAAATGGCAAAATATGATAAATAAGTGGCGGGCGGCATCGGGGGGGCGGAGTATTCCGGTTCTTACGGCGCGCCCGTCTCGCGTGTATTGACTTTTAACCCGGATTATAATAGTTTTTTTTTATAAAGCTCTCACCTCCAAGAAAATTCTTTAAAAAATTGAAGATTCCCGGGGCGCGGGGAAACCTGATGTAAGGAAGGACAAATTTATTGGCCGCGGGGAGACACACTGGCCGTTTAACGTAGGGAGGGTATCTCTTGGCATCGGGCGGCATCGCTCATGAAAGACGAAGACAGAGACGCGATCTCACGACCGTGCCCATGAGCTACACCGCGACCCCGTCCGCGGAGGCCGGGCCGCGTAAAAGCGAGTCCGTCAACGGGATAACCCTGAACATAAGCGACTGCGGTATCTGTTTCTATACCCAGAGCTGCCTGGAAGAGGGCATGCCGGTCATCATCACAAGCAAGGCCATCTGGGACGAGCCAAGGCAGGGAATGGTAAAGTGGTGCAGGAAGATCACGGAGGAGCTATACCGCGTAGGGGTGACGCTCACCGACTGAAGACCCGCCCGAGGCCACTCCCGTTTCAAAACCTTCGGCCGGAGCGTCAGGAAAAATGCGCTTCGTTTCCCGTCCCGCCGGTCAGTCCGTCCTGTAGTTGGGAGCTTCCCTTGTGATAATGACGTCGTGGACATGGCTTTCCCTGAGACCCGCGGCCGTTATGCGAATGAACCTGGCCGTTTCCCTCAGGGTGCGAAGGTCTTTTGCCCCGCAGTAGCCCATCCCCGACCTCAGACCGCCCATTAACTGATGTACGCTTTGCGCGAGGGGCCCCTTGTACGGCACTCTGCCTTCCACTCCCTCCGGGACGAGCTTTTTGCTTTCCACCCCGGCCTGGCCGTATCTGTCCTTCGTGCCCTGCTCCATTGCGCCAAGCGAGCCCATGCCGCGATAGACCTTGTAGCTTCTGCCCTGGTAAAGGACGATCTCTCCCGGGGCTTCATCGGTGCCGGCGAAAAATCCGCCTATCATGACGCAATGGGCGCCTGCGGCCAGCGCCTTGACCACGTCGCCCGAGTACTTTATGCCGCCGTCGGCTATAACCGGCACGCCCGCCCGGAGGGCGGCCTTGCAGCAGTTGCTTATGGCGGTTATCTGAGGCACGCCCGCCCCGGCGATTATCCTTGTCGTGCAGATGGAGCCCGGCCCGATACCGACCTTTACGGCGTCCGCGCCCGCCTCTATGAGATCAGCCGCGCCCTCCTCCGTCGCCACATTGCCGGCTATGATATCGATGCCTGATATTTTCTTAAGCCTTTTCAGCATCTGGATCACGTTCTTGGAATGTCCGTGGGCGGTGTCTATCACGAGGACATCGACGCCGGAGCGCACCAGCAGCCCCGCCCTCTCCACCTGGTCCTCCGTAACGCCGAGGGCCGCGCCCACCCGGAGCCTACCGACTTCGTCCTTGCAGGCAAAGGGGTATTTTTTCCGCTTCTGTATGTCCTTTATCGTAATGAGCCCTTTCAGCATGTAGCCGCCATCGACAATGGGCAGCTTCTCTATCTTGTATTTGTGGAGTATCTCCTTCGCCTCATCCAGATCGGTCCCCTCGTGGGCCGTTATCAGCCCCTCTTTCGTCATCACTTCGCTTACTTTTCTCTCAAGGGCGGTCTCGAACCGGAGGTCCCTGTTTGTAAGGATGCCTATGAGCCTGCCATGCTCGGTGACGGGAACGCCGGAAATCCTGAACTTGGACATCAGATCAAGAGCCTCCGAGATGGGGGCGTCCGGGGAGATGGTAACCGGGTCCAGGATCATGCCGCTTTCGGACTTCTTCACCTTCTCCACCTCGGTTGCCTGCCTTTCGGCGGACATCGCCCTGTGGATGATGCCGATACCGCCCTCCCTCGCTACCGCGATGGCCATCGAGCTTTCCGTGACCGTGTCCATCGCGGCGGTGACTAGCGGGATGTTTATCCTGATGTTTCTTGTCAGGTTTGTGCTGATGTCAACTTCCTTGCCCAGGACATCGGACTTCCCTGGCTGCAGGAGGACATCATCGAACGTAAGGCCTATGGGGATATCTTCGATGTTCATGCGAATCTGAATTCGATTATAGTAGCATTTACTCCCGGTTTTTGACAAGGACGGGGGTCTGCGTCAGATTTGTGGGGCAAGGCGGGGCATCCGTCCCGCCTTCGGCGGGATTGCCTCATCCTTAAGAGCGAATGACGAAAGATTGTCCAGATGCGGCCCGCCGTGATCCGTCCGCTCTTCGCTTCTCTCCAGGAACAGGCAGATACCAGCCCCACAAATCTGACGCAGGCCCTTGCGGGGCCGGTTAAACCACGTCTTCCCGCTGGAACTCCTTCAGGGTCGGCAGCCCCGTGAGGTCCTTCAGGCCGAAATGGATGAGGAATTCCTGGGTCGTGCCATACAGCAGCGGTTTGCCTGGCGCCTCTTTCCTGCCCACGATCTTTATGAGCCTCCTGTCCAGCAGGGTCTTCATCACGCCGTCCGAATTCACACCCCTTAAGGCCTCAAGCTCAGCCTTCGTTATCGGCTGCTTGTAGGCGATTATCGCGAGGCTCTCCAGGGACGCCTGGGAGAGTTTCGCGGGCTCGGACGCCTTCAGCTTCCTTGCCCATCCGGAGTGGTCCGGGTTAGTGTGCATTATGTATCCGCCCGCAAGCTGGGTTATGAGCACCCCGCCTCCCCTCTGGCTGTATTCCTCCCTGAGCTCATCGAGGAGGTCTTCGATCTCGTTTTCCGGCAACCCGGTCATCTCCTTCAGGTCCTTGACGCGCAGGGGTTCGGGAGAGGCAAAAAGAAGGGCCTCCATCATCGCCTTCGGGTTAAAAACTTCATTGTCCATCGGGGAAATATAACAGATATGGGTATCTTTTTAAAAATCGAAAAGCAAATGCCTCTTTATTCTTAATGATAACCACTTATTTTTTCGTTGACAATTGAGACCGGCATCCTATAGTGTATAGTCGTCTGGAACCTGAAATATGCTGTTAAATGAAAAGGTTAGTGAACAGAGTTCAAGCTCTTTCTGAGGCCATAGTCGGGCAGTCGCCGTGGATGAACGGCCACTCTATCCGGGTGATGGAATATGCCGTGGCGGCCGGCCTGGAGCTGGGCCTTTCGGGCGAGCCCCTGGAGGCCCTGAAACTTGCCGGCCTGCTACACGACATAGGCAAGATTGGCACCTGCTCTTGCGTGCTTGAAAAACGCGGACAACTGACGAGCAAGGAATTCGAGCTTGTGAAGCTGCACCCCGCGCACGGGGCCGACCTGCTTTTGCAGACGGAGACGCTCTCGCGCGTGGCCCTGGTGATAAGGCACCATCACGAACGTTATGACGGCACGGGGTATCCGGACAAGCTGGCCGGAGAGGAGATACCGTTTCTCTCCAGGGTGCTTTACGTGGCCGACGCCTTCGACTCGATGACAGCCGACAGGCCATACAGAAAGGCGCCCGGCAGGGATTACGCCGTAGCCGAGCTGAGGCGCTGCTCCGGCAGCCAGTTTGACCCTCTTGTTGTCGAGGCGTTCCTGAAGATAATGGAAGATTTTCCCCCGGCCTGCAACAGGGACTTCCTAAGCCGCATTGGAGAAGACCCCGTAGCAGTGTCATCGCTCATCTAGCGGATTCGGATATCTCTTCCGGCAATCGATTGACAGCCCCTTCCTTTTGACTTAAAGTTTTACAAATAAAAATCCCCGGAGGTATTTTTTTTAATGGACAAATGGAGATGCGAACTCTGCGGCTACATATACGATCCCGAAGCCGGGGACCCGGATGGCGGAATAAAACCCGGCACCCCCTTCGAGGAGCTGCCTGACGAATGGGTCTGCCCCGTTTGCGGAGCGGGCAAGGACCAGTTTACAAAAATCTGAAGCGAGGTCTGATTGCGATGAAAGAGACAAACATTGTGGAACTTGCGATGAAGACGGAGATGGACGCCATGGATTTCTATGCGAGGGCCGCCGGCAAGACAAGCCACCCTGTGGGCAAAAAAATGTTTCTCTCCATAATCGAGGATGAAAAAAGGCACCTGGAGCTGCTTAAATGCATCTTCTCCGGCATGGACATCGAGCTGCCTGAGGAGACAAGCCCGATGCGGAAGATAAAGACGGTCTTCGAGGAAAACCGCGAGCTTATGCTAGGCTGCGTGGCGGCAACGACGGACGAGACAGGGGCCCTCGAGATCGCCATGAAGATGGAGAAAGAGAGCGTGGATTTTTACGAAAAGGCCGCGCGGCAGACCGAAAACGCGCGTGAAAAGACCATCTTCGAAAGGCTCGTGAAGGAAGAGCAAGAGCACTACGAGATATTTTCCAATACCTACCAGTTCCTTGCCGACTCCGGTAACTGGTTCATGTGGCAGGAACACAGCATCGTGGACGGCGGCACCCCCTGGGCGTAAAACCCGAAGGGCTGCCCCTGCCCTTTCATCCCCAAGAATATGCCGTCCAAAATTTCCCGGCATAAATCCGTTCAAGTCCTGAAAATACCCGCTCGCGTTATCAGGGGTGCGGCTGGCAGTGAGCGAGGCGCGCCCTGGGGGCCGACGCGAAATCCCGCCAACGCCGGCCTTGCGGGATGGAGTGTGCGGCCCACATTGGCGCAAGGAGCGAACCGTTAGCCGCACCCGGGAACAATTCGCCGGAAGAGCTTATTGATATTCCCTGCGGCAAGCCCCCTCCGCCCCTACCAGCAGAAAACCTTCCCGGCGGCCTCGACGGCGCGCAGAAGCTCATCAGGGTCGAACCCCCTGAAAAGCTCAAATACCCGCACCTCGTTTTCCTTCACGTGGGCCTCGATGACCTTTCGTACAAACTCCCCGGGCTCCGTCTTCAGTATGTGAACTATTATCATACTAGTAGGCAATCACGACCTCGTAACCTAGAAGCAACCCTGGCATGGCATCCTCGTCCACCCGCGTGAACTCATCGGCCTCGCAGAGGGAGAAAAGCCCCGCCCCCATCGCCCGGAGCATCTCCATGTTCATACGGTTCTGCTCCGTCCGGGCCGGGCCGGCCCCCGTGAGATAGACGTCCACCCTGTCGTCAAACAGGGTAAGCCCCAGTGCCATCCTCAGGGCCTCATCCGTCCTCTGCCTTACTATTACCGCTATCTTCTTTTTGCCCAGGCCAGCCATCTTCAAAATACCAGAAGGCGGTCACACCAGCGCACCATGCTTATGTTGTCGTACTGGCTTCCCGCCTGTATCGCATCGGGCAGCTCCAGGTTCCTCTGCCCGCGGTTCAGATCGCACATGTTCACCTTTATCCTGCCGGCCACCGCCTTCACAAACTCCGCGTCCTGCGCCATGAAACAGCCGTCGTCCATGAGAAACACGCTCACCTCGTCTCCCCTGCCGACGGCCGCCCGGAGTATCGGGATTACCATCCCCCCGAAAGCGGAGTCCGTTATCAGAATACCCAGTTTCATCCTTTGAATTATATCAAACGCATTTTAGAAAGTAAAAACTTTACATATCGTTTTTTATGGTTTTTACCGCCATTTTTGAAAAAATCTTTCATTTTTTGTCCTTTTTATCTAAAAAAATCCGGTCAAAATGAAAATTTTCGGATCAAAAATTGACATTTTTTATTTTTTTGCTGAAAATAAGTCATCTAAATATTGGAGGGCCTGATGGCAACTTTCCAGAAAAAACCTTTAGCGGCGTGGAGGGCGGTGATTGAGTCCGCCTTTCTGGCTAACTCTGTCAGAAAAACGACGATGGCGGAACTCTATCATCTCTCGCTGAAACAGCCGGAGGTGATCGTCACGACCGAGCCGATGTACAAGCCCGAGCAGTTCGGTCTGCCTGCGGATGCGAAGGTGCTCATTTCAAACGATGGCGGGGTGGTCGGCCGGACCGCGAAGGCCAGGAAGCTGGTCCGTGAGCTTTCTAAAGAGGAGAGGGAAAAGCTGCACGGCGTCCTGCTGGAGGCGATGTACCGGCTCAACCGCCGTCCCGCGCTCTGGCTGGAGGGGATAGTCGGGCTGCATCCCAGCTTCATGATAAAGGCCCACTTCCTCTGTCCGGAGACCGACGCTAAAAACATGCTCGACTGGGGCCTGAACTTCACGCCCTTCATGGAGCCGTGGGCAACCATGTTCAGGAAATCCAAGGTGCTCAATGAGCCGGACATACTGGTGGTGGCGGACCCCGAATGGAGGCACCCGGATTACCCGAGCGGCCTTGTGCTCATCGACGAGCGCGAAAACTGCATCGCCATCCTCGGCATGAGGTATTTCGGCGAGAGGAAGAAAGGCACGCTCACCCTGGCATGGACAATCGGCGTGCGCCACAATATGGTGGCCTGCCATGGCGGCATAAAGACCATAGGGGACAACCCGCCCGTGGCGGTCTTCGGGCTTTCGGGCTCCGGAAAGTCCTCCATAACGAACAGCCTGGACCACGAGGGCACACTGAGGCCCGATGAAAGCGTGACGGTCGTCCACGACGACGCCTTCCTCATAGACTTCGAAAACAACCTTTCCACGGCGCTCGAGCCGTCCCTCTTCGACAAGACCGACGCCGTAAAGTTCAATGACCCCATCATCAGGTATTTCTATTCCGCCCAGAATGTAGCCGTCCTTGAAACACCCGACGGCGATCGGAAGATCATAGCCGAGGACATAAGAAACGACAACGGCCGGTGCATAAAATCCCGCGACATGTTCAACCACGCGGACCACTGCGCCGCGCCGGGCAAGGTCATATGGCTTCAGAAAGACACCAGCCTGCCGCCTATCTGCCGCGTGAATTCGGCGGGGCTCGCTGTATCGATGGGGGCATCGCTGTCCACCCTGAGGGCAAAGGGGGTGGAGAACGTGGAGGCGAAGGAGCTGAACAAGCTCGTCATAGAGCCCTTCGCTAACCCCTTCCGGGTGCATCCCCTTGTGCTTGACTGCCAGCAATTCATGAAACTCTTCAAGGCGGGCTGCGAATGCTATATCATGAACACGCACGCCTTCGGGCTTCCGGGCGGCCTTGTGGACATCCCCAAGGAGCTTTCCCTGAAGATAATGACGGAGCTTGTGCGCGGCAACATCGAGTGGCGCGACTGGAAGCGCTTCTCCGGCCTCTCCATACCCAAAAACGGCAACGACCTCTTCGGCCCGGATTACGACAAGAAATACAAGCCGCCCAGGGACCAGGCCTACATGGGGTTCTTGCGGGACCGGATGCAGGACAGGATCACCTATCTCTCCAACAAGAGGGACCTGGAGCAGGACATGGACAGCTCCTTCATTGATCCGCTCGTGGTGGCGAGGACCGTCATAGACAAGGTGCTGAACCCGGTATAGCGGCCCCTTGTCCTATTTGAGATTGGAATTGATCCTGTCGAGGATCATGCGGGATTTGTCCTTGTCCCCTATGAGCCCCACGCGGATGCCCAGTTTCGAGGTCGAGCCGGTGACGGAATCTATGCTGATGAGCACATCCTCGCCGGTGGCAAGCCTGGATTTCACCCTGGCCGTGAGCTTGTCGTGCCTGTCTTCGAGCACGGGCATCCCGAGGTCTTTCAGGGCCCGGATGGTGGCTGCATACGTCTTGTCCGCGGAGCGGTTTACATCCTCCCTAAGCTCGCCGTTTATATAGGTGATCCCCCCGGCCCCGATTATGCCCCCGGCGACCACCGCCGCGCACGCGGCCATGCACGCAATCGTGCATAAGGCCATGAGCGCCCTGCCTGCCGTCCTCATGATTTTCCTCCTCGTTTTCCCGGACTGGATCCGGTTTTTACTAGATTTTAGCGGCCGGGCCGGGCTTGTCAACGCCCGCCATGAAAAAATGTTAATCTATATATTAAAATTCGGGGGTTGGAATTCCCCGCTTCCCGCAAGATGGCATGATGGATAGTGTGCTCAGACAGATAGCGGTATCGCTTGTCCCGATACTGATAGCCGTCACCTTTCACGAGGTGGCGCACGGGTTTGTTGCCTATCTGCAGGGTGACAGGACGGCAAAGTCGATGGGAAGGCTCACCCTGAATCCGATTGCGCACATCGACCCCATAGGCACCGTGCTCATGCCGCTTGCGCTTCTGGTCCTCACCAGGGGACAGTTTGTATTCGGCTACGCCAAACCGGTCCCGATAAACCCGTACAATTTCAAAAACCCCAGGAAAGGCCTGGCCCTGAGCGCCATCGCCGGGCCTGCAATGAACTTCATACTCGCCATCATATGCGGGGTCCTGCTTACATGGGTGATCGTCCCCCTGGCCGGCACGCTAAACCCCGCGCTCGTCTTCAGGGTCCTCTCGCCGGTCGGGGCGATGCTCAGGCAGGGCGTCTGGATAAACCTCCTGCTGGCCGCCTTCAATCTGATACCCATCCCGCCGCTTGACGGCGGAAGGGTGCTGGCCGGCATACTGCCCTCCAGGCAGGCCTATGCGCTTGAAAGGCTGGAACGCTACGGCTTCATAATAGTCATCCTCCTGATCGCGACCGGCGTTGCCTCCTATTTCATCAACCCCGTGATGGGACTCCTGACGGCGGTCCTGAACATCTTCACAAAAGGAGGCTTTGGAATATGAAACGCATCCTGAGCGGTATGCAGGCAAGCGGCAGGCTCCATCTCGGCAACCTTGTGGGGGCTCTGCAGAACTGGGTACGGCTCCAGGACTCGTATTCTTGCTACTACTTCGTCGCAGACTGGCACGCCCTTACCTCCGGCTATGAAAACCCCCGCGCGATAAACGAAAGCACGATGGACCTGCTTTTAAACTTCCTGGCGGCCGGGCTCGATCCGGAGATATGCACGATCTTTGTCCAGTCGATGGTGCCGCAGCACGCGGAGCTGCACCTGATATTGTCGATGATGACGCCCCTGGGATGGCTGGAGCGTGTCCCCACATACAAGGAAAAGAAGGAGGAGATCACGGACAGGGACTTGTCCACCTACGGCTTCCTGGGATACCCAGTGCTCCAGTCCGCGGACATCCTCCTGTACAAGGCGGACTATGTCCCCGTGGGGGCCGATCAATTGCCGCACCTGGAGATAACCAGGGAGATAGCCAGGAGGTTCAACCACTTCTACGGCGAGGTGCTGCCCGAGCCGGAGGCGCTGCTGACCCGGTACCCCAAGGTGCCGGGCGTGGACGGCAGGAAGATGAGCAAGAGCTACGGAAACGCCATCTACTTAAGCGACAGCCCGAAGGAAGTGGAACAGAAGATAAGGACGATGATGACCGACCCGGCCCGGAAACTCCGCACGGACCCCGGCAACCCGGAGCTGTGCCCCGTCTACCACCTGCACAAGGTCTTCTCCACTTCGGAGCAGCAGGACTGGGTAGTGAAGGGGTGCACAAGCGCGGGCATCGGCTGCATTGACTGCAAAAAGGTGCTCATCGGCAATGTCCTGGGCGTGCTGAATCCCATCCGGGAAAAACGGCAGGCGCTCATGGAAAACCCCGCCCGCCTGAGAGAGATCGCGATGGAGGGCTCGAAGAAGGCCTGCGCCGCGGCGCAGCAAACCATGGCCGCGGTAAAGGATGCGCTGGGCTGGTTCTGAGGAAGTGAAGGCCGGCTCAAAAAGGGGGATCACTGCATATGCCGCTCCAGGTATTCCCTCAGCGCGTTCGCGTTGTTGCACTCCTCGTACCTGGCGCCGTAAAGCAGGGTGACAGTGCCCCCGCGGCTTTTTTCGGCTATTTCCCTTAGCAGGCCGTCCTTTCCCTTCAGCTCCGTGAAGAAACGCCTCTTGAACTCCTCGCATTTCCCGGGCTCGTGGCCGAACCACTTCCTGAGCTCCGTGCTTGGCGCGATATCCTTCAGCCACAAATCGACCTTTGCCTGCTCCTTCTTAAGCCCCCTAGGCCATATCCTGTCAACTAGCACACGGTAGCCATCCGCATGGTCCGGCTTGTCATAAACCCGCTTGGTCCTGATCATGAAAATCAAAAAACCTCCTTTCCGCAAATGTTCCCGATATAAATTATCCTACAAACACGCGGCTTGCTCCAGTGCCGTAAATACGAAAACAGGAGCCGCAATTGGCAAGGGGCTGATATGAAATGCCCCGCCTTGCCCCACAAATTCACGCAGGCCCAATCGGCAAAAAAGTGCTGTTACAGCACCGTTTTCATGAACTGTTTATCTGGACAATGCCACGGCCTGGCGGATTATGATAGGGACGGCAGTGCTTTTCAAGAAGCCCTGCCGTTGGCAGGGAAAGGAGTTTTTATGGGGAAGATCAGTCGCGGGCGAGAAATGCAATTAACCGTCATAAACCCGGGTGTCCGATTGAACGCTTTGAACAGCCAGGCTAAAAAAGTTGTTATAAAAGCATAGGTTGCGGTTTTCATCTTGAACGGAAAACGCAAAAAAAGGCAATGGCGCATCCTGCATCCCGCCGGGATTCAGTGGAAGCTGAATTGTGGGCGTATGCGTACTAACCAAACAGGACATTTCTATTTGCACAGAAACAGAATAGGACATTTTCTATTTGGCGTTGACAAATCGGCAAAACTTGATAAAAAACTGCCCTTTTGTTTATTATGCAACGGCAAGTAGTCAGCAAATTGGAGCAGGGCTTTAAAATGCTGATTTTATCAGCAAAAACAAGGTCCTCTTTGAGCATGGCAGTTGCAAGGCAACAGGCAGGCGTCATATAAGAAAAAGAGAGTTGGCAGGGATGAATTCCAGCCGATGATACCCGATCAGGAAAAAGAAAAAATATATTTTTTCAAGGAGGAAGGAAAAGTGAGGATTTCCAGCCGGTTTTCGTTAATTCTGATAATAGGGCTCCTGCTGGTTGCCGCCGGATGCGCGAGCGCTCCGGCAAAACCCGGCTTTACGCCGATACAGAAGCTGGGTGCCCCGAAATGGGTGTTCGGCTCCGCGGGTTCCGGCAACGGCAAGTACCTCTATGCCGTAGGCTCGTGCTCCAATATAAACAACAACCTGTCGCTTCTCATCCAGACCGCGGACAACCGGGCCAAAAACGCAATGGCTTCCCAATTCAGGGTTTATACCGCGTCTCTCATGAAGGATTACGCATCCAGCACTGAAAAAGGCGGGGCAAGCGCCTCGTCGGAGGAGCAGCTTGTGGAGCAGGCGATAAAGACGGTGACCGCGATGACCCTTTCCGGCGTGCAGATCGTGGACCATTGGCAGAACCCGCAGGACGGCACATTGTTTTCGCTCGCCAGGCTGGATTTCCAGGCCTTCAGCAACAACATCTCGAAGATGAAAGAGCTGGACGAAAAGACCAAAAAGTACATCAGAAGGGATGCCGACCGGCTCCACAGCCAGCTCAGCAAGGAGGAACAGAAAGTAAACGGGGGGCAGGCGGCGGAATAAATTGAGGCACCGTCCGGGACGCCTTGTCCTTTTCCTTCTGGTCCTTTTACTGGCAGCGCCATGCGCGGCCCGGGAACCGGACAAGGCCGTCACGCTAATCACGCAAAAGGAGGCCGCGATGAAAGATGCCCCTTCCGGCCTCCAGGAAATAGGCCGCCCGCTGAACGACGGGCCGGCGATTAAGGTTATCGCCCCGGAGACGGACGGGACATACCGGTCTCCGCTGAAGATAATCGTGCAGTTCCTGCCCAGGTCCGAACACAGGGTCGACCTGTCGAAGCTGAAAGTGGAGTGCCTGAAATTTTTTACCATAAACCTCACGGACAGGGTCATGCCGTATGCGAGCACCTGGGGCATCAGGATGGCAAAGGCCAGCATCCCCTCGGGCCATTACAGGATAAGGATCACCATAGGCGATGACAAGGGAGGCGTCACCCAGGACGTATTCACTTTCAACGTCAAATAAAAATAAGGAGCACAAGGGGGATTTCAAAATGGAGGAAAAAAGTCCGGCCCGCGCCGGAGGCAGAAATAGAGCCGGCTTTGCCCGGTGGATTTTTTTATATGCGATTTCCGTGGCGGTCCTTGCGCTGGTTTGCGCGCCGTCCGCGCGGGCCGGCGGGTTCCCGGCGGAGCAGGTATACAGCAGGGAGGCCAAGTCCGTGGTCCTGATCGTCGCCAGGGATTCCTCGGGGCAGGGCATGCTGGGCTCCGGCTCGGTCATCAGCTCGCAGGGCCTCATAATTACAAACGCGCACGTTGTGGTCGACAAGGCCACCAGGGCGGCGTATCCGGACATCAGGGTATACTTCAAACCCAGGGAAGTCACTGGCGACCTTTCGGCCGACCTCGTGAACTGGCAGGCCGCCAAGGTGCAGGACTTCGACAGCACCCTGGACCTCGCCGTCCTGAAGGTGGACAGTCTGCCCGCCGGGACCGGGAAGATATCCCTTGAGGATTCCAGCCAGGTAAGGATCGGGGAGCCGGTCATAGCCATAGGCCATCCGGAAAACGGCGGGCTCTGGAGCCTGACCTACGGGAGGATCAGCGGCCAGGTGGACAACCAGCAGAACATAAGCGGAAAAGACGTCTTCCAGACGGACACGAACCTGAACCCCGGCAATTCGGGGGGGCCACTTCTGGACAGGTACGGGTTCATGGTCGGGATCAACTCGAACATTGCAAGGCGGGGCGAAGGCGGCCTGGCCCTTACCGGCATCAACTTCGCCATAAAGGCGTCGGTGGCCAAGAAATGGCTGAGGGAAAACGGGGTCATGGTCGCCTATGGAAAGGTCCCGGCGGAGGCGGGCGCGCCGGCGGCGGCAGCCCCCCGGGAAACTATCTCCGGTGCGGAAAAGGACAAAAGCAAAACCCTGCCTCAGGCGAATCCGGGGTCGGGGGAAGGCGCGGCGCAGCCGAAGGCAGAATTATCGAAAAAACCCGGCAGCCGCATACTTACCCCCATAAGGCCTTACTCCACGGACCAGCTCTGGAAACAGGTTTCCGGGGAGATGGAAGACATGATGAACGAAATGAAACAGGAAATAAAATAAATCATAAAGCGGAGGAAGGAAATGCAATCATTCAAGCGCCTCGGAAGGAAGTTCTGTCTTTTCGCGGCCGCCGTCTTTCTGGCGGGCTGCGCCACGGTAAACGTGCCGGTCCCCGTCACCCATTCGGCCGAGATAAACATGTCGCCATATAAACAGATCGCCATTTCAAGGATAAAAGGCAACATGGGTCAGGATTTCAGCGACGGCATCAAGGACAAACTGGTTGAATCCAGTCTCTTCAAGGTGGTCGACAGGGACCAGCTCGACGGCATAATGAGGGAACTCAACATGTCGCAGTCCGACCTTTCCGATTCGCACAAGCGACTGAAGCTTGGGAAGCTTTTGAGCGCCTCCGCCCTGATCACCGGGCATGCCTACGACAAATACCGGGAAAAGCTCACCTATGAGAACGAAACTTGCGGAGACAAGAAACATGGCTATTACCCATGCAGGTATTTCACCCGCACGGGGTGGGTGCTCACGAGCGGAGGGATAGACGTCATAGACGTCCAGACCGGGCAGATCATCAAGAGCAAGCTCCTTGGGCACCGCTGCGCCGCCTATACCCATGCATACGACGCGTACCCGGACCTCATCGACAAGGACGCCCTCCTCGGGCAGTGTCTCTCCGAGGACGTCGCCACCTTCATCAAGGCCATCAGCCCGTGGAGGGAGACCGTCATGGTCCCTTTCCTGAAGGACGGCGACATACCGGCGCTTGAAAGCGGGATAAACGAGGCGAAGCTCGGGGACATGCCCTCGGCGCTGAAGATCTTCAGCGATGCCGCAGCCGCCGCCCAGTCCAACCCCAAAATCAAAAACACCGCCCTCGCCAAGGCATACTGGGACATGGGCCTCGCCTATGAATACTCGGACCGCTGGGACAGCGCTATAACCAACCTGAAAAAGGCGTTCATGATGGACTCCAGCCTCAACGTGCCGCAGGAGATCGCCCATGTCCGCAGGCTGAGGATCGACCAGGAGAGACTTGCCAGACAGGAGGCGGGCGCATCGCAATAGGGACGGTTTCCGGTCCTGGACTGCTGAAGGAGAGCCCGGTTATGAGATTGGCTGAAAAAGGAAGCATCGCGGGGCGCATCGCCCTGCTGCTGGTCATGGGGGCGATGGTTTTCTATTGCGTTTCCTGTTCGGCGCCGGTTGTGATCACAAGGGAAAGCTCGGAGAAAACAAGGCCGGGCTGGATTGACCATCCCCCGTCCGCGCAAAACACCCTCTACTTCGTCGGCATAGGCGCGCAGGCGGACACCCTGCCGGAGGGGCGCACGGCGGCGTATAAGGACGCGGTCCGCCAGATAGCCGATTACCTCGGCGTCAAGGTGGACAGCACGTTCGAGGACTACGCCACCGAGCTTGAACAGAACGTGAAGGCACATGTCAGCACGAAAAGCTCGGCTGTCCTCTACAAGGTGGAGCCGGTAAAGACCTATTATGAAAAGCTGGTGAGAACGGAAGGCAATTTCAGGTCGGAAAAATACACCGTCTACTGCCTGGTGCGCTTCTCCAGGGAAGAGGCTTCCAAGGAGATGGCCCTCGAAAGCGCGCAGAGAAAGGAGGAAGCCGGAAGGGCGTACGCGTATTACCTGAAGGGCCTTGGCTACGAGAAAAAGGGGGATTATTACGAGGCCAGAAAAAGCTACAAGGCGGCCGTGGACATCCTGGCCGGCATCGATGACGATGTCCAGATAGAAGCCTCCCCTGAGGCAAGCAAGGCCCTCCTTGCGGACTGCCGGGCAAAAGAGGCCAGGATAACGGCTGAGCTTTCAAAGATCGCCTTCAGGATTTATTCGCAGGACAACGGCAACGCGCTGGGGGTCTTCCTCTCGAACCTCAAGGCGGCAGTGAGCGACTCCGGGTTTTCGATCGCCTCCGGATCCGGCCTGCCGGGATATATTGCCGACGGCAGAATCCGCATCTTTCCCGGCAGCTATACCATGGGCAATTATTTCTATTATGCCGAAACCGAGCTCTCGATCATTCGGTATCATGACCGAAAGACAGTGAGAGTGATTGCCTTCAAGGCCAAAGGTTACGGGCTGGACAGGCAGCAGGCCGAGCTTGACGCCTCCAAAGAGGCTGGAGTCCGGGCGGGCAGGAGATTGGCGGCCGCACTGCGGAAGGACCTGGATATCCCGGGTAAAAGCGGGCAGCAGACGGGCAAGCCGGAAAAGGAAAAAAAGAAGATCGTCCTGCCCTATTTCTAGTGTGGCGTCCCAAAAATTCGTTTTAAAATTATCAGCATGGGAGGATATCCGTCCGGACCGGTTCTAATAGGGTTTAGGGCTGCGGATATCCCTCAGGCGGCCTTCTCCAGGCCGAATGCCTCGTGCAGGGTCCTGACGGCAAGCTCGGTGTACTTGGAGTCCACAACGCAGGAGACCTTTATCTCCGAGGTGCTTATCATCATTATGTTTATGCCGTGATTCGCCAGGGTCTTGAACATCTTCGAGGCCACCCCGGAGTGGGTCCTCATCCCGACCCCGACTACGGAGACCTTGGATATGTCCTCTTTCACATCGACGCCCCTGGCGCCAAGCTCGCCTGCCAGCCGCTTTGTGATCTCCACCCCCTTGCGGCTGTCGGTCCTGGGTATTGTGAAGGAGATGTCCGCCGACTTGCCGTCCGCGGAGATGTTCTGCACTATCATGTCCACCACCAGGCCGGAGCCGGCTATCTCCGAGAAAAGCCTGCCCGCTATGCCGGGCCTGTCCGGCACCCCCAGCAGGGTCAGCTTGGACTGGTTTCTATCATAGGTGACTCCGGATACAAGGACCTTCTCCATCTCCTCATCCTCCTTTACAATATACGTCCCCGGCATGTCGTTGAAGCTGGACTTGACGACCAGCGGCACGTCATATTTCTTGGCAAACTCCACGCTGCGTGTCTGGAGCACTTTCGCCCCGAGGCTCGCAAGCTCGAGCATCTCCTCGTAGGATATCTTGTCCAGTTTCCTGGCCTCGGGCACGATATTGGGGTCCGCGGTGTAGACGCCCTCCACGTCCGTATAAATCTCGCAGAGATCGGCTTTCAAGGCAGCCGCCAGCGCCACCGCCGTCAGGTCGGAGCCTCCCCTGCCAAGCGTGGTCACGTCCTCGTCCTCCGTGATCCCCTGGAACCCCGCGATGACGGCCACCTCGCCGCGCTCAAGGGCCTTGTGCAGCCGCCCGGCGGTTATCTTCTCTATCCTGGCCCTCGTGTGCGCCTTGTCCGTTATGATGCCGCTTTGCCTGCCCGTAAAAGACTTCGCCGAGATTCCGATCTCCCGCAGCGCAAGAGCGGTAAGCGCGGCGCTAACGCGCTCGCCGGAGGAAAGAAGCAGGTCCATCTCCCTCTCGTCGGGCCTTTTGGCAATCTCCGCGGCCAGCCTGATAAGCCTGTCCGTCTCTCCCGACATCGCAGAAACGACGACCGCCACCTGCGCCCCGGAGCGGACGGCCTTTGCAACCCTGTCGGCCACCGCCCTTATGCGTTCAAGACTGCCTACGGAAGTCCCGCCATATTTCTGGACAAGAAGCATCTTATTCGCTTCACCTCACCGCCAAAAAGCGGTTCATTATCCCGTGGGCGGGAAGCCTTATTATCCCGTCCAGCTTCAGGATTGATTCGTCATACCGGGCTGCGGCCCCCCTGCCGCGGCCGGCCGCCGCGCTGTCGTACATGACAAAGGGCACGGGGTCCCTGGAGTGGGTCCGCAACTCTATCGGCGTGGCATGGTCCGGCATCAGCAGTATCCTGAAGCGGCCGAACTCCGGCATTCCGCGCATTATGCCGCCCACCACCATGGCGTCGAAATCCTCGATCGCCTTTATCTTATTTTCGATGCTGCCCTCGTGCGAGGCCTCATCGGGGGCCTCCACATGGACATAGACAAGGTCCGCCTCCTTCAGGGCGCCGAGCGCGTACTCGGCCTTTCCGGCGTAATTCGTATCCAGGTAGCCCGTCGCTCCGGGGACGTCTATCACCTTGAGTCCCGCGGACACCGCCAGCCCCTTCGCAAGGTCCACCGCGGAGACCATCGCGCCCTTCAACCCATAGAGCTCGCCAAAGGGAGGAATCCCAGGTTTTCCGCCCTGCCCCCACAGCCATATGCTGTTGGCGGGCCTCTTGCCCTCCGCCACGCGCCGCCTGTTTACCGGATGGCGCTCCAGTATGTCCTGGCTGGCGCTCATAAGGCCCCTTATGATGTCCTGGCCCGCGCCGGTGGGAAGATAGCCGCTTATCTGCCTGCCGAGGATGTCATGGGGGGCTGTGCACTCAAGCGAACGCTTGTCGTAAGCCGCGCCGCCGGACCAGAGCATCAGGTTCCGGTAACTCACGCCGGGATAGAACCTTACCGTATCAGAGCCCAGTTCGCGGTTTAAATCTTCAATGAGGACGCGCCCCTCCTCCGATGTGAGCTGTCCGGCGCTGTGGTCTTCCATGTTCGCCTCGGTCCTGTCACTGTTGAATTCCAGCGTGACCAGGTTGCACCTGAAGGCCACGTCCTCGCTGCCAAGCGGTATCCCCATGCTGGCCGCCTCCAGCGGCGCCCTGCCGGTGTAATATTTTTCCGGGTCGTAGCCGAGTATGCCCAGGTTGGCGACGTCAGAGCCGCCCGGCAACCCCTCCGGAAGGGTCTTGGCCTCGCCGGCAACGCCTTCCCTGGCGAGCCTGTCCATGTTCGGCGTGGATGCCGCCATCAGGGGGGTCCTGCCCTGGAGTTTCTCCAACGGCCTGTCCGCCATGCCGTCGCCTATGAGGATGGCGTATTTCAAAGTATCTTCTCTATTATCTTTCTTATGACGCCTATCTCGTTTTCCACCTTGGGAAGCTCGCCCGGCATCGCCTTGAAGACCGAATCCGGGTCCTTGAGCCCGTGGCCGGTGAGGGTGCAGACCACCCGGTCGCCCGGATTGAAAAAACCCTCTTGCCCCAGCTTCAGCACTCCCGCGATAGAGGCCGCGCTGGCCGGCTCGCAGAATATCCCCTCGGTGGCGGCCACAATGCGGTAGGCCTCCAGTATTTCCTCGTCCGTCACAGCCGCGATCCTGCCGCAAGACTGCCTTATGGCGTTTTCCGCCCCCTTCCAGCTTGCGGGGTTTCCGATGCGTATGGCGGTTGCGATCGTCTCCGGGCATTCGACCGGCTTGCCTAAAACTATGGGGGCCGCGCCCGCCGCCTGGAACCCGAGCATCCGCGGCAGCCTGCCGATCTGGCCCGCCTGCTTGTATTCATTATATCCCTTCCAGTATGCCGTGATGTTGCCGGCGTTGCCGACCGGAAGGGCGTGGTACTCCGGAGCGTCTCCAAGGGCGTCCGACACCTCGAAGGCGGCAGTCTTTTGCCCCTCTATCCTGAACGGGTTTATGGAATTGACCAGTTTTACCGGGTAGTCTTCAACGATCTTCTTCACAAGGGTAAGCGCGCTGTCGAAATTACCCTTTATCTGAAGGACGTGCGCCCCGTGTATTATCGCCTGGGCGAGCTTGCCGAAGGCGATCTTGCCCTCCGGTATGAGCACAATGGCCTTCATCCCGGCCCGCGCGGCATAGGCGGCCGCCGCGGCCGACGTATTGCCGGTGGACGCGCATATCACCGCCCTGCCCCCTTCCTCCAGGGCCTTTGGGATGGCGACGGCCATACCCCTGTCCTTGAAGGAGCCGGTAGGGTTGGCGCCGTCGAATTTCAGGTAAAGCTCTACGGGCAGACCGAACCTGGCCGGCAGGTTCACGGTCTTTACGAGGGGGGTTCCCCCCTCCAGAAGCGTAACAGACGGGGTCTTTTCGCTGACGGGAAGGTATTTCCCGTAATGGTGGACAATCCCTTTCCAAGCCATTTTTATTCTACTATGTCGCCCTCGACAAGCTCCACCTGAACGCCCTGGGCCCTCAGGTAATCGATGCCCTTGGCCAGGTCCTCATCCCGGCCCTCCAGCTCCAGAACCATCTCGCCGACGGTCTCGGTCACCCGGGCGCGCCTTATGTTCGGCATCACCCCGAACTGCTTTGCCATCCTGAATATGACCGGCTCTTTGATGAGATGCTGGGGAAACGTAAGCTTTACCCGTGTTTTCATCTTGTCATTGCCTCCCGCCCGCGATGGCAGGCACTATGGACAGTTCATCCCCGTCTTTGACGGCCGTGTTTTCGGCATCCAGGAAGCGAATGTCCTCCTCGTTCACGTAGATGTTGACGAACCTTCTTATCTTGCCCCCCTCGGAAATCCTTTCGGCTATACCGGGGAATTTTTTGTCCAGCTCGCCCACTATGTCGATTACCCGGCCCGGCGTCGTTTCGACTTCTTCCTTGCCGCCGGTAATCCTTTGCAGCGGCGTGGGGATTCTCACCTTGACGGACATGCTACATCACCTCCCTTTGAGAGAAATGCCTTTAAGTACATCCTCGAAGGATGACAGATTGGGTTTTATGTGGTGCACGGCGGCCGTATGGCCCGCGAGCGCCTCCTGTGTCTTCAGGCCGTTTCCCGTTATGCAGACCACGGTGATCGAGTCCCTGTCTATCCTGCCGGCCTCTATGAGCTTCTTTGCCGCGGCAAGCGTGACGCCGCCCGCGGTCTCGGCGAAGACCCCCTCGGTGGCGGCCAGCAGTTTTATCGCTTCTATCAGCTCCAGATCGGACACATCCTCGCCCCCGCCGCCGGTCTCCCGCGTCACGGCCCCGGCATAATAGCCGTCCGCGGGGTTGCCGATGGCAAGCGATTTTGCCACCGTATCGGGCTTCACCGGGCGGATGACCTCTGTTCCCTTCTTTATGGCCGCAACAATCGGCGAGCACCCGGTGGCCTGGGCCGCGAATACCTTCGTAGGAAGCCCGTCGATGAGCCCTATCATCTTCGCCTCCTTGAAGCTCTTCCATATCTTCGTAAGCAGGGATCCGCTGGCGCACGGGATCACAACGTTGTCCGGGGCCTTCCAGCCGAGCTGCTCCAGGACCTCGAACCCGAGCGTCTTTGAACCCTCGGCATAGTATGGCCTAATGTTGATGTTGACAAAGGCCCATTTGTACTTGTTGGCTATCTCGCTGCACAGACGGTTGACGTCGTCGTAATTGCCGTCCACCGCGATCAGGTTTGGCGAATAGACGACGGAGGCCGTTATCTTGCTTTGCTCCAGCGTCGCGGGTATGAAGACGAACCGTTTCAGGCCGGAGCGCGCCCCCAGGGCCGACACCGAATGGGCCAGGTTGCCGGTCGAGGCGCAGGCCACCGTGTCGAACCCGAACTCCATGGCCTTGGTCAGTGCCACCGAGACCACCCTGTCCTTGAAAGAGAGCGTCGGGTGCATGACCGTGTCGTCTTTTATGTATAGCTCCCTCACGCCGAGGGCCTTTGCCAGGTTGTCCGCCTTCAGAAGGGGCGTGAAACCGGAGTTGAACCCCACCCGGGGCTCCCCGTCGATGGGCAGCAGCTCCCTGTAGCGCCAGAGGTTTTTTGGCCGCCCCTCTATGCTCTGCCTGTTCAGGACCCGCCCGATGGCGTCATAGTCATAGACGACCTCCAGGGGTCCGAAGCAAAATTCACAGACGTAAATGGGCTCCACGGGGTATTCCCGGGAGCACTCCCGGCATCTGAGGGCCTTTACGTAACCCATCGCCCACCTCCTTTCAGACGAAATCGCCCGCAAGACGGAAAAGTAAAAACATATTTTACTCCAACCATGCCAATTTTTAAAGTGTTTACGGCACGATGGGCGTGCGTCAGATTTGTGAGGCCCGTATCTGTCTGTTCCCGGAGAAAAACGTATCTGCCTGCTCCTTGAGTGAAGCGAAGAGAGGACGGATCACGGCGGGCCGCATCTTAATCAATGGATTGATATGGGGGCTTGATATTCGCCCTTAGCGGCAATCCCGCCGCGGCGGGACCTACGCCCGGAATCCCGCCGAAGGCGGGACAGATGCCCCGCCTTGCCCCACAAATCTGACGCAGGCCCCGGCACGGTTTGACAAAAAGCCCTTTTGCCCCGGATAATAACAGTAAGTGTTTACTTACATCATAAGGGCGGTCGCCGGCCCGAAACCGGATTTCCCGGTGCTGCGCTCGCTGAAAAACAGGAACTACCGGCTCTTCTTCGTGGGGCAGGGCGTCTCGCTCGTGGGCACATGGATGCAGCAGATAGCCATGAGCTGGCTTGTCTACCGCCTTACCGGCTCGGCCCTGCTTTTGGGGGTGGTCGGTTTTTCAGGCCAGCTTCCTTCTTTCCTTCTGGCCCCCGTGGCGGGCGTTCTGGCCGACAGATGGAACAGGCACAGGGTGATCGTGATCACCCAGACGCTTTCCATGCTGCAGGCCTTTTGTCTTGCGGCCCTGGTGCTCACAAGGTCCGTCACGATATGGCATATCATACCGCTCAGTATTTTTCTGGGGTGCGTGAACGCATTCGACATAACGACAAGGCAGGCATTTGTCGTGGAGATGCTCGAGAAAAAAGAGGACCTCGGAAACGCCATCGCGCTTAATTCCTCGCTTGTAAACGGGGCCAGGATCATCGGCCCCAGCGTGGCCGGGATACTCATAGCGGCCGTTGGCGAGGGGGTATGCTTTCTGCTGAACGGGATAAGCTACATGGCGGTCATCGCGGCACTGCTTATGATGAAAATCAGGAAACCCGTGATGCCGGCGCGGGCAAAAAACGGTTTCATGCGCGAGCTGCACGAAGGCTTTTCCTTCGCCTTCGGCTTTGCGCCCATCAAATCGATCCTCCTGCTGCTGGCGCTGGTGAGCTTCATGGGCGTGCCCTACCAGGTGCTCATGCCTATCTTCGCGGGCAGCATCCTGGGAGGCGGCCCACACACCCTTGGTTTTCTCATGGGCGCATCGGGCCTTGGCGCCCTTGGCGGGGCTGTGTTCCTGGCCTCGAGGAAAGGCTCACCCCGCCTGGGCAAGACCACTCCCATGGCGGCGGCCATATTCGGGCTCGGGCTTATGGTCTTCTCCCGCTCCCGCCTGCTCTGGCTGTCCCTGCCGGTCATTTCCATTGCGGGCTTCGGGATGATGGTGCAGATGGCGTCGAGCAACATGGTCCTCCAGAGCATCGTGGACGACCGCAGAAGGGGCCGGGTGATGAGCCTGTTCACCATGGCCTTCATGGGCATGGCCCCCTTCGGCAGCCTGGCGGCCGGCGGGCTTGCGAACCGGATAGGGGCCCCTTCCACTCTGCTTGCCAGCGGTTTCTGCTGCGTGGCCGGCTCGCTGGTTTTTTCAAGCAGGCTGCCCTCGCTGAAAAAGGAGCTTGCGCCCGTTTACGAGCGGCGCGGCGTTGTGTAATTACTACTTGCGCCCGGCTTCCGGGTTCAGTTTCTCAATGGCCAGATCAAGGTTGCGCCGCGCTTGGGCGTACCCCGGGTATATCCGGAGCGCCGTCTGGAATTCAAAAACCGCTTTCCGGTAATGGCCGAGCTTCCCGTACGTCGCACCAAGATTGTTGTGGGCAACCTCGCTGTCAGGCCGCAGTTGCACCGCGATCCTCAGCTCCCGCAGCGCGTCATCCATCCGTCCAAGCTGCCCAAACGCCATGCCGAGGTCGTCATGCGCCTCCGGGGAGTACGGGTTTATGCTTATGGCGGTCTGAAACTCCCCTATGGCAAGCGGCAGATTGCCGGCTTTCAGGTAAGCCGTGCCAAGGTTATTGTAGGCGTCCACGTTTCCGGGGTCAGACCGGATCATGCTCTGGTAAAGGCTGATATTGTCCCGCCAGACGAAGTTCCTCTCGAAGGTCCGCGCGCCGAACAAAACGGCTATAAGGACCATAGCCGCGACGGCGGACCGCGGCGCCCTCCTGTATGCCCGCACAAACGCGTATCCGGCGATGAGGGCAAATCCCGCGGCCGGCAGGTAATAGAACCTCTCGGCCACCGGGGCGCTCGGTATCGGGATGATATCCGAAACCGGCAGGGCCATCCATAAAAACCAGAGCGCGCCGGCCCGGAGCGGACCGGAAGTTTTTCCCCTCCTCGCCGATAAGAATAAGAGGAAGAAGAGCCAAAGGACCGCCAGGACGGACCTCACCGGGCTGAAGCGCGCCATCAACTGGTTTGTATAGAAGGCGTTCAGCCTGAAGGGGAAAATCATAAGCCTCGCGCCTTCAAATACGGCATTCGATATGAATACCAGCCTGCTTTCCGAAAGCCCGATGCCCTCTCCTGAGGCAAACATCCCGAGCACAGCCCGTCTTAAAACCATATACGCGGCGGCCGCTCCGAAAAAAACGAAAAAAACCTTCCACCATTTTTTAATTTTTACCGGCGCAAAACCCTCGCCGGACGCCGGCAGGGCCAGGCAGAGGAGGAAAAATGGCAGCGTAACCGCCTGCTCCTTGCTCAAGAGGGAAAGGAAATAGAGCCCCGCCGCGGCAAGGGCGGCAACCCACCCGGGCCTGCCTTTTTTCAGGACAAGAAGAGACGCGAAAACGAACGCCGCGCTTATAAGCGTGTTACGGGCGGCGATGAAGTCTACCGGCTCCGCGTTTACCGGGTAAAGGGCAAAAAGCAGGGCCGACACGAAGGCCAGCACGCCGTCCCCGAAAGCCTCCGACACAAGCAGGTAGAAGACAAGGACGCAAACACCGTGCAGCAGCAGATTTTCAAGATGATACCAAAACGGGTCCTGCCCCCAGAGATGATAGTCCGCCATATAGGTAAGTATGCTGACCGGTCTGTAATACGGGGTCTTGACGGCCCTGGCATTGTCGGCAGTTTTGAAGATGGACACCACATTGCCGGGGTCGCTGAAGAACTGCCCCTTCTCCACTATCAGGTAATGGTCGTCCCATACGAATCCCGCGGACAGGGAGTTCCAGTACGCCGCGGCGACTGCGATCAGCAATAAAAAGAGTGCGAACTTCCGGTTTGACAGCACAGCGGGCAACCACGCCGGCTCCCTGCCGCCTTTGTTTCCCAAGGAAAACACCTAATTCCCGCGGGGTACGGAATTTCCGCCGGCCGCCCGTACCAGCGGCAGGTCCCTGGCCGCGATGGCGTTTCCCGGATCGATAGCCAGTGTGGCCTCGAATTCCCGTCTGGAATCCGCGTAGCGTCCCTGCTTGAAGTAAATCACCCCAAGGTCATTATGGGCCGTGACGTTTTCCGGGTCCAGGGCAAGGACCTGCTCGAATTCCCGCGAGGCCTCTTCAGTGAGGCCCTGCCGCAGGCAGGTTATCGCCAGGTCCAGATGCGCGTCGAACCTTTGGGGGTTCAACCCCACCGACTTGCGGAATTCGCCGGCGGCGTCCTCAAGCCTGCCCAGTCCCGCCAGGGCCACGCCAAGATGCATATGGGCGGAGTAAAAATCGGGCTCGAACGAGATGGCGTTCCGGAATTCCCGCATCGCCCCCTCGATGTCGCCCTTCTTCATATATACAAGCCCCAGGCCGTCTCTGGCCTCCGGATAATCGGGCTGGCGCGCAATGGCGGCCTGGAACTGCCGCGCCGCCTCATCAAACCTGTTTGCGCCGTACAGGGAGCGAGCCAGATAGTAGCGGGCGGAGGGATTGCCGGGGTCCGACCGGACCATGCTCTGATAGAGGGTGAGATTGTCCCGCCATACAAAATTCCTCTCGAATGTCCGCGCCCCCAGGGCCAGGGCAAGCAGGGCAATGACGGCCACCGCGGCCGGCGCCTTTTTCCTGTGCAACGCGGCAATCGCGTAGCCCGCGATAAGGACAAACCCCGGCAGAATCGTATAGTGGTATCTTTCGGCAACCGGGGCGCTCGGTATCATGACTATGTTGGACACCGGCAGCAGCCCCCACAGTATCCACTGCGCTCCGGCGCGCACGGGGGCCTTCGTCCCCGGCCAAAGTGAAAGGCCAAGAAGCGCTGCCAGGCCGGAAACCGCGATTGCGGCCCTCCATGGAGTGTAGAACACATTGAGCATCGAATAATTGGCGTTCAGCCGGAACGGGAAGACCATCAGGCGGATGTTCTCGTAAAGGACCGCCGACATGAACTTCAGCCTCTCAAGCGAAAACTCCAGTCTTTGGTTGGACACGAATACCCCGAGGACCCGCTGCCTGATAAAAAAATAAACCAGGGTAATCGCGATAAAACCGGCAAATATCCTCCATCCACCATAGGGGGGCCTCCGCCCCTTTTGGATAAGCGTGAAGGAAAGCAGGAAAAAGGGCAAAACCACGGCCGGCTCCTTGCTCAGCAGGGCCAGAAAATATGCGGCAAACGAAAGCGCGGTCCATTTGGCGCCGCCCTTCAGAAGCGACATCAGCGCCACCAGCAGAAACAGGGCGCAAAGCAGGGTGTTTCTTGCCGAGATGAAATTGACGGCCTCCGCGCAGACCGGGTAGACCGCAAACAGTAGGGCGGAAAAAAAGGCCATATAACCTTCGCCCCATACGCGGGCCACAAGCAGATAGAAAAGCAGCACAACAAGAGCATGAAGCAGGACGTTTTCCAGGTGGTACCAGAAGGGGTTCAGGCCCCAGAGATAGTGGTCCAGCATGTAGGTAAGGGTGTTCAGCGGGCGGTAGTAGGGCGTCTCGGCGTTATTGGTGGTGTCCCTCTGGGCGAAGGCCAGAAGCGCGTTTTCCGGATGGCTGAAAAAGGCGCTTTTGCTTATCACGGTGTCCTGGTCGTCGAGGACAAAACCGGAGAAAAGGCTGTTGGAATATACGATGCCCACGGCAACCAGCAAAACCGCTATGGCGGTCTTTTTGTTCAGCATGGCGACTCTATTTTAGAACTATCAAGCAATTATTTTTAATCTCCGGATTTTCATTTTCATTTCCGTCACCTCTGGAGCATCCGGGCGCGCTCCAGGTTTTCCATTGCAAGCCCGAAGCCGGGCTCGACGGCCAGCGCGGCCTCGAACTCCTTCACCGCGTCTTTCAGATCCCCCACGGACTCATAGGCCAGCCCAAGGTTATTAAGCGCCACGGCATTTCCGGGATTCAGATCAACCGCCGTCTGAAACTCCGCCATGGCATCTTTCATGCGGCCCATATTTGCGTAAATCCTTCCGATGTCGTCGTGCGCCTCGGAAGAGCCCGCGGGGTCGATCCTTATCGCGTCGCCGAATTCGGCAAGGGCCTCCTCATACATCCCGGCCTTCGCGTATGCCACGCCGAGGTTCACATGTATCCGCGCAAAACCAGGCTCAAGGACGGCCGCCGTGTGAAGTTCGCCTATAGCGGCCGCAAGGTTGCCGGCATCCATATAGGCGGAACCCAGGTTATAGTGCGCCTTGGCGTTTGAGGGGTCCGAGCGGACCATGCTGCCGTAAAGGCTTATATTGTTGTTCCAGATGGAATTCCTCTCGAATGTCCTTGCCCCCAGGACCAGCAGCAGCGCCGCGAAGGCGGCCATGGCGGCCACGGGTTTTCTTTTATGCCAGGCCGCAAGCCCCCAGGCAGCCATCAAAACGAACCCGGCCGTCACCGGATAGAGGTACCTGTCCGCGACAGGGGAGCTGGGTATCGTGACGATGCCGGATACCGGCGCAAGCCCCCACAGGACCCAGATGGCGCCAGCCCGGACCGGCTCCGGCCCCCTCTGCCTGACCGCAAGATAAACGAGCAGGGCAACGCCGGATGCCGCAGCAAGCGCCTTCAGGATGTCAAAGGGTATCACCTCTCTGGTATAGTCCGCGTTAAGCTTAAAGGGAAGCGCCATGAGTTTAAAATCCTCAAACAAGATCGCGCAGATGTGCCTGAGCCTGCCAGCGGAAAAGGATATGCCCCCCTGCGAGACAAACGCCCCGAGCGCGGCATGCCGAAGGAAAAAATATGCACCGCCGGCGAGGAAAAAACCGGCAATTGCCCTTCCGTCGGTCCTGAGCCTGCCGTCTTTTGTCAGCAAGCCGAAGGAAAGCAGGAAAAAAGGCAGCACCGCCGCCTGCTCCTTGCTCAAAAAGGAAAGGAAAAAGGCGGCAACCGAAATTGCCGCCCACACCCATTTTGCCCCGCCTTTTCCGGATGATTTGACGAGGAAATAAAGCGCAGCCATGAGAAGCAGAAAACAAAGCAGGATGTTTCTTGCCGATATCAAATCGACCGGCTCGGCGTCCAGCGGGTAGACCGCCCATATGGCCGCCGCGAAGAACGCGAGCATTTCCGCTGCTTCCCCGAAGGCAAGCCGGATGAGCAGATACAGGACAAGCACTGAGGCGGCATGCAGCATGAGATTTTCAAGATGGTACCAGAAGGGGTTTAGCCCCCACAGGCGGGCGTCAAGCATATAGGTGAGGGTATTTAACGGCCTGTAGTACGGAAAGGTCTCCCCGAAGGGGTTTTGAAGCCTGTAGTTGCTGCTGGAGGCGTCGAGGGGCTGATCGGGCATCACCAGTATCTTCAGCGCGTCGCCCGGGTCCCGGAAAAACGCGGCCTTCTCCACGATGAGGTATTTATCGTCCCAGACGAAGCCGGCCAAAAGCCCCCTGCCGTACACGGCCGCGACCAGGACCATGAGGAATGCGATCTTCTTCCAGCTTCCGCTTCTATCCGTTCCCATTGTTACTATTCCCCATGGAGTTTAAATAGTTTCTGGCGGGGACGTTCCCGGGGTCCAGACTGAGGACCTCCCGAAACTCCCTTCCGGCGTCCGCGGCGCGGCCTTCCTTCGCATAACCGATGCCAAGAAAGAGATGCGCCTCCACAAGACCCGGGTCCTGCTTTTCGACGAGCCTGAACTGCTCCATCGCCTCATCCAGGCGGCCCAGTCTCGCGTAGGCCACACCCAGGTTCATTCTCGCGTAATTGTAAAGCGGGTCCAGTTTCAGGGCCCTCTGGAACTCGCGGGAGGCCCCCTCCAGATCGCCGCGCCCGGCGCGGACAAGGCCCAGGTTCACATAGGCCTTCGTGTAGTTGGGGTTCAGTCTTATGACGGTCTCGAACTCCCTCGCAGCCTCATCCGGCATGTTTCTCCTGGCGTAGGCGATACCAAGATTCAAATGGGCCTCGGCCATGCCGGGGTCCACCCTCACGGAGGTTTGAAATTCCTTCAGGGCATCATCGGAGCGTCCTTCATCCCCGTAAACCATCCCCAGGTTTACATACGCCCCCGCATAGCCGGGGTCCAGCGCGATGGCGGTCCTGCATTGACTGGCTGCCTCCCCCAACTGTTTGTTTTTTATGCAGGCCTCGCCAAGGTAGTCATGGGCCGCCGCGCTGTCCGGGTCCGAGCGGACCATGCTCGAAAAGAGGCTCAAAGTATCGTGCCAGACAAAATTCCGTTCGAATGTCCTCGCCCCGAGGGCAAGCGAAAGCGCGGCCATTACGGTTATTCCGGCGGCGGCTTTTCGCCGTTGCAGCCCCGCGATCAAATACCCGAGTATGAGTACAAAACCTGGAATGATCGTGTACTGGTATCTTTCGGCCACGGGAGCGCTCGGTATTTTGACGATGTTAGCAACCGGCAGAAGCCCCCAGAATATCCACTGCGCCCCGGCGCGCACCGGCTCCGGGACATGCCTCTTCCCGGCAAGGGAAAAATACAGCAGCAGCGACACCCCAAGAAGCGCGCCCGCCGCCTTGAGGAGGCTGAAAGACATCTCCGCTTCCGTATAAAGCGCGTTGAGCTTGAAGGGAAAGAGCATCAGCCTGAAATTCTCGAAGTATACGGACGTGATGAATTTCAGCCTGGCAAGCGATATCTCTATCCCGGCCCTGGAGGTAAATGCGCCAAGGAAAATATGCCTCAGGATAAAATAGACACCGGTGATCGCGAAATACCAGATCAGGACATTCTTTTTTGTCTTGAATCCGTCTTCACTCGTGGTCAGCGCAAGCGAGAGGAGAAAGAAAGGCACCGTCACCGCCGGCTCCTTGCTCATAAGCGCAAGAAAAAAGGACAAAAGCGCGAGCAGCGACCATTTCAATTTCCCCCCCCCTTTTTTGAGGAAAAAAAGCGACGCAATGGAGAAAACGGCGCATAGAAGCGTATTTCTGGCTGAGATGAAATCCACCGCCTCGGCGTTGACCGGATAGAGGGCAAACAGGAGAGACGAAAAAAAGGCAAGCCTCCGCTGCCCGAACGCCTCCATCAAAAGAAGGTAAAAAAGCAGGGCGGCCAATGCGTGCAGAAGCAGGTTTTCAAGATGATACCAGAATGGCGCCAGCCCCCAGAGATGTGAATCAAGCATATAGGTAAGCGTGTTTAAGGGCCTGTAATAGGGGGTCGCCTCATTATGGCTGAAATCGATATCGGGTGAGGACAGAAGCGCAATGGCGTTGCCGGGATGGCTGAAGAAGGCCTGCTTCTTTACTATCAGGGTATCATCGTCCCACACGAAACCGGAAAGGAGGCTGTTGCCGTAGACGGCCAGCACGACCAGGAAGATGACCGCAAGCGCTTTCCTGTTAGCCTGGCTTTTCACTTTGTCCCCGCCGGCTTTACAGCCAGCACCGTCATTCCCCCGCCGCGCTTCAAAAGGGCTTCAAGTACGGAAAAAACAATGGCAACCGGGGCAAAGGCCATTGACGCCGCGGCGGCGCCGAACCCTTTCCCCTCCCCCCTCAGGGTGCTGAAGAGATCATGTCCCCTTCCGGATATGAGGGCCCCGAAGCTGAGTATGATCCCCGAGATGCCGTGCTCGGCGCTGAAATGGCTCCAGTCGGCAATCGAAAAACCGCTTTCCCGCAGGGCGCAGCCAAGCGAACGGGGGCTGAAATGGTACAGATGTCTCGGCAAATCCAGGTGTATCCAACGCCTGCCAAACAGCTTTGCCTGAAGGCTCCCGATATTGGGGACGGATATGACAAGCAGTCCTCCCGGCTTCAGAATCCTCCGGATCTCTTTGAGCGCCCGCATGGGGTCCCTGAGATGCTCGAAGACATGCCAGAGCGTGACCACGTCGAAAAACTCCGAGGGGAGGTCCAAATCCGAAATCCGCCCCTCGTATACTTTAAACGGCGCGCCTGAGGTCCCGGGAGCCTGTCCGGGAAGCTCCGTGCCGTAGCACTCCCAGCCCCGGGATGCAAGCTCCGCAAGCATAAGCCCCCTTCCGCAGCCTATGTCCAAAATCCTTAAATTTTTTCCCGTTTTCCGGGGGGCGCGGGAAAGCCTTTCGATCAGCCTCGCCCTTCGCACCCTGAAAAACCTGACAAGGGCCTCGGCGCCGTAAAGAAAACGCTTTCCCCCTTCCCGCCTGTACCCCTCGTACAAAGCCGGCAGGTCGTCCGGGACGGGCTCCAGGAAAACGATGCCGCAGTCCGCGCATTCCAGGAGCCTGGAGGCGCCGGGGGCGTCCATTCGCCCGGAGAGGTTTTGGCTGCCGCAGAGGGGGCACAATAGGCGATAAGGGCTCAACTCTTCTGTTCCAGAAAACGGTACTTCCTCAGTCCGTGCCTGTGCAGGGTAAACCTAATGATCGTCCTCAGGACCCCGAAACCGTACCTCATGCTGGAGAAGAAACCGACGGAAGAAGAGTCCACGCCATAGTGGGTCCTGACCGGAATCTCCTCTATCCTGAACCCGAAGTGCACGAGCTGCGCGATAATCTCGTTGTCGAAGACGAAGCCGTTGGAGTTGTCCAGAAAGGGCACATTCTCCAGGACATTGCGCCCATAGGCCCGGTAACCGGTATGGTATTCGGAGAGTTTCAGCCCCATCGCAAGGTTCTCGATAAAAGTAAGCGTCTTGTTGGCGACGAATTTATAGAGCGGCATCCCGCCTTTAAGGGGCTTGCGCAGCATCCTGGAGGCGAATACGGCGTCTGTCCGGCCCTCAATGAGCGGTTTGACGAGGTCCGGGATGATGCGCGGGTCGTACTGGTAGTCCGGGTGCAGCATCACCACGATATCGGCCCCGTCCTTGATGGCCTCAAGATAACAGGTCTTCTGGTTGCCGCCGTAACCTATATTGTATGAGTGGGCGACCACCTTCAGGTTGAGGGATTTCGCGACCTCGATCGTCCCGTCGCGGCTGAAATCATCAACAAGAAGTATCTCATCCACCCATTCCATCGGTATGTCCATGTACGTCTTCTTCAGGGTGGAGGCCGCGTTGTATGCGGGCATTACAACAATGATCTTCTTGTCTCTAAAACCCATGTAAAATCAAGACCTCGCGTTTAAGGATAACCTACAAAGCCCATAATCTTCAACATTTTCAGGGCATGCTGTCTCAAAACCCTCTGGCGGCCTTTTTTGCCTCAAGCGTCTCCGCGTATGCCTGAAGCCCCCGGGCGGCGTTCATCCGGCCCGCGCCCGCCAGTTCGGCGGCCGCCTTCCGGGCCGCCTGTATGGCCTCGCCGTAGCTGCCCTGCGCCTCAAGCGATTTTATGAGGTCATACCGGTCGCCTAAATCTGATGGGGCAAGGTCCACAGCCTTCTGGAAATGAATGGAGGCCGATTTGAAGTCGCCCTTTTCAGCAAAGGCGCTTCCAAGGGCCGCCTCATCGGGGGCGGACCCCGGGTCCTTCCCGATTTCAAGGAGATAGCCCTTTATGGCCCGATCGAACTCCTCGTCTGCCTCGTCCTGCCTGCCCAGCTTTTTCAGGGCGTATCCCAGGTTATAGTGGACGTCCGGGTCGCTTCTTCCGGCCAGAAGCGCCTTTTTAAAGGCGTTCGCGGCCTCCTCATACCTGCCCTGCCGAATGAATACCCGCCCGATCTCGTTATATATGCCCATGGACATATCCGGCTGGGTCTTTAAAAGCCCCTTGTAAACCCGCACGCTCTCGCCGAACCTGCCCAGCTCACCAAGGGCGAAGGCGAGGGTGTAGTCCGCGGAATAGTAATCTGGTATTATCCGGAGCGCCCTTTTGCACTCCGCGACGGCCCCCTGGAAATCCCCCTGTTTGGCAAGGGCCTCCGCGAGTTTTTCATGTGCCAGGTAGTATTCGGGCAGCCACCTGAGGGCGGCCTGAAGCTGGCCGGCCGCCTCCGCGTACTTCCCCTCATCCGCAAGGAGCACCGCGTAGTTGTAATGCAGCCATGGGTCCTGGCCGCGGGAGTCCATGGAATCCTGGTGCTGCAGCCCGGACGATGCCCCTGAAGGGCTGGCCTCATCGGGGCTGGTCTCCCCCAGGGCCTGCCTGTACTGCATGCCGGCCTCCTGCATCCCGGCCGGCGTGGCGTACTTGTCCAGGGCGTCCGCGGCCTGCCCGTAGCGGGCAAGCTCCCTGGCGTTGTCAAGCCGGTTTGTAAACGGGGGCTGATGCAACCTGCCGTCCACGTCCTTGTAAACCCTGCGCAGGTCATAGCCTGTAAGGGCGAGGCGTTTCGCGCACTCATCCTCTGAGAGCTGGCCGGCGCTGGCACTGGTGCCACGGGCACTGGTGCCCTTTTTATTTTTGATCCAGGCCGGCAATATCCGGCCGATCTGCCTGAACATGGCGTCCGCAAGGAGGTAGTTGCCGTGGAAATTCATATGCACATGCTCATAGAAGATGTTATCTCCCGGTATGCCCTCAGGGCTTGCCCCTTCAAAAAGACGGGCGGCGTCCATCAGATAAACGCCATTGCGCCCGGGCTGGCCCGCCTGGCCCGCGGACTGGTCCGCAACAGGCCGGCCTGCAACATGGCGGATGATGTTGTTTATCCGGCTGTCGGCCCGGAACCGCAGGGTGTCGTAGTCGCGGGCCTCTATGTAGCTTCTCTTCGCCCGGAGGTAATCTCCGGCCGTCTCGTAGCACTGTCCCATCCTGTAGTCGAGCGCCGCAAATTCCGGGTCTATCCGGCTGGCGGCGAGATAGGATTCCAGGGCCCCCTTGCAGTCCCCGGCGTCCTGCTTCGCAATCCCCTCCCGATAAAAACCGTCCCATATGCGCCTGCGGCCCGCGTCCAGACCCGGGCGGTGCAGGGAGCCAAAGGGCGCGGAATCCCTGAGGTTCGTCCCCACGGTGCTCACGATCACCTTTGCCCCGCTTTGCCTGGCCACATGGATGATGTCTTCGAGATTGCGCCGGAAATACTCGTAAACCTTCTGCATCCTCGGGTCATCGGCGCGCACCTGCTTGCCCAGAAACATCTCCATCCCGAGCCATTTTCTGGGGGCCTTTCTTCCTTCCGCGCGCGCCGCAAGGCGGCTCATGAGCTGGCCCACCCTTGTGGATTTCAGGGCGATGCCGGCCCGTATCATGGAGAGATCGGGGGAGATGGGTGAAAAAACGGTGCCCGGCCCGTACGGGCCCACGACCTCGTTGTTGCCCATATATATGATGAACAGGTCCCCGTCGCGCGGGGCCACATCCTTTGCGATCCTCAGTATCACGTGGGAGTTTATGGCCGTCACCGCGGTGTTGACGACCTCGAAGTTCACGCCCGGATAACGGTTCGAGAGCATCACGCCAAGTATGCGGGAAAAACCGTATGAGGGCTCGGGATCGCCCTGGGCCGCGGACTCCCCGAGCACGAAAATCCTGTACGTATCCGGCGGCTTCACCGCCGGGAAGCTGAAGGAAACCGGCGTGCGGGCTATCTGGCGCGGGAAAAAGGTCCATGTGAAACGGTTGTTTTCCGCATATGCGCTTTTTCCGCCGGCCCTGCACTTCACGAGAAACCCCGAGGGATAACCGTAGCCCGCGACGCGAAGCCCCGCCTCCATGAGTACCAGGACAAGGGCGGGTATGAGTATGATGCCGGACAGCCGGAACACCCACAGCCGCAGACCGGATATCTTTTTTGGCTCTGCCGGGTTTTCTGTGGGTATTCCCCCTCCCTTGAGGGGAGGGGATAAAGGGGAGGGTGTTCTAAACATGCTCCCCTATTGCCTCAAGAATTCCCTGAATATTCAGCAGGACATCATTATCCCAGAAACGTAATACTCGATATCCCTGCTTCTCAAGCCAGTTATCCCTTAAGCCGTCATATGCTTCTGCAGCCGGTTCAGTATGTTGACCGCCGTCCAGCTCGATTACAATCTTCTTTTCAAGGCATACAAAATCAACGATATATTTCCCCATCGGATGCTGACGTCTGAATTTTAAACCATCCATGCGCTTTGCCCGTAAATGACGCCATTATAATCGCTCAGCATCCGTGGAATGGGTTCTCAGCTCTTTTGCATAACCAATCAGTCTGTCAGTCATTATTAAGCACCCTCTCATTATTAAGCACCCTCTCCCTGCCTCTCCCTCAAGGGAGAGGAGATAACAGCCTTCCCCGCCCTCTCAACCCTGTGCCCCTGCCATCTTCCTCAGGAAAAACTATTTTAACCCATACTAAACCCTGAAAAGCCTAAAAAATAAGGCTCTTCAGGAATTCTTGCAGGTAGATAGCTGATATTCCCGGGAAAGGCTGATATCCGCCCGGTTCTTGAGAGAGAGAACAAGCGGCGGATCACGGCGGGTTGCGTCTTGACAACCTTTCGCTCTCGCCCTCTAGGACAAGGCAATAACGCCGTTTGTACAAGCCCGGAAGGGAAAACGCGTGACCGAACGAAAGGGCCAGGCAGATATACAAATTATTTCAAGTTCGTTATTAGCCCACATAACAACCTGAAGAGCCAAAAATAAAAACGGCCGCTATTCGTTCATTTAAGGGCGATGGCCTTCTCCGGGCACATCTCCTGGCAGCAGAAGCATGCAATACACGCTCCGGGGTCTACCCTGGGGACGCTGCCGTTCATGGACAACGCCGATACGGGGCAATGGTCCACGCAGGTGGCGCACCCGGAACACCGGTCCGGATCGGCTTGCGGACGGAGGACCGTCCGGCCATGGATCATGGTCTGAATCGTTTCATTTTGCAGCAGGGATTCGCCGCCCATTGGGGGCAGCTTGAAACCGGGCAGGCGTTTCAGCTCCCCGATGATTTCGATTGCGCCCAGCTCATAGTCGCCCAGGCCGGCCTCCTTCGCCTTCTGAAGGAAACGCAGGCGGCCGGGATCGCATCCCATCATGGCCGCGATGACGGCATCCATGGCAACGGCGTTGTCCGAGGCAAGGACGAGGCCTATGTCCCTCAACTCTGGCGAGGCGGGCCCGTTTCCCTCCATGCCGACCACCGCGTCCACTATGAACAAGTCCGGCACCCGCAGACGGAAGACATCCACCACGACCTCATGGAAGCGCCCGGGGCTTCCCGCCGCCCTGTGCAGCATGGCCTTCTGCGCGCCTGGCAGGATGCCGTAGCTGTTTTTGATGGCCCCGGTTATGACGGTCAGCCCGTGGGTCTTGAACTTTGGCAGGCTGATGACCACATCGGCCTCAAGGACGGCCTTTGAGACGCTGACGGAGGGCAGGAAGTCCGCGTTGAAAGGGACCTTCACCGCCTCGTTCCCGATGTTTTCATAGTGGCCGAGGGAGGCTTCCATCAGGCCTGTCTTTATAAAGCTCTCCTCGTTTGCCCCGTAGTCGAACAGCCCCGGATTGTCTCCGACGACGATTGAGGCCGGCCCCATTGTCTCCACCTTCCCGACCACTGCCCGGAGCACCGCCGGGTTTGTCACGATGCTCTCCCTGGCTTCGGAGGCCCGAAGGACATTCGGTTTGATCAGGACCTTCCTGCCTGACAGCTTCAATGGAAATATTTCAAAGGCGCGGTCCACGGCCTTACGGACATCGGTATAGGAAGCGGGATGGATCATCACTTTGGACATATGCCTTGGCCCCCGGTGTTCAACCGGCCTCCTCAAACAAGATTGGCAAACCTTCCCATAGTATAAGGAATCGATCTTTCCCGCGGCAAGGGGAGCGGGACTTGAACGCCTTTTATCGTTTATCGTATAAAAGCTGGTCCCGAGGTGGTCCTAAAATTCAGCAACCGGCGCTTTGAGGACAAGAAGGAAAAAATATCTTCGCGGTATTGCCGTTGGGATTATGAAATCAATTGCATAAACTGTTTATTGGATAATTTCATGGCAGAGCGGGTTATGATGAGGCGGGCAGGGCTTTTTCAAAAGCCCGCGCCCAAAGGGGTCTTTGAAAACGAAAACGTTTGATTTTGTCCCGCGGTTGCCGGCAGGGAATCCGGGGGGTGACGCGCAATTGACCGCCAGGGACCTGGGGGTCCCAATGAACGGCTTGAACAGTCTGGAGCAGGAAATCATTTGAAAACGGTAGGTTAAAACGTTTGGTTTGAACAAAAAACGCCAAAAAAGGCGATGAGGGTTACTTTTCAACTCTATCACGGCACCCAGCCCGGCACCGGGATTGCCTCCTTCGCCCTGTGTATGAAGAGCCGCAGCTTTTCGTGGTCCTTTATGCCGGGCTCCAGCTCCACGCCCGAGGAGACGTCCACGCCGTAGGGTTTTACCATGCGTATCGCCTCGGTGACGTTTTCCGGCGTAAGGCCGCCGGCCAGGATGATCTTGCCTATGGGGCTTGCGTCGATGGCGATGCTCCAGTTGAAGATCTGGCCGGTGCCGCCCAGGGCCTCCGGCGCATAGGTGTCCAGCAGGAAGGCCGAAACCCTGTAGTGTTTCATGGGCTCCAGGTCCGTAAGCTCCTTTACCCGTATGGCCTTTATGGTCCTTCTCGGTATCTCGCAGGCCTCCGGGGTCTCGTGGCCGTGGAACTGGGCGGCGTCGAGCCCGAGCCGCTCCATTATCCGCTCGACTTCCTCTTTCTTCTCGTCGACAAAGACGCCCACGGTGGAGACAAACGGGGGCAGGCGGAATATGATCTTCGCCGCCTTGTCCGGGGCTATGTACCGCGGGCTTTTTTTGTAGAAGACAAAACCCAGGGCGTCGGCCCCGAACTCGGCCGCGGCAAGCGCGTCGTCAAAATTGGTTATCCCGCAGATCTTGACCTTTACCATGTTTGCGCGGAGGGCGCTCCCATGAGCTCGTCGATTTTTTTAAGGATGTCCGGGGACCTCATGAGGGCGGTGCCCACCAGTATAGCGTCAACCCCGGCGTCCTCCAGCCTCTGCACGTCCGCCCTGCTGTTTATGCCGCTTTCGGAGACGACGGGTTTTCCCCCGGGGATATCACTTCTGAGGGTGAATGTTGTCTGCAGGTCCACCTTCAGGGTGTCCAGGTTCCGGTTGTTTATGCCTATTATGGGCGCGTCTATGCGAAGTGCCGCTTCGAGGTCCTGGTAGTCGTGCGCCTCGAAGAGGACCCCAAGGCCGAGTTCCGCCGCCATGGCGAGATATTCCTCCGCCTGGTGAATCCCCAGAATCTTCGCGATAAGCAGGATTGCGTCCGCCCCGGCCGCCCTCGCCTCGTAGATCTGGTACTGGTCGAATATGAAATCCTTTCTCAGCACCGGCCTGCCGGAGGCTTTTTTCACGATGCCCAGGTAGGAGAGCGAGCCCTGGAAGAAGTCTTCTTCCGTGAGGACGGAGACGGCGGCGGCCCGTTCGCCGTAGATGGCCGCAATCCCTGCCGGATCGAAGGGAGCCCTGATTAGGCCCAGCGAAGGCGACGCCTTCTTGACCTCCGCGATGAGGTTTATCCCGTTTTTTCTCCTGATAGCCCCGGGGAAATCCCTCGGGGCCTCCGCGTCCGCCATGCGGGATTTTATCTCAGCCAGGGGGATTCGCCCTTTTTCGGACGCAAGCCTTTCTTTTCTCTTCCTCAATATCTCATCCAGTATGGCCATGACACAATTTTACCACAGGGGCGGGGGATCCCCATATTTGCGCATTTTTGGGGTTTTCATAACTCGAACTTCCTGAACAGCAAATATTTCGGGAAATCGATCAGCAGCGTAAGGAAAGCCGAGAACGCAAGCACGGCAAGCACCAGATGAAACGAAACAGAGGGGACAAGGATGCCGTATGTGCCTATAAGCGCAAACAAGACGATAGTCGAGGCGCAAAAGGCGAGAAGGTCCCTGCCGGGGCGGGACGACCAGAAATGGCGCCTTTCCCGCACTATCATAACCCTGAACTGACTGTTGAATATGAGGTTTAACATGACGACGGTCCTCAGCTTCTCCCAATCGGGATGGAAGTGCCTTGTTACGGCGAATATCACGATCAGGTCCCCCATTATAAAAAGCATTCCCGGGATGATCGACGCCAGGGTGATATTCCTGACGTTCCACTTGTTCGGGCTTGCCGTATGCTCCACATTGTCCGTCGCCAGGGACATGGTCACGAAATCGTTTGCGAACACAAGAAGGGTCATGCCGAGCAAAGACAGCGCGATCTCATGGAACCACAGAAATCCCAGGCTCAGAAGGCCCACGAATTCGATGACCTTGGTAATCTTGTTTATGACCCATGTGAGCATCCTCTGGTAGGTCTTTCTGCTTGTCTTTACGGCGTCGATTATCACGCTCATGCCCGGTTCGGTGAGCACGACGCTGGCTGAGGCCTTTGCCACATCCGTTGAGCCGCTGACGGCTATGCCCATCTCCGCCTGCTTCAGCGCGGGGGCGTCATTCACGCCGTCCCCTGTCATCCCCACCATATGCCCCCTTGCCTGCAGGAGTTTGACCACCCTGTATTTGTCTTCCGGGTATATCTCCGCCACCCCGTCCGTCTTGTCCGTGATTTCGCCCCATCCAGGGCTTCCAGTTGATGAGACCGCCCCTGTATTCGAAGCCCGGACGATATTGCCGCCGATGCCCGTCTGAAGGCCTATCTGCCTGGCTATGGCGGCGTTGTCGCCGGTGAGCATCAAAGGCTTTATCCCCAGCTTTCTTGCCTCGTCTATCATCGCTTTCGAATCCGGCCTCGGCGGGTCCGCGAGGGCCAGCAGGCCCGCCAGTCTCAGTTGTCCGGGATCATCCGCCTCGGAGCGCGCGACAGCCAGGGTCCTGTAACCCTTGCGGGAGTAGTCCTCCACGGCCCTGTTGACTGCGTCCATGATATCGCTGCCGACGGCCGCGCACATCGGCACGACCACCCGGACGGCGCCCTTGACGGCCCTGAATCTTTCCTTTCCCGCTTTTGCCCCGACAACCGCTTCGGTCCGTTTTATGGACGGATCGAAGGGCGTATAGGATATCCGGCTGTAGCCGCTCAGATCGATTTTTTCCCTGCGCGCATATCCGATGACTGCAAGGTCAATCGGGTCCATGCCTTCTTCCAGGGACGCAAGCGCGGCCGCCTCCGCGACGTCTTTTTTCCCGTACCCCTGAAGCGGATTGACGTCCACGACCGAAAGCCTGTTTTCCGTTATCGTGCCTGTCTTGTCGAGGCAGAGGATGTCTATCGACGCGGCGTCCTCGATTGAGTCCAGCCTGGTCACCAGGGCCCCCCGGCGGGCAAGTTCCATCGCCCCGGCGGCCTGGACTATGGTCAGCACCGCGGGGAGGGCGACCGGCACCGCCCCCATAAGAAAAACCACCATGAAGGTCAGGATCGAAAAAATGCCGGCCTTCAAATAATACGCATACGCGGCGACCAGCAGCGATGCGGCGACGCCGAAGTACATCATGTATTTGACTATGGCCATCATCACTTCTTCCTGGTGGGATTTGGGCTTCGCCACCTTTACCAGTTCCGCAGTCCTGCCGAAGTAGGTGTTTGCGCCGGTGTTTACCACCACGCATCTGGCCTCCCCTCTTCTGATCACGCTGCCGGAGAAGATTACGGCCTGCGTGCCTGCTTCAACCGGCAGCGATTCACCTGTCAGGGCGGACTCGTCCACTGAAACTCCTCCCTCCAGGATTTTTGCGTCTGCGGGGACTATGTCTCCGATTCTCACAGTGATGATATCCCCCGGAACGATCAATCCTGAGTCTTTCATCGCCCAGACGCCGCCGCGGAGCACCTTCGCTCTGACGGCCAGCTTCTTTTTCAGAAGCTCGACCGCCTTCCGGGAGCTGCGGGAATGCATGTGGCTTATAACCGCGTTTAAAGTAAGGAGCGCAAGGATTACGGAGGACTCAAAGTAATGCCTGAGCAGGAAGGAAAGCCCCATGGCCAGCTCAAGAAGCCACGGCATGGGCCCCCAGTAGCGGCTTGCGAATTCCAGGAACGGATTGCCCTTTTTCTCCGCTATTTCATTGCGTCCGAATACCCTGAGACGCCCGCCGGCCTCGGCCTCCGAAAGGCCTTCTTCCGATGTTTCAAGCAGGCTTAGGGCCTCCCGGCAGGTGAGCTTTTTGTATTCGGCGCTCCCTGAAATCTTCGGGCTTGCGGAGGCCGCAGGGTTTTTCTTTTCCACTTAGAGCCTCTTTTCCGTTTGTGAAGCATGCCCCAGCCTAGATTTTATTCCATCGCGGGCGCTTTGCAAAAAGAAATGAACGGAAAGCGAAAGACCATCACTTGACGTGATTGGGGGCCTTAATATAATCTCGTTTCCATTGCATGATGCGGCGGCATCTTTAAAAAAGGAGGTAAGGGATTTGTCAAAAGGAGGTTTCAAATATCCGGCGGGGGCGGTCCTGTGCCTCCTGCTTCTGTCTGTCTCAGGTTGCGGAGGAAACGCCTATCAGAAGGTCTTTGTCAACGGCGGCGGCAGCCAGACCTTCAATACCCGGACTTTCAAGGCCTCGCCCGATGACTGCTACGCGGCCGCCAAGAAGGTCGCTTTGAGCCACAACTTTGCCATTGAAAAGGAAGACCCCCAGGAAAGGTCTTTCACCGCCATCAGGTATTTCCCGGACGGGAAGGACAGCACGGTGCTTGAAATAAGCGTAACCGTCATGGGCGCGGCCAATCCGGCAATTTATTGCAACGCCATCCAGTATATCGACAAGGCGGGTTCGGCGGCGCAGGTCCGGCAAAGCGAGAGGACCGTGAGCGACTGGAAATTCTACGATAAATTTTTTGCCTCCGTGGAGAAGGAGCTGACTTCGGGACAGCAGGCAAAAAACCAGGCAGGGGCGAAGCAGCCGCACTGAGGGCCGGGCTCTGCCTGATGCCGGCAACGGAGGTGTACCAGGGGGCCTACCCGGCCCCTGTTTTTCTTCGGGCGGGGCGGGGGCCGGCGCCCCTGCCTGCCGCGCCTTTTGAGACGCCGGTCTTCACCCTGGCAGGTTTTTCCTTGTATCCCACCTCAAGCATCATCTGTTTCATCTCCCTTATCTTGTCCCGCAGGGCGGCGGCCTTCTCGAATTCGAGTTTGGCGGCGGCCTCTTTCATCTGTTTTTCGAGGACGGCAAGGGATTTTTCGCTTATTGCCTCATATTCCACCTCGGGCTCTTCACGGACGGTGAAGTAGTCGCGCTCGTAGATGCTGCTCAGGATGTCCTTTATCCTGGATTTCACGGTCTGCGGCTCGATGCCGTTTGCCCTGTTATATTCCTCCTGTATGCGCCGCCTCCTTGCCGTCTCGCCGATGGCCTTTTGCATCGAGGCCGTGACGGCGTCCGCGTACAGGATGACCTCTCCGTTTACGTTCCTCGCGGTCCTGCCGGCGGTCTGGATAAGCGAGCGCTCGGAGCGCAGGAAGCCCTCCTTGTCGGCGTCCATGATCGCCACGAGGGAGACCTCCGGCAGGTCGAGTCCCTCCCTCAGGAGGTTTACCCCCACAAGGACGTCAAAGACGCCCAGGCGCAGGTCCCTGAGTATCTCGATCCGCTCGAGCGTGTCGATGTCCGAGTGCAGGTAGCGGGCCTTCACGCCAAGCTGTATGTAGTGGTCGGTCAGGTCCTCGGCCATCTTCTTGGTGAGTGTGGTTACGAGGACGCGCTCGCCGTTTTTTATCCGCTTCCTGATCTCGCCCAGAAGGTCGTCAACCTGGCCGGACGCGGGTCTTACCGTCATCCTGGGGTCAAGGAGCCCGGTGGGCCTGGCAATCTGCTCCACGACCGCCGCTTTGGCCTTGCCAAGCTCGTAGGCCGCCGGGGTGGCGGAGACGTATATGGTCTGCCGCTGCCGGTGCTCGAACTCGGCGAATTTCAGCGGGCGGTTGTCCAGGGCGGAGGGCAGCCGGAAACCGTAGTCGATGAGGGTCTGCTTCCGCGAGCGGTCGCCCTCGTACATGCCGCCCACCTGGGGCACGGTGGCGTGCGACTCGTCTATGACCAGGAGGAAGTCATCAGGGAAATAGTCTATGAGTGTGAAGGGAGGCTCGCCCGGCAGCCTCCCGCTCAGATGGCGGGAGTAGTTTTCAATACCGTGGCAATAACCGAACTCCTTCAGCATCTCCAGGTCGAAGATCGTCCTTTGCTCTATCCGCCGGGCCTCCTGCTTCTTGCCCAGCTTCTCGAAGAACTGTATGCGTTCGCGCAATTCGTCCTCTATCCCGGCGAGCGCCGGCTCCAGTCTCTCCCTCGGGGTGATCCAGTGGCTGTTGGGGAAGAGGGCGAACTTGCCGAAGCGCCTGAGCTTGTTTCCCGTAAGGGGGTCAAACTCCCAGAGGGCGTCTATATCGTCGCCGAAGAACTCCATCCGCAGCGCCTTGTCGGCCGAAAACGAGGGGAAGACCTCGACGATGTCGCCCCTCACCCTGAAATTGCCCCTTGCGAACTCCACGTCCGACCTAACATACTGCATGTCGACAAGCCGTTTCAAAATGGCGTTTCGCTCGGTGTGCATCCCCTCCTCCAGCACCAGGTGCATGGCCAGGTAGTCTTCAGGAGAGCCTATGCCGTAGATGCATGAGACCGATGCCACCACTATCACGTCCCTGCGCAGCAGCACCGCGCGGGTTGCGGAGTGCCTGAGCCTGTCTATGTCGTCGTTTATCGCGGAGTCCTTTTCAATGTAGGTGTCCGAGGCGGGCAGATAGGCCTCGGGCTGGTAGTAATCGTAGTAGCTTACGAAGTATTCGACGCTGTTGTCAGGGAACAGCTCCTTGAATTCCCCGTAGAGCTGCGCGGCGAGGGTCTTGTTGTGGGCTATCACAAGGGTCGGCCGCCCCGTCCTGGCCGCCACGTTGGCGATCGTAAAGGTCTTGCCGGAACCCGTGACGCCAAGCAGCACCTGGTGTCTTTTGCCCCCGGCCACCCCCTTTGCGAGCTGCTCTATGGCCCGCGGCTGATCGCCCCTGGGCGTAAAGCCGGAGACGAGTTTGAATTCGCCCATAACTTATATTTTAGCCCAGCCGGCCTGGAAACGGCACTTCCCCCCCCTCCCAACCCTCCCCAAGGGAGGGTCTCACTTAAGGCAATGGACCTGCCTTTTATGAAATCCCCTCCCTGAAAAGGGAGGGGATTAGGGGAAGGTGTTTAGAACCTATCTCAAAATTGATTCTGAAGCGAAAGAGAGAAGAAATCGCGGCAGGCAAGGAGGAAAGGGGAAATCGGCCGCAATTTCGGCCTCTTGCAGCCGGAAGCGATTTTGAGATAGGTTCTAGTTAGACTTTTAAAATCCTTGAGGGGGCGTGGCGGCCGGCTATATAAAGGGGGAGGGCGGGGTTGACCGCGCGGTGGGTCTTCAGGGCCAGCTCCGGGCGGTTATTATTTTGCGAAAGGTGCGCAAGGCAGGCCCATTCAAGCCCGCTGCAGCAGCTCAGGAGTTTTGCCGCCTCCATGTTCGAGAGGTGCCCGCGCGGGCCCTGTATGCGTTTCTTCAGCGGGGCCGGATAAGACCCGCGCCGGAGCATTTCAGGGTCAAAATTGCTCTCCAGTATGACGGCGTCCAGCGTGGCTGCAAGCTCCGGCAGCCCCTCGAAGGCATGCCCGAGGTCCGTAAGTATGCCGAGCCTCTTGCCCTTTTGCCCCTCGGTTATAACAAAAGCCGCACCGTCCTCGGCGTCGTGGCTGGTGGGGACGGTGCGCACCTCCGCCCCCTTGAATTTCAGCACGCTGCCGACCATGAAGAGATTTACATGCCCGAAGCGCCCCAGTGGGAGCCTTTTTAGAGACGCATCGAGAGTCGCGGGAGAAAAATAGACGGGCAGTCCGTATTTCCTGTGGTATACCCCCGCGTAGAGGACGTGGTCGGAATGTTCGTGGGAGATGACGAGGGCGTCGACGTCCCTGATGTCGCGCCCGATGGCCCTCAGCCTCTCTTCCGCCCGGATGCCGGGGATGCCGGCGTCAAAAAGGAGTTTCGCGCCGCCCGCCTCCACATATATGCAATTGCCGCTGCTTCCGGACTGAAGAGAAACGGCCAGAATACCCAACGGCTGCCTTCCTTCCCGCAGTTTATAAGACGGGTTCAATCATAACCCGCGGGACTGGCAATTGGCAATCCGGGGCCGTCCCGATCAGTGGACGAAGGCGATGCCGGCGAGAGACGCGTAGGCGATTATAAGGATCGACATCGATATAATCCCCAAGACCCTTTCCATCTTCCAGACCTCCCGAGTGAGATTTTGTGGCTCCACTATATAATTTATTAATTAATAAGTCAATATATTCCGAAACTAATATATATTGCACACGATACTGTTGATAGCACAAAAGGGCTCTTCAGGAATTTTTGTGGGTAGATAGCTGATATTGCCGGGAACGGCTGATATCTGCCCGGTTCTTGAGAGAGGGAACAAGCGGACGGATCGCGGCGGGTTGCATCTTGACAACCTTTCGCGAGTCGCCCTGAGGACAAGGCAATAACGTCTTTTGTGTACGCCCGGAACCGCGTGACCGAACGAAAGGGCCAGGCAGATATACAAACTATTTTGGGTCTTCGCGTAAGAGTGTGGGTCATTTATATCTCCTTGAGCATGCAAGTAAGGACTTTTAGGCGAAGGTATTCTTCATCTCTTAGTCCGTATGCCCTTCTCTGAATGACCCTTATCTTATT
>JAKAHV010000007.1 GCA_021825295.1 Nitrospirota bacterium
CATCCGTTTAGCATACGGATTTTCCTGTCCCCTTAAAAGCTCTTTTCCCTTTGTCTGGAGCCATTAATGCGCCGCCTAACGACCACTAATTTACCCACACGCTTTCACGAAGAGCCTAAATAGTAATGGCAGTCTCGGTCTCGGCACGACGAATCCCGGAGCAAAATTGCATATTTCAAATTCAGGCTATGGATTCAACGGATTTTTACTGGATAATGCCGGCGTGAATACCAGGACTGTCCGTCTATTTACCGAGCAAGGCGGGGGAGCGGCCGGAATGCAGATATCGCAAAATGAAGCAAATAATAGTCTGACCTGGCAGGTTTTAACCGACACGTACGGCGATTTTGATGTTATTCATTCTGGCGCGGGAGCTTCTTTACTAATAACGCCTTCGGGCAGTGTAGGCATCGGCACGACTCCTTCCTACAGATTCCAGGTCGGCTCCGCCGGGGACGGAACAATGGCCGTTGCAAATGGCTGGTATACTTTTTCCGACGAGAGGTGGAAGAAGGATTTTGTTCCCATAGACAATGCGCTCGATAAGATCGATCATTTGAACGGGTATTATTACTACTGGAACCAGGGACCGGATGCCGCCCGCAAAATGGGGCTGAAAGCACAGGAAATAGAAACTGCCTTCCCGGAAATTGTATCCACCGACCAGCGTGGCTATAAAGCGGTTGATTATGAAAAGCTGATCGCGCCAATTATCGAGGCGATTAAAACGTTGTCCGCCCAAAATGCTGCCCTTGCCGCCCAAAATGCGGCGCTCAAGTCCGCCATCTGCAACATGGACCCGAAAGCCGCGGTCTGCCAGAATTGAAATGGTTTTATGTGAGATTAACATTGAAACGTGCGGTCCCCCTTTCCCCTCCCTTCCCGGGGTTCCCGCTCCCATTTGACAATTGCCACCCCTTTGGATTAAATATTGGTATCACAGGCGCCATGGCATCCAAACAGCGGATGCCGGCATAATAAGGGAATCCCGTGCGGATTGGAAGTCTTGAAAAATAAAATCCTAACCGGGAGCGGTCCCGCCGCTGTGACCGGGGACTCACCCCCATTTGGCCACTGTGCGGCCCATTTGATCTCCTCTTTAGGGGGATGAATGGCAGGCATGGGAAGGCGGGGGCGGAGGATGATCCGGCGAGCCAGAAGACCTGCCTGTGACGGCAAAGGGGCAAAGGGCTTTTTGGTGCTTTCGGATTGAAAAGCACCGGGAGATTCCCGGAAAAAGCCGGCCCCGGCAAGGGATGAAGAAGACGGGTGCAGTCCCGATGGAATTGATTGTCCATCGGGATTTTTATTTTATTTCAGACGGACGGAGGTTTTAATTTGGGCGAGCTGGTATTCGTGCTGGGGGGGGCAAGAAGCGGCAAGAGCGCTTTTGCCCTGAAAGAGTGCGAAATATCAAAAGGGCGAAAGGCCTTCATAGCCACGGCGGAAGCGCTCGATGAGGAGATGAAGGCGCGCGTGGAGGCCCATAAAAGACAGCGCGGCAGGCAATGGGAGAGTTTTGAGGAGCCGGTGGATGTTGCCGGCCTCATTGACAGGATAGGCGCGGCATATGAAACGATCCTCATCGATTGCCTCACGCTCTGGCTTTCAAATCTTTTTTCCAGAAAGGCCGACATCCCCTCGGAGTCCGCGAGGCTTTTAAAGGCGATAAAGGAAGCGGGGGGGACTGTCTTTGCCGTCTCAAACGAGGTGGGTATGGGGATTGTGCCGGAGGGCCCGCTTGGCAGGGCTTTTCGTGACGAGGCGGGCAGGCTCAATCAACTGGTGGCGGGGGCCGCGGACAGGGTTTACCTTGTGACCGCCGGGATTCCAACCCGGATAAAATGAAGACATCGGCGATGCTCCGGATATTTCTGATAAGACACGGGCGCACCGCGCTCGAGGGCCGTTACAAGGGACAGATAGACCTGCCGCTTGCGCCTGAGGGAGTAAAAGACATGCTGGGGGCCGCCCTTGCCCTCAAAAAAATACTCAAGGGGGGAAGTGAGGGGGTAAAGTTGAATGCCCTGTATACATCCGATCTCACCCGCGCCATCCAGAGCGGCGACATAATTGCAAAGGCCCTGGGCGTCGGGCGGGTGACCCCGATGGCGCTTCTGAGGGAACGGGCATTCGGGAAATGGGAGGGCATGCGGTACGACGAGATAGAAAGGATGTATCCCCGGGAATTCGGCCTCTGGGTGAAAGACCCTTTCGCCAACAGCCCGGTCGGCGGGGAAAGTTCCCTGGCGGTCAAAAGGCGCGCCCTTGCTTCCATAAAAGAGATAACCGGCCAAAGCCGGGATGGCGAGACGCTGGCCATCGTCTCCCACAGCGGGATTTTGAGGGTCCTGCTCTGTTATTTCCTGGGCATGCCTTACAGGAACATCTTTCGGGCCGATATCGGGTTCGGCGGCATCAGCCTGGTGGAACTGTACGATGGGAAGACCCCGGTGGTCCGGTTCATGAATTTCAGGCCGCAGGCGTGCGGACGAAGCGCGGGGAGAAAAAAGCGAAATGGCGGATAAAGTGAAGGCCCTCATGGTGCTTGGCACGGGCTCGGGCGCGGGAAAGAGCCTTATTGCGGCGGGCCTTTTGCGGATATTGTCGGATATGGGTTGCAACGCCGCCCCGTTCAAGGCGCAGAACATGGCCCTGAACTCCTACATCACGAAAGACGGCGGCGAGATAGGCAGGGCCCAGGCGCTCCAGGCGGAGGCCGCCAGGGTCGAGGCCACGACCGACATGAACCCCATCCTGCTGAAGGCCACCGGCCCCGCCGGCTGCCAGGTGATAACCTGCGGCCGGGTGCACGGAAACATGACAGCAGGCCAGTATTACGGCTGGAAGGACGAAGCCTGGCGGATTGCCACCTCCGCTTATGAAAGGCTTGCCGGAAGGCACGACATCGTAATCATGGAGGGGGCCGGCAGCCCCGCGGAGATAAACCTCATGGACAAGGATATCGTCAACATGAGGATGGCAAGTCATGCCGGGGCGAAGGCAGTCCTGGTCGGCGACATAGACAGGGGCGGGGTCTTTGCCTCCCTCTACGGCACTATTTCGCTTCTTGGGGAAGAGGGCAGGGGGCTTATACAGGGCTACATAATAAACAAGTTCAGGGGCGATGAAGCCATTCTGGCCCCCGGCCTGAAAATGCTGGAGGAAATGACGGGCGTTCAATCCCTGGGCGTCATCCCCTACCTGGATCTGTCCCTCTCCGAGGAGGACTCCCTTTGCCTCGATTCCCGGCGGGCAAGGGCCTTCCGGGGGCCGGCACTGAAAGTGGTTGTGGTGAGAAACCCGTTTATCTCGAATTTTACCGATTTCGAGCCGCTTGCCATGGAGCCGGACGTCGAGGTGGTTTATTCCAACCGCGCAAGTGAGATCGAAGGGGCGGACCTTGTTATCGTCCCTGGTTCGAAGAACACCAGCAAAGACCTTCTCTCACTGCGCGAGACAGGCCTTGAGGAATCGATAAGGAGGGCGGTCAAAAAAGGCATCCCCCTGATCGGCATATGCGGAGGCTTTCAGATGCTGGGCGGCGTCATAAAAGACCCCGGGGGCGTTGAAAGCGAGTTTGCGGAGATAAGGGGGTTTGGCCTTCTTGAGATTGAGACTGTGCTGGAAGAACCCAAGATTACATCCCAGGTAGAGGCGACGGAGCCGGGGACGGAAGGCATCACAGACGAAAAACTCTCCGGATATGAGATACACGCGGGCCGCTCCACCGGGGAGCTTGGCCTTTTTGAGCTGAAGAGGCTCGCAACCGGCGAAAGGGTGCCGGACGGCTCGAAAAAAGGGGACGTCTGGGGCACATATATCCACGGGATATTCGAAAACGACGCCTTCAGGGGCAGGCTTTTAAACGCGCTCCGCAAGCGTGCCGGTCTGCCCGAAAGGACCCCGGTCAGCTATGGGGCGCTCAAGGAGGGGGGCTTGAATGCCCTGGCCGCCGCCATCAGGGGAAGCCTGGATTTTGGAAAAATCGAGAGGCTTTTGTGCATAGGATAGCGATATTGGGTCTTGCGCTTGCAATGGACCTGGCCATGGGCGAGCCGCGCTGGTTTTTTCTCCATCCTGTGAGGATAATCGGCAGGGCCGTCGAGGCGCTTGAGCGGTTTTTGCGCGGGCCATGGCCGCGCATGGGCGGCATCCTGCTTTGCGTGGCGATTGTCTTCGGCACATATGCGGCCACCGCGTATCTGGCCAACGCCCTCGATGCGTTTTCCCGCCGGTCCTATCTGGGCACGCTTGTTCTCGCGTTTCTGCTTTATACCACGATAGCGTTGCGGGGGTTGACCTCGGAGGGGACCAAAATCATCAGTCTCGTCGCCTCCGGGGATATTGAGACGGCCCGCCGGCAGTTGAAAAGCCTGGTGGGCAGGGACACGGAAAATCTGGATGAGGGCGCGATAATGAAGGCCACGGTGGAGAGCCTCGCGGAAAACGCGTCGGACGGGGTGCTGGCGCCGGTCTTTTACTATCTGCTGGGCGGCCTCCCGCTTGCGATGACGTACAAGGCCATAAACACGATGGACTCGATGGTGGGTTACAGAAACGAGAGATACAGGCTCTTCGGCTGGGCGGCTGCAAGGCTTGACGACCTTGCGAACTTCATACCGGCGAGGCTGACCGGATTTTTTATCTGCCTGACGTCGGCTGCCGGAGGCAACGGGTTTTTGCAACCCCTCATGACGATGCTCAGGGACGGGCGGAAGCACCCGAGCCCCAACAGCGGCGTCCCCATGGCGGCCATGGCCGGCGCGCTTGGCGTCACCCTGGGCGGCCCGGCTTCATACGGCGGAGTTTTAGTTGAAAAACCCTTCATGGGGGCGGGGCCGCCGCCTTTGGCGGACGAGGCGAAGAGGGCCGTGAAACTCACGCTCCGCGCCTGCCTGCTTGGGGCGCTGGCAATGGCGCTTGCAAGCGCGGCATTATTTCACTGGTTGCTTTGACTTTTCCTAATCCCTCTCCCCTGGGAGGGGGTTGGGTGAGGGGGATTGATTTGGGAGGGGATTTCACAAAAGGAGGTCAGGGATGAAGGGGCGCGCCCACGGCGGGGATGTCTTTTACGCCTCTAAAGTAACCGGCATACCGGTAGATGACATAGTGGATTTCAGCGCCTCGATAAACCCCCTGGGGATGTCCGGCAGGGCGCTCGCGGCGGCCGGAGATGCCCTGGAGAGACTCCACCATTACCCCGAGCCGCACGCGGGCAGCCTGGCGGAAAAAATAGCCGGATTGCTTTCGGACGGCCGAAAATTTAAAATCCGGCCCGCACAGGTCGTCCCCGGAAACGGCAGCACGGAGCTGATTTACCTGCTGGCAAGGTCCCTTAGGCCGAAGACCGTCCTCGTCCATAACCCAACCTTCAGCGAGTATGAGAGGGCGGCCAGGCTCTCCGGGGCCGCGGTCAGGGGAGTTGCCGGCCTTTCCTTCCGGTTCGCCCGGTTCGCGGACGCGATGCGCGGGGCGCAGATGGCCTTCCTCTGCAATCCCAACAATCCCACGGGGGAGCTTTTGGAGAAGGAATCGGTCCTCGAGCTTGCCCGTGTGGCAAGGAAGGCGCGCTGCCGCCTGGTGGTGGACGAGGCTTTCATCGATTTTTGCCCTGGCAACTCCATTGTGGATGAGGCCGCAAGGCAAAACCCCTACCTCGTGATACTCCGCTCGATGACGAAATTTCACGCGCTCACCGGCCTCAGGGTGGGTTATGCGGTCTTCGGATCCGGCCGCGAGGCCGGAAAGGTTTTGAAGTTCAAGGAGCCATGGAGCGTCAACACCCCGGCCGTGGAGGCCGCCATTGCCGCCCCGGGCGACGCGGAGCACGCGCAAAAGACCCTCCGTTTCGTGGAAAAAGAAAGGGCGTTCATAACGCGGCGGCTCGAAAAGGCGGGTGTCTGGCATTTCACTGGAACCCCCGCCCGGCAGGAGGGTTCAGGCTGCCGTTGCGGCCCGAATTTTTTTCTGATAAGGCTCCCGGAGGCGCAGAGGTTCGCCGCCCGGCTTTTTGGAAAGGGCGTGCTCGTAAGGGACTGCTCTAATTTTAAGGGTTTTCGAAAAAAACAGTTTATAAGGTTCGCCGTGAAAAAAAGGCGCGAAAACAGGCTCCTTTTGGACGAGATAGACAAGTGGCTCGGCCGCTAAGCTGTCCCCCCGCATCCCGCCGCCAGGCGTAGATTACAAGAAGATTACACCCCCGTTAATTCTTGTTGACAAATCGGTTTCGAATGATTTACTATTTGCGCAATTTTGATTTTCCGCAATTTCCGGGGGAGGAGAGGAGGGAGATCAAGTCTATAGAGGGAGCCCCTGAATCATAAAGGAAAACAATCGTGCATTGGGGAGTATATTTTGCGTTTTGCGGATGTCAATTTTCTTGAGGAGGAGATGAAGGCCATGAAAAAGTTTTTACTTGCCGTTTTCGCCGTTTTGCTGCTGCTGCCCGTGAAGAGCTATGCGGAGCAGCAGGTGGCCCCCTGGCTGACCATAGGGGGGGATTACCAGGCCAGACTGGATTATCTGCAGGGGTCCACCCCCACTTACTGGTCTGTTACTGATGCCGCGAAATTTGCAGGTAGCCGCGGAGCCGTAGGCGCCGCTACTGCCGGGCAGGATTACAGAAACAATTCGCTTTTGACAAATCGCTTCGGGCTCGACATCCAGGCGAAGGCCCTTCAGAATGTCAGTGTTAAGGCGCGTCTTCTCATGTACAAGGTCTGGGGAAGCGACTCATCCAACCCTGTCACATCTCACATGTTTTTTCTGGACAGGGCCGGGGTATTTGACGGAGACCTGGGCCATGTGCCAAGCAGCGACTTCGTCAATGTGGATTATGCCTATGCCACCTGGAGCAATATCGCGGACCTTCCCGTCTGGTTTTCGATAGGCAGAAGGCCCTCGACCAACGGGGTGCCGGGCAACCTGAGGAGAAACGCAGTGAATATCGGCTCGGCCGGCGTGCCAAGCTTCCTTATCGATTACGCGTTCGACGGCCTGTCGATAGGTTACGCCCCTTACATAGAGGCGCTGCCGGGCGCGTATGCGAAGTTCTGCCTGGGCAAGGGGTTTGATTCCGGGTTCATAAACCACGACGCGTTAAACCAGCTCCATGACACGACGATGGTCGGCATACAGGTGGTGCCCTACAACACGGACGCGCTCGAAGTCCAGTTGCAGTGGAACAGGGCCATAGACATCTTTGACGCCCCGCCGGATTACCAGCTCCCGACGGATGCGACTGGCGGCGTGGAAATGACGCTGAATCCTACCAATAACCTGGGCAACATAGACCAGTTCGGGGCCACCGGTTTTGGGAAGATCAAGAACGTAAACTATTTCGTCGCGGGCGCCTTGAGCGTAACCCACCCCAATGGACAGCAGGCGGGTGCCTTTGTTCCGTTCATTGAGCAGGCCCTTGTGAACGCAGGGGATCCGCACGCGGCGGCTGACGCGCAGGCCAGTGCGCCCGGCCTGCTTAACGACGCCCAGCATCTGCAGGACAATCATACCGGCTGGGCTTTTTACGTGGGGGGACGCTACGACATAGACGCCACCCGCACCAAAATCGGCGCGGAATACAACCACGGTTCCAGGAACTGGATGGCCTTCGCCCCCGCGGGCGACGATATATGGACATCGAAGCTGGGCACAAGGGGCAACGTGTATGAGGTCTACGTGATACAGGAGCTTCACGTGAAGCCCATATCGAAGGCAGGCCTCGCGTTCTTCAGGCTGGGCTATCAGTACTATGACTTCGAGAACACGGGTTCCAACAGTTGGGTTGGTCCTTCTACGGCCATGAACGAACTCAATAACCCGGCGAATGCCCAGTTGTTTGCGCCCATCAAGAACGCAAACGACATATATCTTACGTTCAACGTGAATTTCTAGAGAGAACCCTCTGGCTAAATTCCTAACCCAATTGCTTGGAGGGTCCCCGACAGGGACCCTCCCTTTTTTTGTGCGCCCGGCACGGGCGCATGCTTGAAAATCACTTCCCCGGTAAGGCGGAAGGCTTGCTAAATGCGGGCAGGAACATGTAGATTACTTGCATAAAACTCCGGGGAGGAAACAATGAAGGCAACCACCATTTTCGCTTTGTCTTTTTTCGTTGCGCTTGCCGTGAACGCATGCGCCAGCCAGAAGTGGACGGTCGATGTCCCCGCCACCCCCGCCTACGGCCAGTCCGCGCCCATACCGATCACGGTCGGCCTCGATATAAACGAGACCCCTTCGGTCCAGAGCTACGGCCCCTCTCATAAAAACCGCCCTTACGGCCCGATGATCGCCGGGGAGCTTAGAAAAATGGATGTGTTCAGCCGCGTTATCTACCCTTATGAAAAGGGCGCCGCCGCGGATGCGGTGCTTCATCTGGCAATCACTGGGCGGTGGGGATATTACGGCGGAAAGCAGTATGCCGATGATTACTGGGCCGGCTCATCGGGGGTCCGTTATGCCGAGGGAGACCATGACGTCAGGATCGCTTTGACGGCGAAGGACAGGCGGATAATCGGCAGCTCCGTATCGGTGAAGAGCAAAGGGCGGTATTCGGGCCAGGATTTTGAGGCGATAACGGGGAGGCTGAACGAAATCCAGACTAAAAAGATCGCCGTCTCGGTTGCGGACCTGCTGCAGGACAAACGCTCACTGATAATCGCGGAGGTCTTTAACAGACCCGAAGGGGCCAGCGCAGGAAACGCCGGCGCACAGGCGTCCGGGCAGCCAAAAGCCTCGCCCGTGACGGGCGCGGGCAAAGAGGCCGCAGGCGGCTCCGGGACGGCGGAGAAGCTCAAGGAGCTTGAGGACCTGCACGCCTCCGGGGCGCTCTCCGATGAGGAATTCGGCAAGGCCAGGAAAAGGCTCCTCGACATGCAAAAACTCGACGACCTTTACAGAAGCGGGGTCCTCACCGAACAGGAAGTGAAGAAGGCGAAGGCCCGCCTGCTGGGGAAATAGGGGGAACGGGCAGATGCCCCAGCCCCGCAAATCTGACGACGCCGCCCACTTCCATTTTTTGCCGTCCGGTCTATATAATATCTGAGTTTTAACAGAGGCGGTGTTTGTAAAAGCGGCGCTCATGAGGTCCGGATTTAACACGAACGTGCCTTTCGGCGGCAGGACTTACCATGTTCAGACGGAGGATGGTTCCGTGAAAGTCCCCGTTGTGCGAACCCTTCTTTACTGTGCGGGCGAGATACTGGCCACGAAGGAGACAGATTACACCTCGCTTCTGACCGGGCCCGATTCCGACCTGAAGATCAAGAAACTGATGGTCCTTCAGCACAGGCTTATGATAATGGAGCTTGTCTCCGGCATTCACACGGACGGTGGCGCGGAGAAGCAAAAAATTATATCGCCGTCTTCGGGGCAGTGACGGGAAAGGAAGCGCAATCCGGCAGGCGTCGGCCGGGGCAATTGATTGGAATGCACCATGAAAAAGATTTTTATTGAGATAGGGCCGTATGGTCAGATTTGAAAACGTATCCAAGACGTACGACGGTCAGCAGGCCCTCAGCGGCGTGGATTTCGAGGCGGGCAGGGGCGAACTGCTGTTTATAACCGGCGCTAGCGGCGCCGGCAAGAGCACGCTTCTGAAACTCATATATCGCGCCATCCGGCCGGACGAGGGCACGATCACCGTAAACGGCGCGGCAATCAACGGGATGGGGGCCCGCCATGTCCCAGGGCTTCGCCGGTCCATAGGCGTTGTCTTCCAGGATTTCAGGCTTCTTTCGGGAAAGACGATATACGAGAACGTCGCGCTTGCCATGCGGATAAGGGGTGCAGCCGAGAGGGCCCTGAAACCCCAGGTAATGGAGACCCTGAAGATGGTAGGGCTCAGGCACAAGGCGGACTGTTTTCCGGACACCCTGTCCGGCGGGGAGCAGCAGCGGGCCGTCATCGCAAGGGCGATAGTGGCCGAGCCAGTCCTGCTTCTGGCCGATGAGCCCACGGGCAACCTGGACCCGGACACCTCGGCGGGCATCATGCGGATATTCAAGGACATAAACGCAAGGGGGACAACTGTGATCATAGCTACCCACAACAGGGACCTCTACACCGGCACGGGCCGCAGGATAATGAGGCTCGCCTCCGGAAAGATCGAAAGGTTGGATGTGGGATGAGCCATCCGGGCAGCGCCATTGCCGGCATCTGGAAGGAAAAATGGATCAACCTGCTCAGTGTATTTTCCATAGGGGTCGGGCTATTTATACTGTTGATCTCAATGCTCATCGTGTATAACCTCAATTTTTTCGCCTCAAAGCTCCAGGGCCGGTTCTCGATGACCGTTTACCTGGATGACGGGATATCGGCGCCGGACCTGGCCAGGATGCAAGGCGCCATACGCTCCAACCCCGCCGTGGGTTCGGTCTCGTATATCTCGAAGGCGGAGGCGCTGGCCGAGCTTAAGAAGTCCATGAAGGACTCCGCCTATCTCTTCGAGGGCCTGGACGGAAACCCGCTTCCCGCTTCCCTGGATATAAGGCTCAAGAGGGGTGACGCGACGGACGCGATGGTCAGGGGGCTGGCCGCCCAGATAAAGGCGATGCGCGGCGCGGTAGACGTGGAGTACGGGGCCAAATTCCTCGACACGATAGAGTCCGTGATATCGGGGGCCAGGTCCGCCGGGCTGGCCTTTCTTGCGGCCCTGCTCGGGGGCGTGCTCTTTGTCTGCTACAGCACGGTAAAGATACTGTTTTACCGGAGAAGGGACGAGGTCGAGACGCTTGGCCTTCTGGGCGCGACCGCATGGTTCATAAGGGCCCCATTTCTCATTGAGGGGTCGGTGCTGGGGGTGGCGGGCGGCCTGCTTGCATCCGCCGCGGGTTATGCGGTCTTCGACGTCTTCCTGGCCGGATTTGCCGGGGCGCTGCCTGTCTTCAGGTATATGCAGACGCCGGTTTATTTCCTCGGCCTTCTTCCGCTGGCCGGCCTTTTCATCGGGTTTTCGGGGGCGCTCATGGCCCTTGGCAGAATAAAATTCTAAATGCGCCTGCACGGTAAAAACCTGCTTGCGCTCATGCTCGCCTCCGCCTTCCTTCTGGCCACTGCTTATGTTGCAAGCTCCCATGCCGAGGATGTCAGGGCCAGATACAGGAGAATCCAGGGGCAGATAAAAAAGCAGGAGAAAAACATCCGGCAGGCCCGGCAGATGGAGTCTTCCGTCACGGCCGAACTTGAGCGGATAAACGCGCAACTGGGCCAATACGAGAAGCAGCTCCAGGCCGAGAAAAACCGCATTAACAACACGAATGCCCGGATCGCCCAAACCACTTCAGGGATACAGAAGACCAGGCAGAAGCTGCAAGACCATCAGCAGTGGCTTAAAAACAAGCTCATCGGACTTCAGAAGCACGGCCAGGCGGACGATCTGGTGATGCTGCTTGGCGCGGACGACATGGGGTCCTTCATGCGGAGGTGGAGGTATCTCGAGATCCTTGCAAAGCTGGAGAAGGACCAGCTTGACCAGTATAAATCGGTCTATGGGCAACTGCAGCAGCAGCAGGCGAAACTCCAGCAGCTCTATGGCGGGCTCAGGAGGCAGGAGGCGCGGACCGCGCTCATTCAAGGCAAGTTAAACGGCAAAAAACAGGAAAAAGACAATCTCCTCGTGTCTATCCAGAACCGGAAGGCCGGCTACGAGGCCGAGCTGCAGGAACTGCAGAAGGCATCCAGGCGTCTCTACGAGATAATAAACCGCTCAAACCTGTATTCGACATACCGGGGGAAGGGTTTCCGCGCGCTAAAAAGCCGGCTCCCCTGGCCGGTCCGCGGCGCTGTCGTCTTCGGATACGGCAGGGGCACCGACCCCGTCTTCGGCACCCCGGTCTTCAGAAACGGCATATACATAAGGACGGCGCCCAATGCCACGGTGAGGTCCATATTCACGGGCAAGGTCGTCTTCGCGAACTGGTTCAAGGGCTACGGCCAGCTCGTTATAGTCGATCAGGGCCAGGGTTACGATACGCTTTATGCCGATCTGAGTGAGATTTTTTTAAAAGTTGGGGATATAATAGAGACTAGGGCGGAAGTAGGCAAGGCCGGCAAGTCCGTTATGGTAAATGGCCCGTCGCTATACTTTGAGGTAAGATACAGGGGTAAGCCGCTGGACCCGATGCAGTGGCTTGCCAGGAACTGATCGCGTTTTGAAGGGGCGCGCGCAAACTCACTGGAGGTTTTTAGGCATGTCCTTTGGTTTGAATTTGAAAAAGAAGAGGTTCTGGATTGCGGCCCTGGCGATAAGCCTTGTGGCCTCGATGGCGGCAATGACCCTGTGGGAGAGCAAGGCCGTCAGCGCGGGGGAGGATTACTCCGAATTGAGGATCTTCACCGAGGTACTTCAGGCGGTGAAGGCCAACTACGTGGAGAAGACCAGCACCAAGGACCTTGTTTACGCGGCAATCAAGGGCATGATCAACTCGCTGGACCCGCACTCCGGCTTCATGCCTCCGGATGCCTACAAGGATATGCAGGTGGACACAAGCGGTGAGTTCGGCGGCCTGGGCCTGGAGGTAGGCGTCAAGGACGATGTCCTGACGGTCATTGCCCCGATGGACGGCACCCCTGCCGACAAGGCCGGGATAAAGCCCGGCGACAAGATAGTCAAGATCGACGGGAAGGACACCCGGGACATGTCCCTTTTTGACGCGGTAAAAAAGATGCGCGGCCCCAAGGGCACCAGTGTCACCCTTTCCATCTGGCGGGAGGGATTCAAGAAGCTCCGCGATGTTACGGTCGTAAGGGACATAATAAAGGTAAAGAGCGTCAAATGGAAGGTCCTGGACAAGCAGGACGGCATCGGTTATATAAAGCTCGCCCAGTTCCAGGAGAGGTCCGCGGCGGAGATGGCCGCCGCCCTCAAGGAGCTGAACGAGCAGGGGATGCGCTCCCTCATACTGGACTTGAGGAACAACCCCGGCGGGCTTCTTAACAGCGCGGTCGATGTTGCCAGTCAGTTCCTGGCGCAGAACAAGCTGGTGGTCTCCATCAAGGGCAGGACCGGTCCCGGCACCGACTACAAAACCACCAGCACATATCCGCATTACGACCATATGCGCATGATAGTGCTTGTCAACCAGGGCAGCGCCAGCGCGTCCGAGATTGTGGCAGGCGCCCTTAAGGACTGGGGCAGAGCGGTCATCCTTGGCACCCGGACCTTCGGCAAGGGCTCCGTGCAGACGGTCATCCCGCTTAGCGACGGCTCCGCCTTGAGGCTCACTACGGCCAGGTACTATACGCCGAAGGGCATCTCCATTCAGAATACGGGCATCACTCCGGACATAGAGGTCAGGCTGGCCCTTATGCCGGGCGAGAAGGAGCACCCCTTCATCAGGGAAAAAGACCTTAAAAACCATCTTGACGCCGGCAAGCAGACGATGAAAGGCGCGCCGGCCAAGGAAGAGGTCGCGCCTTTTGGGCCCCTGAATGAGAAGGACGACAACCAGCTTCAAAGGGCCATCGACCTGCTCAAGAGCTGGGACGTCTTCGAGAAGGTGGCGAAGTCCTCTTAAGGCGGCCCGGGCCGGGGGGGCAAAAAATGTCCAGGGTGATCTTCGATATCGAGACCGCGGGCAGCGAATTCGACGCCCTGGAGGAGCCTTTCAAGGATTATTTCCTCCGGTTCGCGGAGTCTGAAGACGATGTGGCCGCCGTAAAGGACAGCCTCTCCTTCTATCCCCTGACGGCTGAAATCGTGGCAATCGGCATGTTGAACCCCGACAGCGGCAGGGGCGCCGTTTACTACCAGGCCCCGCCCGCCCCGTCTGTCGAGGAGGACGGCCTGATCTTCGAGGCCTCCACCGAGAAGGAGATACTCGAAAAATTCTGGCGGGCAATCAGGAGCTACGACCAGTTCATCACTTTTAATGGCCGGTGCTTCGACTGCCCGTTCATAATGACGCGCACGGCCTTGCACAGGACCGCGCCCACGCGCGATCTCATGCCCAACCGCTACGGCAACGCGCATATAGACCTGCTGGACCAGCTTACATTTTTCGGAGCGGTACGCAGGCGTTTCAGCCTGGACCTCTGGTGCAGGTTTTTCGGCATCGAAAGCCCCAAAAAGGAGACTTCCGGCCACGAGGTGAAAGATCTCTTCAGGGCCGGCAGGCGCCTGGAGATCGCCAGGTATTGCGCCGGCGATCTGAAGGCAACAAAATCGCTTCTTGATTACTGGCAAAACTACATCAGGTTCACTCCCGGCGAACGGCCCTTCCAGGCAAAAGGCGCCGCAGGCGATACCTTGAAGGACAACAAGGATGTGCGAACTTAACGCGTATATAACCGGAGCGGACAAGGAAGAGCTTTACCTTGAGAGCGTTGACATAATACGGCCCGGGGAGGACGGCATCTATTTGAGAAGCCTCTTCGGCGAGGAAAGGCTCTTCAAGGGAAAGTTGAAGGAAATCCAGGCTGTCAAGCGAAAGATACTCCTCGAAAAGTCCGGATAGCGTTTTGGGGGAGCTGTCCGCCCGCCGCCCTTTCGCCTGGTTTTTCCCCCTTCCAGCCGTGTCTAGATGATTTTGCTGAGGACATCTTCGGGGGCAATGCGTTTTGAACCGAAACTACTTCAGGTTGATAGACTCCGGGGCCTGCGGGGCCGCCTTCAACATGGCCCTCGACGAGGCCATAGCCCTTTCGGTGAAGGACGGCCAGGCCCTTCCCGCGGTCCGGCTGTACGGATGGGAGCAGCCGGCCCTCAGCCTCGGGCGCTTTCAGAAGAACAAAGAGGGGTTTTATGCGGATTTTATCAGGGCAAGCGGCCTGCCGGCAGTGGTCCGCCCCACGGGCGGCAGGGCCGTCCTGCACCTGGAGAGCGAGCTTACCTACAGCGTTTCGGCCCGTATGGAAGGGGTATTCAAGGGACAGGACCTTTTCGGGTGCTATGCGGTCATCAGCGCCGCAATAAGCCGCGCTCTGGAGAGGCTGGGCGCGAAGGTGGAGGTGAAAATTGAAAGGCGCCGGCCTGCCGCCGCGGTCCTGAAAGGTAAAAGTAACGCGCACTGCTTCCAGAGCATCTCGTATGCGGAGATTGCCTCGGGCGGAAGAAAACTTGTCGGCTCCGCGCAGAGGAGGTGGCCCGAGGGGTTTTTGCAGCAGGGCTCCATCCCGTTTGAAACGGACGTGCCGCTGCAGGGTAAGGTTTTCAGGGAGTTCGACCCCGGGGCAATGGCCGGCTTGAGCGAAATCGTTTCCGGCGGCGGAGATAAAAAAAGGAAACGGGAGGCGCTCAAGCGGTATCTGATTGATGAGTTTGAGGCGGTTCTGCGGGTCCCCCTTCTGGCGGCCGCACCGCAGCGGCGGGAGCTTGAGCTTGCGCGGGACCTTCTTCCGGGATATGAATCCGCGTGTTTCTGAGGTAATACGAGAAGGCGCTTCCGACCAGGGACAAGCCCAGATACCGTTCCAGCGCATAGCTTGCAAGTTGGTAGGGCAGTATCACTATCATCCCTATGATAGGGATGATCCTGAATGGATACCCTATAACGAAAAGCAGAAAAGAGGCCACTCCGTATGCGGTCAGCAGGAAGCTGTACCCCCAGAAACCCCACGGGTGGGAGGCAAGAAAGCCCAGGGATTTCTTGATCGAAGGCCAGGCAGGCTCCGAATCCATAATGACTATGCCCGCCCCGTACGCCCCGACCGTAAGGCTGCCGTAAATCGTGAGCAAGCCCCCAAGCGCTATAAAGAGGTTCAGGAAGAACTCCAGCAGGATTCCCAGGAATGCGTTCACCGCTTTAAGTGAGTCGGACAGGTAAACGGCCCCCCCAACGGCTACGCCCAGCACAATGAACGCCCCCAGAACAAAGGCGCCCAGCAGGAAATAAAAGTTCGCAAGCTGTTTGAAATGCCTCCTTGCCTCCAAGTAGAATATCTTGAGCTTGAAGGGTTCCTTTCTGTTTTCCAGGGTCCGGGCGATCATCCCCATCGAGCCCGCGACCACGTACATCCAGACGAAGGCGGCGAAAAGCGCGTAGAGAAGTATGCTCGCAAGCACCAGGGCGGCTATCCAGATATAGCCCCTCGCGAACGCGTCCTTCAGGCTGCTCAGGAATTCCCCCGCGCTTGCGGTCGCAAACTCCACCCCGGCCACCATTATCGCGATAAAAAGCGGTATGCCCACGATGACGAAAAAAGCGGCGAGGTTGACGATGGAGGCCACAACCCTTATGAGAACGAGCTGCCACCGGCGATTGATTACGTCAAAGCCTTCCTTTACGGAATCGGTGAAAGTCACATTCTAATTCTACCTAAAAACCGCCGATTTTTCTCCCCTCGTCCCCGTTGCCGGTTCTGCGTCAGATTGTGTGGGTTACCCGGTCGGCCGGAGCAGGGCGCGCGCGGGCGCGGCCTCGGTCCCTTCCAACCTCAGGGGAAGGCATATCAGCTCGTAGCGGCCCGGACGCACGCCCCTTAGATCCAGGCCTTCGATGATCCACACCCCGGCCTCAAGAAGCGCGCGGTGCACCTGGGCTTCATCCTTCATATACCCGCTTACGGAGAGGTAATCTATTCCAAGCGCGAGTATCTTCATCCGGGCCAGAAACCGGGCGGCGGCAACCGAAAGGTGGACGAACCGCTCATGGAACCGCTCCGGCTTTCCCCAGAGCAGGGAATTGTCCGTCTTCAGCAAAATCCTCTGCCCCCGCCTTATGCCCTTTGTTTCCAGCTCCCTGGCCGGGATAGATCCGTCCGCGCGTCCCCTTGCCTCTACCACCCGCGCGGGCCCGACAAGGGCGTCAGGTGGCATTTCCCCTATGCTTTTTCCGTCCGGCAGGTAGTGCAAAGGGGCGTCCACGTGGGTGCCGGCATGAGAGCCAAGCGCAATCCTGGAGAGGTTGGCCGCATCTCCCGCGCGGATGTCCCCGATCCATTCGATGTCCACGGGCGGGTCCCCGGGCCACCCGGGCATGCCGGCCCTTACGGGCACCGAGATATCTATGAGGGGCTGTTTTTTTCTTCCCAATACGGGGCTATTTTATATCGTATTTTGCGAGCCTGTGCCTGAACGAACGGAAACTGAGGCCCAGTAGTTTCGCGGCCTCTATCTTCTTGCCGCCAGCCTGGGCGAGGGCCTTCAGCAGATAATCCTTCTCTATCTTTTCCAGCAGCGGTTCAAGCTCAAACCCCTCCCCAAGGGAGGCAGTGGCGTTTCCGCCCGGGCACTCGCCGGTTATCTCCGCGGGGATGTCCTCCGCGCGGATCAGTTGGCCGTCGCTGAAAAGCAGTATCCTCTCCACGACGTTTTCCAGCTCCCTGATGTTGCCTCGCCACGCGTGGTTCATGAGCATTTCGAGGGCCTTCTTGTCCAGGCGCTTGTCCTTGTTGCGTTTCTTGAGGAAATGCTCTATCAGCGCCGGTATGTCCTCTTTCCGCTCCCTGAGCGGAGGCAGATGTACCGGTATGGCGTTGAGCCTGTAGAAGAGGTCTTCCCTGAAGGAGCCGTTCAGCGCGGCCTCCCTGAGGTCCTTGTTTGTAGCCGACAGGATCCTCACATCAACGGTTATGTCGGTCGTGCTGCCAAGCCTCCGGAACGTGCCCGTCTCTATCACGCGCAGGAGCTTCGACTGAAGCTGTACGCTCATCTCCGCCACTTCGTCCAGGAAGAGGGTCCCCTTGTCCGCGACCTCGAAGTAACCCTGCTTGTTCTGGGCCGCCCCGGTGAAGGCGCCTTTCATGTAGCCGAAAAGCTCGCTCTCCAGGAGGCCCTCCGGCAGGTTGGCGCAGTTTATCGCGACGAAGTCAGCCTCTTTCCTGGGGCTTAAGGCGTGGATGGCATTGGCGATAAGGTCTTTGCCGGTGCCGGATTCCCCCGTTATGAGGACATTTGCCCTGCTTTCCGCGACCCTGGGGAGCCTGGCGAGGATCTCCTTCATCCTGGGACTTCTGGCCACGATGTTTCCATCCGGCTCCAGGGCCGTCCGCTGCCTGAGCAGGGAGAGCTGCCGCTGCATCTTCTGCTTCTCCAGGGCCTTTTTTACGATTAGCCGTATCTCGTCTATCTTGAAGGGCTTGTGGATGTAGTCGTAGGCGCCCAGCTTCATCGCCTCCAGGGCGGATTCCATCGTGCCGAAGGCGGTCATCATGATGACAACGGTCTCGGGACTGGTCTGAAGCGCCTTTTCGAGAATGCCGAAGCCGTCCACCCCCGGCATCTTTATGTCCGTGATCACCAGGTTGAATATTTCCTTCTCCAGCAGCTCGACCCCGTGGGAGCCGTCCTTTGCGGTCTGGATCTGGTAGCCCTCCGTTTCGAGCAGCATATTGAGGATCTCCCTCATGTGCTGTTCGTCCTCGACGACCAGTATCTTTTCCCTGTGCTCTGCCATCAAACCTTTCCATTCAGGGGCATGATTGCGGTGAATTCCGCTCCCCGCCCCGGACTGCTTTCAAGCCTGATCGTGCCGCCGTGGTCTTCCATTATGCGCATGGCTATGGAGAGGCCAAGGCCTGAGCCGCCGGCCTTGGTAGTATAAAACGGGAAGAAGATTTTCTGCGCGTCCTCGGGGGCGACGCCGCCGCCCGTATCGGCGAATGATATCTCGGCCCTGCCGTCCGCTTTCCTGCCTGTCACCCGGAGCAGGCCGCCGCCTGGCATGGCCTGGAATGCGTTCAGGGCCAGGTTGTAGAAGACCTGCTGGAGCCTGTCCGGGTCCGCATGGACATGGATGTCCGCCTCGACATCGGAGCTTATCTCGACCTGCGGCGGGGCGGCCTTGCCCAGCAGTTCCAGTGTGCCCTTCAGCAGCAGGCCCAGCTCGACGGGTTCCGGGCTGCGCCTGGCGGGCCTGGAGTACATGAGGAAATCCGTTATGATGCGGTTGAGCCTGTCCATCTCGGCCAGGGCTATGCGTGTGAGGGATTCCCGCTGCCCCTGGTCCGGATTGCCCTTGTACAGCATCTCCACCGCCCCGCGGAGGGCGGCAAGCGGATTTCTTATCTCGTGCGCTATATTGGCCGACAGCTCGCCTATCATCGCCCACTGCCGCTTGAGCTCGATCTCCCGCTGCATCTTTTTTATATCGGTCAGGTCCGAGAATATGCATAAGTAACCGTCCGGCCCTTCGGGGCCGCTTTGGCCCTCATTCATCGGGGAGATGGTCAGCCCGATGGTCTTTTCCCCGGAGCCGGTATTTACCGTCCCCTCGGCCCTCACATTGGGCTTCCTGTGGTCCGCTATGAACGGGAATATGCGCCTTATATCCATGCCGGCGGCCTCCGCCCGGCTTATTCCGGTCATGGTCTCTCCGGCCCTGTTAAGCGACATCAGGCGCCCTTCCCCGTCCATCACGATGAGGCCGCTTGGCATGTTCTCCAGCACCTCCTTGTTGAAGGCCGTCAGCTCGCGGAAATCGGTCGCCTTTTCCTCCAGCTTTTCCGTGATCTTCTCGACCCGCCGGGACAGATGGCCCATCAGGTAGGCTGTGAGATACAGCGCGGTTATATTGGAAAATACGTTGTAGAGGAAGTCCTTGCCGGAGAGCGCCAGGTTGTAGGGCACGGGGATCAGACGGAAGTACTGCAGGTCTATCATCGCCCCGTAGAGGATGCTCGAAAGTGTCGCTATCGCGAACCCCGCGCGCCTGCCGATGACTATCCCGGAGGCCAGCACTATAAGTATCAGGAGAAATGAAAACCAGCTTTCTATCCCGCCTGTTAGATAGATGAGAACGCATGAGGCCACAACGTCCATGGCGAGCTGGAAATAGGCGAAGGGCCTCGGCTTCACCCTCCCAAGGAAAAATGCATAGGCTATCGTCAGCCCGTAGAGCACCTCGATCAGGCTGAATACGGCCTTCTGGTGGCGGAAGGCCTTGTGGCCGATCTCGAAGAAGGTGAAAGACCCCAGCAGGACGGTCACGAAAAAGGCCCTGAAGGTTATCAGGGCCTTTATTCTGTTCGTCTGTGTGCCGGCTGCTGTCTTCATCCCGCGGCTTCGTCTCTTGTCAGTGGCCGAGGAGCTGTCCCATCTTGAATATGGGCAGGTACATGGCGATTACAATGAATCCGATAGTGCCTCCCAGAAAGACCATAAGCAGGGGCTCCAGCATGGCGGTGAGGTTCGATACGGCGGCGTCCACTTCCTCGTCGTAGAAATCGGCTATCTTGCCAAGCATCGAATCCAGGGCGCCCGCGGACTCGCCCACGGATATCATCTGAGTCACCATATGGGGGAATATCTTCTGTTCCGCCAGGGGGTCGGCGAGCGTTTTGCCCTCCTGAACGGCGCCTTTCACCTTGTTCACCGCGCTTTCTATCCTTTTATTGCCGGCTGTCTTTGCGGTGATGTCAAGCCCGTCCAGGATAGGCACGCCGCTGCTTATCAGGGTCCCCAGGGTCCTGGTGAACTTTGCCACCGCCACTTTTAAAAGGAGTATGCCGAATATGGGCAGTTTCAGCGTAAGACTGTCGGTAATGAGCTTGCCCTTTTTTGTCCTCCTGAACTGGACAAAGCCGATGCCCAGGGCCACGATAAGGGCGAGGATGATGAGCCCGCCCTTGCCGCCCAGGAAATGGCTCATGGCGATCACTATCCTGGTGGGGGCGGGCAGCTGGCCGCCCAGCGATGAGAACATCTGGGAGAAGGTGGGCACGACCTTCACCATTATGATGGTCACGACCACCACGGCAACCAGCGTCACTATTATGGGGTAGGACAGGGCGCTCTTTACCTTTCTTCTGAGCTTTATCGATTTTTCCATGTAAATGGCAAGCCTGTTCAAGACGGTGTCCAGGATGCCGCCCGCCTCTCCCGCGGCGACCATGTTCACGTACAGCTCGCTGAAGGCCTTGGGGTGCTTGCGGAGGGCGTCGGCATACGTGGAGCCGCCCTCGACCTCGACCTTTATCTTGTTTATTATCGAGGCGAACTGCTTGTTGGATGCCTGGGAGGCGAGGATGTCCAGCGCCTGCACAAGGGGCAGCCCGGCGTCTATCATGGTTGAAAACTGCCTTGTGAAGATGACCACGTCCTTGTCCTTTATCGGGCTGCCGAAGGGGAGATTGATTACTATCTCCTTTTTCTTCTTTGTCACGGACGTGGCAATGATGTTTCTCTTTCTTAACTGGGCTATGACCTCGTCTCTTGAGCCGGCAGCCATCTCCCCGCCCTCGACCGCGCCCGTTTTTGTCTTACCGGACCACTGAAAAACGGTAGCCATCCAAATTACCTCCTCGAATTGGGAGCTTTTTTTGCCGCCGCGAGGAACTCGTCCGGCACCGGAGAGCACCTCGCCGCCTCCTCGAACGAAATCAGGTTCTTGCCCATAAGCTCGATGAGCGACTGGTTCATCGTCTGCATGCCGGACTGGGACTGGCCGGTCTGCATGTTGGCGTATATCTGATGTATCTTGTCTTCCCTTATCAGGTTTCTTATGGCCGGGGTGGGTATCATCACTTCCACCGCCGCCACCCTGCCGGAGCCGCTTTTCTTAGGCATCAACTGTTGCGAGACGACCCCCTCCAGCACGAATGAGAGCTGCACCCTGATCTGCTCCTGCTGGTGGGGAGGGAATACGTCTATTATCCTGGTCAGGGTCTGAACTGCCGAATTCGTATGGAGTGTGGCCAGGGTGAGGTGACCCGTCTCGGAGACCGTTAGCGCGGCTTCTATCGTCTCAAGGTCGCGCATCTCGCCGATGAGCACCACGTCCGGGTCCTGTCTCAGGATGTGCTTCAGGGCGTTTTTGAAGGAGACGGTGTCCGCGTTTACCTCCCTCTGGTTTATCTGGGATTTCTTGTGCGCATGAAGGAACTCGATCGGGTCTTCAATGGTGATGATGTGGCAGTGGCGCTCGGAATTTATCAGGTCCACCATGGCCGCCAGCGTTGTGGACTTGCCGCTTCCCGTGGGGCCGGTCACCAGCACGAGCCCCCTTGGTTTCCTGGCCAGATCGTCCAGTATCCCGGGGAGGCCCAGCTCCCTGAAACCCTTTATGCCGAACGGCACGGCCCTGAAGACGCCGGCCACCGCCCCCCTCTGCATGAAGATATTGCCCCGGAAGCGGCTGACGCCCTTCAGGCCGAAGGAGAAGTCAAGCTCGTTTATCTCCTCGAACTGCTGTTTCTGCGCGTCCGTAAGGACGCTGTAACAGAGGGTCTTCGTGTCGGTCGCGTTGAGTATCTCCTCGTCCATGGGCAGCAGCTTTCCGTCTATGCGCAGCCTTGGGGGGGTCCCGGTCGTTATATGCAGGTCGGAGGCCCCTTTTTCAATCATGGTCTTCAGAAGTTCATACAGGTTCCTGGCCAAATTTTTCTCTCCTCACCGGTTAAATCACAGGCTCCTAATCGCCGAAGCTGACCCTCAGCACCTCCTCGATCGAGGTGACCCCTTCCCTTGCCTTTGTCAGTCCGCTGATGCGCAGCGTCTTCATCCCGCCGGCGATGGCCGCTTTTTTCAGCTCCTCCGCCGGGGCCCCCTCGAGGATCAACTGCTTCATCTCGTCCTTGAGCGTCATGACTTCATAAAGGGCGACCCTTCCCTTGTATCCGGTATTGTTGCAGGCGGGGCATCCCCTTCCCTTGTAGATCTTCACCTGGTCGGCCTCCTTCTCCGGGAAACCCAGGTTGAGAAGGGCCTGCCTGGGCACCTTCTCCTCCTCCTTGCACTGGGGACAAATCCTCCTTGCAAGCCTCTGGGCGAGGATGAGAATCACGGAGCTTGAGACAAGGAACGGCTCTATGCCCATGTTCAGCAGCCTGTTTATCGTGCCCGGGGCATCGTTCGTGTGGAGCGTGCTGAGGACCAGGTGGCCCGTGAGGGCCGCCTTTACGGCGATTTCGGCCGTCTCGAAATCCCTTATCTCGCCGACCATGATGATGTCGGGGTCCTGCCTCAGAAAGGACCGAAGCGCTGAGGCGAAAGTCAGCCCTATGTCCTCGCGCACGTGGACCTGGTTTATGCCGAGGAAGTTGTACTCCACGGGGTCTTCGGCGGTCATTATGTTGGTGCCCGGCTTGTTCAGATGGTTCAGCGCGGAATAGAGGGTCGTGGTCTTGCCGCTTCCGGTGGGGCCCGTGACGAGTATCATGCCGTAGGGCTTGTCCAGGGCCGCCATGAAATCCTTCAGGGCGCTTTCCTCGAACCCGAGTTTTGTCAGGTCCACCTGGAGGTTCGATTTGTCCAGGAGCCTCAGGACGGTCTTCTCGCCGAAGAGGCACGGGAGCACCGAGACGCGGAAATCTATCTCTTTTTTCCTGCCCAGCTTCAGCTTTATCCTGCCGTCCTGCGGGAGCCTGCGTTCCGCGATGTCCAGTTTGGACATTATCTTCAGCCTCGAGGTGAGGGCGGCCTTTATCTTCACAGGGAGATTCATGACGGTATAGAGCACGCCGTCGACGCGGTAGCGCACACGCAGCGAGGACTCGTAGGGCTCCACATGTATGTCGCTGGCCCTGGCCATCACGGCGTTTACGAGTATCCCGTTTACAAGTTTTACGATGGGGGCGTCGACGTCCTTGACAATGCCGCTGTCTTCCTTTTCCTCGATGGCCTCGACGTCGTCAAGCGCGCTGCCTACCACCTTGTCGAACTCGTCCACGTCCACCATGCCGCTGACGCTGTCCTCGGCAAGGGAGTCCTCGTCCGCTTCCTGCTTGAGGACAAAGTCCCTGGCCTCCAGTATGGCGGCCGCCGTATGGTTGTCCGCTGCCGAATATTCGGCCTTGTCGGGCTGTTTTTTTGCCACCCCTCCGTAATAGTTCGCTATCGAGGCTTCCAGTTCGCTCTCGCTGGCCAGGACGACGTCCACGTTGTAGCCCGTCATGAATTTTACGTCGTCAATGGCAAAGACGTTCGACGGGTCGGCGCTCGCTATGGTGAGGGTCGCCCCTACCCGCATGATCGGGACGATCTGGTACTTCTTCGCCATCTCGGCCGGGATAAGCTTTATGACCGCCTGGTCTATATTGGTTTTCGCGAGCTCTACGGCGGGCAGGCCGTACTGCTTGCTGAGGAAGCCCAAGAGGCCTTTTTCCGAGATATACCCAAGCTTGATGAGGGCGCTGCCAAGCCTCAGTCCTTCGCGTCTCTGGAGGGCCAGCGCCTGCTTTAGCTGCTCCTCGGTTATTACCTGGAAAGAGACGAGCATCTGACCAAGCTTGGTGGTGGCCATGGCTAAAGAATATAAATAAACCGCGCGGATAATGTCAATTGAGCGCCGGCGCAAAAACGGGCGAAAAGATTGAGGAAAAAAAGGTTTATTCAAGTATCTCGTAACTGAACTCTTCGATTACCATATTGGCCAGCAGCTTTTCGCACATCTGGCGGACGGCGGGGCCCGCTTCCTCCCTGCGAACCGAACCGGAGAAGGTTATCTCTATGAGCTTGCCCACGCGAACATCCTCCAGCCCGTCGAACCCCAGGCCCTGGAGGCCCGCAAGGACCGCCTTGCCCTGAGGGTCCAGCACCGAGGATTTCAGCCTCACGAAAACCCTTGCTTTCATAACTGTTTTTTTCCTCCAAAGACCCGGTTGAAGATGAAATCCACGTTGCCGAGATAAGGCTCCAGCGAGAAGAGTTTTTTCAGTTCCGCGCGTCCCAGGCACCTGCCTATTTCCCGGTCCCTCGAGAGCAGCTTGAGGAAACTCTCGCCGCCCTTCCAGCTCTTCATTGCGTTTCTCTGCACAAGCCTGTAAGCCTCTTCCCGCGACATGCCCTTTTGCGTGAGCGCCAGAAGGACGCGCTGGGAGTTGTAAAGGCCGTGGGAGAGCTCCATGTTGGCCTTCATCCTCTCCGGATAGACCCTGAGGTCCTCCAGGATTCCGGTGAGCCTGTCGAGCATGTAATCCGCAAGTATCGAGCTGTCCGGAATGATGACGCGCTCCACACTGGAGTGCGAGATGTCCCTCTCGTGCCACAGCGCGATATCCTCCAGGGCGGCTACCGCGTTTGCGCGCACGACGCGGGCCAGCCCGGAGAGGTTTTCGGCCCCGACGGGGTTTCTCTTGTGCGGCATCGCCGAGGAGCCTTTCTGGCCTTTGCCGAAGGGCTCTTCCGCCTCGAGCACCTCGGTGCGCTGCAGATGTCTCAGTTCGACCGATATCTTCTCGACCCCGGCCGCGAGCATGGCGAGGGCAAGGGCATACTGGGCGTGCCTGTCCCGCTGGACCACCTGTGTGGCCACCGGCTCTGGTTTCAGGCCAAGCCTGCGGCAGACATTCTCCTCTATCTGCGGGGGAATGTTTGAAAAGGTCCCCACCGCCCCCGATAGCTTCCCCACGCTTATCGTCTTTCTGGCCGCCTGCAGCCTTTCGAGGTTTCTCAGCATGTCCTCGTGCCACAGGGCGAATTTCAGCCCCATGGTGGTGGGCTCCGCATGCACCCCGTGGCTGCGCCCCATGCAGACGGTGTCCTTGTGGAGCAGGGCCTTCTCCTTCAATACGGCAAGCAGCGCCTTTATGTCTTTTATGATGATGCCGGCCGCCTCCCTCATCTGGAGGGCAAGCGCGGTGTCCACGACGTCCGAGGAAGTCAGCCCCATGTGGATGTACCTCGAAGCAGGGCCTACCTTTTCCGCAACGCTCGTCAGGAAGGCGATGACATCGTGTTTCACGCGGGCCTCTATCTCGTCAATCCTCGCCATGTCGAAGCCGGCCTTCTGTCTTATCTCGCCAAGCGCCTTTGCCGGTATCCTGCCCGCTTCGGCCCACGCCTCGCACGCGGCAAGCTCCACTTCAAGCCATTTGCGGTACTTGTTTTCAAGCTGCCACAGGCGGCCCATTTCGGGCCTTGTGTATCTGGATATCATCTTCTTCTAACCTTCACCTTGCCATTGATTTTTCAACTTGCAATTCCCTGCAGTTTGCTACAGGGTAACCTTTTGTTGTCATTCCCGCAAGTATTTTACACATAGCGGAGCGCGGCTGTAAATCGAAAGTGTGCGCTTTCATTTGAAATTGTGACTGCCGTCACCGATTTGGCGCAACGTCCCGTCGGCTGCAGGCGGAAGTGGGGCGTTTTGGCCATGCTCACCGGGCAGAAGACGGTGAATCGGGCCTCGTCAGATTTATGGGGCAAGGCGGGAACAGGCAGACAGATGCCAGCCCCGCAAATCTGGCGCGGGCCCGGAGGACGGCGGGATGCCAGTGCGCGCCCGTTTTAGGTTATACTAAAAGGTTATGACAGAAAAGGAGACGGCCCATCGATGAAAAGCAAACGAAACGATATCCGCAATATAGCCATAATAGCCCACGTAGACCACGGCAAGACGACGCTGGTGGACGCCATGCTCCACCAGTCGGGCATCTTCCGCGCCAACCAGCAGGTCGAGGAGCGCGTGATGGACAGCATAGACCTGGAGCGCGAGAAGGGCATTACGATAATGGCGAAAAACACGGCCATAAGATATGGCGGGTGCACGATAAATATCGTCGACACGCCTGGGCACGCCGATTTCGGGGGCGAGGTGGAGCGCACCCTGAAGATGGTTGACGGGGTGCTCCTTCTGGTGGATGCCTCCGAGGGCCCCCTGCCGCAGACGAGGTTCGTCCTCAGGAAGGCCCTTGAAATGAAGCTGCCTCCGATACTGGTCATAAACAAGATAGACAGGCCCGACGCGCGTATCCAGGAGGTCCTCAACGAGGTCTATGACCTCTTCATAGACCTGGACGCGGAGGAAGACCAGCTTGATTTCCCCATCGTATACACAAACGCCAAGGCGGGGCTGGCCACGCTTGACCTGGCCCAGGAGCCAAAAAACCTGCAGCCTGTCTTCGATCTCATCCTGAAACACATACCCGCGCCGGAATTCGAGGAGGACGGAAGGCTTCAGGTGCTGGTCACGAATATCGACTACGACGACTACAAGGGGCGCCTCGCCATAGGGAGGGTCTTCTCCGGCAGCTTGAACCAGGGCGATCCAATCGCCATCATGGGCAAAAACGGCGAGCAGAAAAACACGAAGGTCTCCGCCATCTACGTCTTTGAGGGGCTCAAACGGGTGCAGGCGGACTCCGCCCGCGCCGGCGATATCATCTCGCTTGCCGGGGTGGAGGGGATAAACATAGGCGATACGGTCTGCAATCCGGAATATCCGGCGCCGCTGCCCAGGATTGCCGTCGACGAGCCCACCATCTCGATGGTCTTTTCAATCAACTCGTCCCCCTTCGCGGGGAAAGAGGGGAAGTTTGTCACCTCCAGGCACCTCAGGGACCGCCTTGAAAAGGAGCTTCTCTACAACGTGAGCATAAAGGTGGATTTCTCAAACACGGACTCCTTCACGGTGATGGGGCGCGGGGAGCTTCAGCTTGCGATCCTGATAGAGATGATGCGCCGCGAGGGCTATGAGCTGTCGGTGGCGATGCCGGAGATAATCACCAAAAAGGAGGACGGCGTCCTGAAGGAGCCGATGGAGCACCTTGTCATCGATATCCCGGAGGAGCACGTGGGCGTGATCACCCAGCAGGTCGGCATCCGGAAGGGAAAGATGATCAAGATGCATAACAACAGCCACGGCAGGGTCCGGCTGGAGTACCGCATCCCCTCGCGCGGGCTCATAGGTTTCCGCTCCCAGTTCCTGATAGACACCAGGGGCACCGGCCTGTTAAACCATATATTCTCCGGCTACGAGCCCTGGCAGGGCCCGATGTCCAAACGGCAGACCGGGGCCCTGGTGGCGGACCGAAGGGGGGCTACCACGGCCTACGCCCTGTTTCATCTCCAGCCGAGGGGGACGCTCTTCGTAAAAGACGGCGTACAGGTCTACGAAGGGATGATAATAGGGGAGAATTCCCGGGAAGTGGACATAGACGTAAACGTCACCAGGGAGAAAAAACTCACCAACATGAGGGCCGCCAACGCGGATGAGGCGCTGCGGCTCGTTCCCCCCAGGCTGCTGTCGCTTGAGCAGGCCATAGAGTTCATAAAGGAAGACGAGCTTGTGGAGGTCACGCCCACCTCGATCAGGTTGAGGAAAAAGGTCCTCGATTGCTCGAAGCGGCCGAAACGGCAGGAGGCCGAAGCATAGGCAAGAGAAAAGGGGGGCCGCAAGACCCCCTTTGAATCCCCCCTGCCAAAAATCTCCGCTTGACACCCCTTGCGGGGGCCGCCTAATATGGGTTTAACATGGCCCCCTTTTCTCATGGCGAACGGGCAGACGTGTCCATCATCCGGGGGAGTAAAAAAATGCCCTGGGTGGTCTTCATTCACGGGCTCGGGGTCGACAAGGGGATCTGGTCGGAGCCGGATGAGGCGCGCATCCTGGGGGGCCTCCTGCCTCTCCGGAGCATCGTAAGGACAGGCGGGCGGCTCCGGAGCCTCTACCATGACCTCGCGGAGGCAGGCTTTACAACCCTCGCGTTCTCCCTTAAACGGCCGGTTGGCGGGATTGAAGAGGCCCTGCCCGTCCTGGCAGCCTTTTTGGACATGGCAAGGGCCGAAAAGACGGCGGGCGTCGTCCTTGTGGGCCACTCCAGGGGTGGCCTCATAGCAAGGAAATATCTCGAACGCCGGGACCCCCTTATAAAAGGTTTTGTGAGCATAGCGAGCCCGCACGGGGGCACGACGCTTGCGAGATGGGCGGCAATAGCAAGACCCGCTGCGGCGCTTGTCAGGATCATCCAGACCGGCGGGGCCATCCAGACGGGCGGGACCGCCGGGTCCGGGGATGGGAAAAAATCCGGGGTCGGCGTGGCCGTTAAGAGGATAATCGCCTTTATCGAAAGCCCCGCGGTGGCGGAGCTTCTGCCGGACTCCCCCTTTTTCGCCGGCCTGAAACCCCCCGCAACCAGATGTCCTTCGGTGTCCATCGGGGGTACGGACCCCCGGCTTTTCAGTTTCATGGGCATCGGATTCCCAAAACTCCTTGAAAAGGTGGTCCCGGGGTGGGTTCTGCCAGAGGAGATAAGAAGCGGGCTGGGCGACGGCCTTGTCTCGGCGGGAAGCTCCGTGTATCCATACGGGCGGGAGCACCTGAATTTCCCCATAAACCATGCGGAGACCGTATTTGACGGCACGGCAAGGGCCGAACTCGTTAAACGGATTGTCTCGTTTTTTTGAAGGCCCGCAAATCAAACTGATGCACTACCCGGCAAACCCTGCTCTGGCGGCATTTGCCGCGGATTCGGTATAATATGAAACTTGGGCGGAGGGGGTGTTTTATCTTTTGTATAATTCAGGGGGGTTAAGGCAGGGTTTTCATGACAAGGGTTTTCAGGATAGAGCCGTTTCACAGGGAGATCATATCGAAGTCCTCGCTTCTTAACGTCCTTTCCTTTCTGGACGCCAACGATGTCGAAATACCCGTATTGCTTATAGACGGCGAGCAGTTGAAGAGGAAAGCCACCGTCATCGGCAAAAACATTCGGGGCTCCAAGGTCTTTTTCGCCGTCAAGGCGAATCCGGGGATTGAGGTCATCAGGTTCCTGGCCGGGCTCGGGCTGAGTTTCGAGATAGCAAGCGAGGGGGAGCTTGAGATTCTGGCCCGGGTGGGCGTGGGGGCGGACAGGATAATCACCAGCAACCCCGTAAAGACGTTCAAATTCCTCGAACGCGCGGCCCGCTACGGGATAAGATATTATGCCTATGATTCCAGGGAAGAAGTGGAAAAACTGGCGGGCATGGTCCCCGGCGCGAAAATCTACCTGAGGCTTTCCGTCCCCAATGAGGGCAGCGAATGGCCCCTCAGCAGGAAATTCGGGGTGGAGATAGACGAGGGCATCTCCCTTATAACCCATGCCGCGGCAAGAGGGCTCGACCCCGTCGGCATTACCTTCCATGTGGGCTCGCAGTGCACGAACATCTACAACTGGAACAACGCCCTTTACAAGGCGAAAGTCCTCTGGGACATGGCGGCCAAAAGCGGCATAAATTTCAGCGTCCTCAATATCGGGGGCGGTTATCCGGTAAGATACACCAAGAGCGTAGTGGGAATAGAGGAGATAGAAAAAAACATAGACAGGCTCATCGGGGAGCTTTTCCCCGGCGCCTCGGTCTTCATAGAGCCGGGCCGGGCGATGGTTGGGGATGCGGGCGTCTTTGTAAGCCGGGTCATAGGGAAATCGAGGCGGGGGGACGAGAACTGGCTTCACCTTGACGTTGGCGTCTTCAACGGCCTGATGGAGAGCGTGGGGGGGATAAAATACAGCTACATCGTTGAGGACAGCAGGGTGGGGACCGAAAAAGGCGGACGGCCTGCGGCTGACAGAAAGGCGGGCGGCAAGAAAAGCTGGACTGTCGCCGGGCCAAGCTGCGACAGCTTCGACGTGGTAGACAATAACGTGATGCTCAGGGATCCGGAGGTGGGGGCCCTCGTCCTGATACTCTCCTGCGGGGCCTATACGACTTCCTATGCATCGGAATTCAATGGCTTTTCGATACCAAGGACCCTGCTCATCTGATAGGGGAGGTGAAGGAAGATGATAAAATTCGTTGAAAGCGCGCCTTTTGTGCCGGTCGAGTGCGGCTATGAAGTGGAAAAGATCCTCTACAAGGGGAGAAGCAGGTTCCAGGAGATAGCCGTTATAGAGAATCCGGATTTCGGCAGGATGCTGCTTCTGGACGGTATCGTTCAGATAACGGAGGCAGATGAGTTTTTCTATCACGAGATGCTCACCCATCCCGTGATGCACGCCCACCCCGATCCAAAAAATGTAATAGTGATAGGCGGGGGCGACGGCGGAGTGGTGAGGGAGGTCCTGAAGCACAGGAGCGTGCAGAAGGTCTATTTCATAGAGATAGATGAGAAGGTCATAGATGTTTCCAGGAAGTTCTTCCCCTCTGTGGCGTGCGGCATCGACGACCCCAGGGTGGAGGTAAGGGCCATGGACGGGGCGGAGTTCGTGAAGAAGGCCCCGCGGGGCGAGATAGACGTGATAATCGTGGACTCCACCGATATCATAGGCTTCGCCAGGAGCCTCTATACGAAGGATTTCTTTCTGTCGGTGAAAAACTGCCTCAGGGAAAACGGCTTTTTCGTCAGCCATTCGGAATCGCTGATCTACCACAGGGACACGGTGCGGAAGGTGCAGGAGATACTCAAAAATTCCTTCCCTGTAGTCGATCTCTATACAGCCACCATAGCCACCTATCCGGGCAACTGGTGGGCGTTCGCCGTGGGCTCGCCCTCGCTTGACCCGCGCCAGGTGAGGAGCAAGTTCGAGATAGAAACGAAGTATTACGACGACGAGATACACGCCCAGTCCTTCATCACCCCGAAATTCTACCGGAAGCTCATGGAGGACAAGCTGGACTGGGGCCTGCGCGTGAAGGTCGAAGGCGAATAGCCCGCGCCCGCAACGCCCAAATTCTGGTAATGTCTCAGTTTGGCGAATATAGACCGGGGCGGAAGGCGGATGAGAGCATGGCTCGCATCATTCCCGGCGGCCATCCATGGCTGCCTCCGAGGCTTTTGCCTATCCGGACGTCCATGTCCGGATGGACGGCAAAAAATGGATAGCGAGCGCAAAGCGAGCGAATCTGAATAAATCAGAAAAGTCCCTGCATTGAGATTCTAGGGGAATCTCCAATCCGCTCGCATGCCCCGATCCGCCTTCCGCCTTACACGCGATTCCCTTAAACCCGGCCTACCCAAATTCTCCTTTTCGCTCTTGACAGGGCGGCCCGCAAGCTGCTAAATTATTTTAGCACTCTCGCTGTTTGAGTGCTAAAGATGGGCAAGGAGTGATGGACATGGGGATGCTGAACGAGCGGACCGAAAGAGTATTGTATGCGGTCGTGCAGAGCTATATAAGCACGAACGAGCCGGTGGGCTCCAGGTTTATAACAAAGGCATATTCCTTCAATCTGTCCCCCGCCACGATCAGGAACATCATGGCGGACCTTGAGGAGTCCGGTTTTCTTTTGCAGCCCCACACCTCCGCGGGCAGGGTGCCGACGGACAGGGGCTACAGGTTTTATGTGGACCACATGGCGAGGCAGAAGGAAGCCGAGGACAGGTTTCTGAAATCCTTTATCCTGCGGCTGGAGGCCACCCGGGAAGACCTTGACGGGCTGCTGGAGGCGGCGGCAAGGACGCTCTCGGAGCATTCGAGATACCTTGGGCTCGCGGCGCCCATGAAGTCCGGCAAGACTACGCTTAACCGCATAGAGCTCTTCATCTACCGGGGCAATTACATAGCCGTGATGCTGCTGACGGACGAGGGGCTCATAAAGCACAAGCTCATAAGGATGGGCCAGGAGCTGACGCCCCGCACGCTGAGGCGGATTTCCGAGTATCTGAACCAGGAATTCTCCGGTTACACGATTGACGAGATACGCTTCAAGCTCATCAGGGAGATGTCGAGGGAGAAGGCGTTGTGTGATATCCTTATATCCAAGGCTGTCCAGATATGCCGCGAGGCCCTTTCCTTCCCCGCGGGGGACATATATATCAGCGGGTTTTCTGATTTTATCGGGCTTCCGGATTTTTCCGATCGGATCAGGGAGATCGCCGGGGCCATAGAGGACAAGCACTTCATGCTGAAACTCCTGGAACAGGTGGGTTCCGAGAGTGAGGACGTCCCGTCGGTCGTCATAGGTTCGGAAAACCCCGTGAAGGAGATGAGGGACCTGAGCATGGTCGTATCCGCGTTCAAGCAGGGGGGCAAGACCGCGGGCACGGTGGGTGTCATCGGCCCCACCCGGATGGACTATACGAAGGCCATAGTGATGGTGCAGACCGCCGCCAGGTTCATTACCGAGGCGCTCGCGCGTTAGATCGGGCGCGCTTCATTAAAAAGGAGCGGAAAAAGAAGATGACTGAAGAAAATACCTTTGAAGAAGGGCGGGAGGCCGGGACAGGGAAAGAGGGCGTCCTGGAGGAAAAATCTCCGGAGGAAACCATTGCCGCCCTTGAAAAAAAGCTCGGCGAGGAGAAGGCGAAATACCTCAGGCTTTACGCCGAATTTGAAAATTACAGGAAAATGGCGGCCAGGGAGAAGGAGGACATCTCAAGAAGGGCCGGAGAGGAGCTTATCAAGGAGCTTCTGCCCACCCTGGACAACCTTGAGACCGCTCTGAAGCATGCCACGGACGCATCCGGCGGGCTTGCCCAGGGGGTGGAGATGACCCTCAGGGAGCTCAAACGGGTCCTTGAGAAGGCCGGCCTTGAGGTGATTGATGCCCTGGGGCAGCCTTTCAACCCGGAGGTCCATCACGCAATCGCGCAGGTGGAGCGCGATGACGTGCCCGACAAGACCGTCGTCGAGGAGCTGAGGACCGGCTACAAGCATAACGGTAAGGTGCTGCGGGCATCCCTTGTCGCCGTATCCAGGAAAACGGAGAGATGAAATTTTATTGGAACCTATTTGAGATAGGTTCTAAATAGAAGGCTGAAAATGAAAATTAAAAAGATGAAGGAGGATTCATAAAATGGGCAAGGCCATAGGCATTGACCTGGGTACGACAAACTCGGTTGTCGCGGTGGTCATGGGTGGCGAGCCGATTGTAATTCCCAACCAGGAGGGCAGCCGGACCACGCCCTCCGTTGTTGCCTTTACGGATAAAGGGGAGAGGCTGGTAGGGCAGATAGCAAAGAGGCAGGCCATAACGAACCCCGAAAACACCATTTTTTCGATAAAGAGGCTGATGGGCAGGAAGTTTTCCTCCCCGGAGGCCAAACACGCCATGGAACGGCTCCCCTACAGGATAGTCGGGGCCTCAAACGGCGACGCTCACGTGGAGGTCCGGGACAAGAAATATTCGCCGCCCGAGATTTCCGCCATGATACTCCAAAAACTCAAACAGGCCGCAGAAGACTATCTGGGCGAGCAGGTGACGGACGCGGTCATAACGGTGCCGGCCTATTTCGACGATAGCCAGAGGCAGGCCACCAAGGACGCGGGCAGGATCGCGGGCCTGAATGTGCTCAGGATCATCAATGAGCCCACGGCCGCGGCCCTCGCCTACGGGCTTGAGAAGAAGAAAGAGGAGAAGATCGCCGTTTACGACCTTGGGGGCGGCACCTTCGACATCTCCATACTGGAAATAGGCGAAGGGGTGATCGAGGTGAAGTCCACCAACGGCGACACCTACCTTGGCGGCGACGACTTCGACATGAGGATAATGGACTGGATGGTCGAGGAATTCAGGAAGGAAAGCGGCATAGACCTGAAGAAGGACCGGATGGCGCTTCAGAGGCTTAAAGAGGCGGCGGAAAGGGCCAAGATAGAGCTTTCCACGGCCATGGAGACGGAGATAAACCTGCCCTTCGTCACGGCCGACGCCACGGGGCCCAAGCACCTCCTGATGAAGCTCTCAAGGGCCAAGTTCGAGCAGATCACGGGCGACCTGATTGAAAAGACCATCGGGCCGTGCAAGCTTGCGCTTAAGGACGCGGGGTTCGATGCGGCCAAAATGGACGAGGTCATCCTCGTGGGCGGCCAGATCAGGACGCCGAAAGTCCAGCAGACCGTGCAGGGCTTCTTCGGGAAGGAACCAAACAAGACGGTCAACCCCGATGAGGTCGTGGCCGTCGGCGCGGCCATACAGGGGGCGGTGCTCAAGGGCGAGGTGAAGGAGGTCCTCCTGCTGGACGTGACCCCGCTGTCGCTGGGCATCGAGACGCTGGGCGGCATCTTCACAAAGATGATAGAGCGCAACACAACGATACCGACAAAGAAAAGCCAGGTATTCTCCACCGCATCGGACAACCAGTCCGCTGTCACCATAAAGATACACCAGGGCGAAAGGGAGATGGCCGGCGACAACAAGCTGCTGGGCCTGTTCGAGCTTGTGGGCATCCCGCCGGCCCCGAGGGGCGTGCCTCAGATAGATGTGACCTTCGACATAGACGCAAACGGCATACTGCACGTATCCGCAAAGGACCTGGGCACCGGCAAGGAGCAGTCGATAAGGATTACCGCCTCCAGCGGTCTTTCCGAGGAAGAGATAAAAAAGATGACCAGGGATGCCGAAAGCCACGCCAGTGACGACAAGAAAAAACGCTCCCTGGCGGAGGCGAAGAACGAGGCCGACACGCTCGTGTACTCGGTCGAGAAGAGCCTCAGGGAGCTTGGCGACAAGATATCCGCCTCGGAGAAGGCCGATATAGAGAAGGCCCTCGAGGAGTGCAAAAAAATAAAGGACACGGCCACCGACGCCGAGACCCTCCGGAGTTCCATAACCAGGCTCAGCGAGGCATCCCACAAGATCGCCGAGCATCTCTACAAGCAGACCAGCCAGCAGGCAGGAGCGGGCCAGCCCGAAGCCGAGGCCGGGCAGCCCGGCGCGGGCCAGCCCGGAGAGGAAAAAGTCGTGGAAGCGGAGTTCGAGGAAGAAGACAAAAAATAAGAGAGGAAAGCTCCAAAAAACAGCCTGACAATGAAGGATTATTACGAGACCCTGGGTGTCGCCAGAGACGCCACCCAGGACGAGATCAAGAAGGCTTTCAGGCAGCTTGCGCTGAAATACCATCCTGACAGGAACCAGGGCAACAAGGCCTCCGAGGAAAAATTCAAGGAGATAAACGAGGCTTACTCCTGCCTGGGCGACGCCGGAAAGCGCAGCCAGTACGACGCGACCGGCACCTGCGGGACCGAGGCATTCGGCGCGGGCTTCGCGGGGGCGGGTTTCGGCGGTTTCGGAGAGGTCTTCGAGGACATCTTCGGGGAGTTTTTCGGCGCGACCTTCGGCCGGAGGGGGCCCAGGCCCGAAAGGGGCCAGGACCTCAGATACGATGTGGAGATAGACCTGGCGGAGGCCGCGCAGGGCAAAAAGCTGAGCATAAAAGTCCCGCGCTCCGTCAGTTGCGCCGAGTGCCACGGGACGGGTTCCGCCACCGGAGCCACCTCCGCCTGCCCCGACTGCAGGGGCACGGGGCAGGTGAGATACCAGCAGGGATTTTTCTCCGTTGCGCGGACGTGCGGCAAGTGCCGCGGCACGGGCCGGACAATAGAGCGCCCCTGCGAAAGGTGCCGCGGCGCGGGCCAGGTGAGGGTGGAGAGGGACCTTACGATAAACATTCCCGCCGGCGTCGAAGACGGGATGAGGTTCAGGGTCTCGGGCGAGGGCAATGCGGGCTCATACGGCGGCCCGCCCGGCGACCTTTACGTCATCGTCGGCATAAAAGAGCACCCCGGCTTCAGGCGCGACGGCGACGACATAATCAGCGAGGAGCCCGTATCCTACGCGCAGGCGGCCCTCGGGGTGGACCTCGAGATAAATACCCTCTGGGGGCCGGAGAAGCTCCACGTCCCGCCGGGCACACAGCCCGGAGGCATCTTCAGGCTGAAAGGCAAGGGGATGCCCCGCATGGGCAAGAAGTCAAAGGGCGACCATATCGTTAGGGTCAAAGTCTCTATCCCCGTGAAATTGAGCGACAAGCAAAGAGAGCTGCTTGAGGAACTGGCAAAGCTCTCCGGGGAGCCATTCCTGTCAAAGAGCAGCCTGAAGGACAAACTGCGGGGCATGTTCGCCTCCGGCAGTTGATGCGCCTCTACTGCCCTCATCTTCCCGGGGGCCCCGCCCAGCCGGGCCTGGCGGACCGCGGCCCCGTGAGCGTTGAAATCCTGGCGGAAGAATTCGGATATGCAAAAAACGTCCTCAGGGCCAGGACCGGCGACGGAGTTCTGCTTTTCGACGGAAAGGGCAGGCAGGCCAGGGGCGTGATTGCCGGCATCCTGCCGGACCGTCTGGTAGTGCGCATTGTGGAGATAGCAGGTTCCATGAAAGAATCCACCCTGAGCATTCTGCTGCTGCCCGCCATTTTGAAGGGCCAGAAGATGGATTTTGTCATACAAAAGGCGGTGGAGCTTGGGGTTGCGCGCATTAAACCCCTCATCACCGGGCGCACCGAGGTAGGCGAGACGAGGAAACTCGACAGGTGGCGCAAGATAAGCATGGAGGCCGCCAGGCAATGCGGCCGTTGCCTTGTTCCCCCGGTGGACGGGCCTGAAACCTTCAGGCGGTATTTCGAGGCGGGGCCGCCGCCTTCCGGCGCGGACGGCGGCATAATCTTCTGGGAGGGTGGCGGCGCGGGCCTAAAAGCCCTTTCGGAGCGGCTCCGCGGGGCAAAGAGGATCGCCGTGGCTGTCGGCCCGGAGGGAGGATTTTCCGCGGAAGAGGCCGGGCTCGCGGCCGAAAAGGGATTTTACGTCGCAACGCTCGGCCCCCGGATACTGCGCGCAGAGACGGCGGCGATACTGTCGGTCGGGCTGGTTCAGTTTCTGTTCGGGGATATGGGGTAGGTATCAGGGGGGTAAAAAGGGCCGCCACTTGAAGCGGCGGCCCTGCGGCAATACCGGGGCGAAAACTCAGATCAATCTGCCCGCGGCGAGGGTCTTTTCCAGCTTCTTCCTGTTGTCCTCGGACATGGCGCACAGGGGTAGCCGAAACTCCTCCTTTATTTTTCCCATCATGGCGAGTGCGGTCTTCACCGGTATCGGGTTGGTCTCCAGGAACATGGCCTTGTTAAGGGGCTCGAGTTCGTAGTGGAGCCTTGCGGCCCTTTCGTGGTCTCCGCCCCTCCACGCCTCCCACATATCGGCCTGCATCCGCGGCGCGATATTGGCGGTAACGGAGATGGCGCCCCTGCCGCCCAGGGCGTACAGCGGCAGACTCGTAAAGTCGTCGCCGGAGAGGACGGTAAAACCGTTTCCGCAGAGGCGTATGATCTCGCTTGCCTGCTTCATGTCGCCTGTTGCCTCCTTGATGCCGACGATGTTTTTTATCTCCGCAAGCCGTGCGACGGTATCCGGCAGGATGTTCAGGGCGGTCCGGCCGGGCACGTTGTAGAGTATGAGCGGGAAACCCTTCACGGCCTCCGCCACGGCCTTGTAATGGAGATATACGCCGTTTTGCGTGGGCTTGTTGTAGTAGGGAGCAACGAGGAGGGCGCCGTCGGCCTTGAGAGAGACGGCCTTCTTCGTCATCATGATCGTTTCGTCCGTTGAATTGGCCCCGGTGCCGGCTATGACTGGCACGCGCCCCTTTGCCGCCTTCACCGCAAGCTCTATCACGCGGTAATGCTCATCGTATTCGAGCGTTGCGGACTCCCCGGTCGTTCCGCAGGGGATAATGGCGTTTGTGCCCTGCCCGATCTGCCAGTTGACGAGACTGACAAACGCCTTTTCGTCAATCCTGCCTTTCCTGAAAGGCGTTACCATGGCCACCATGGAGCCTTCAAACTTTTCCACTTCAATTCCTCCTTTATGTAAGAAGAATCCAGCCTTCGAAAACTTCCTCTGCGGGGCCGGTCATGTACACATGGTTGTCCGGCGCCCATTCTATATGGAGCTGCCCGCCCGCGAGGACCACCTTCACGGATTTAGAGGTAAGGCCCTTCATGGCCGACGCAACCACGCCGGCCGAGGCCCCGGTGCCGCAGGCCAGGGTCTCCCCGGAGCCCCTCTCCCAGACCCGCATCCTTATCTCATCGGGGCTTATCACCTGGATGAACTCGACGTTCGTCCTCTCAGGGAAGAAGGGGTCTGTCTCTATCGCCGGGCCATAGCGGCCGACCGGAAACCCGGCGACGTCCCCGACAAAGACGGCCGCATGGGGATTGCCCATCGACACACATGTCAGCGCAAACAAGGTGTCATCCACCTTGAGCGGATAATCTATTATCCTCCCCCCGGCCCGCACCGGTATGTCGCGCCCCTCGAGCCTCGGAACGCCCATGTCCACGCGTACCAGGGAGCCGCCCTGCCTCTCAGGTACAATTATACCTGCCGGGGTTTCAATCTCAAGCTTTTCCGCGCCCTCCGCCATATCGCGGTCCCAGATATATTTCGCAAGGCACCTGATGCCGTTTCCGCACATCTGGACCTCCCCGCCGTCCGCGTTGAATATCCTCATGCGGAAGCGGTTTTTTGCCTTCACATCCGGGGCAAGAAGGACCAGGAGCTGGTCGCCGCCGATGCCGAACCGCCTGTCCAGAAACCTCCTGGAGAGCGCGGCAAGGTCGGCGCCGGAGAGGTCGTTTGTGACGCCGTCCAGAAGGACGAAATCATTCCCGGCCCCCTGCATCTTGGTAAAAGGCATGATGCGTCCAGATTGTCTCAAAGCTCTCCCCGCACCAGGTCCCTGTAGGTGCCTCTTTTTCTGATGAGCCGGTGCTCCCCGCCGTCCACCATCACCTCCGCAGGGTGCGGGCGGGAGTTGTAATTCGAGCTCATGCTGAACCCGTATGCGCCCGCGCCCAGCACGCAAAGCAGCTCGCCCGGCATTACAGCCGGCATCCGCCTGTCCGTGGCGAGGAAATCCCCGCTTTCGCAGATAGGCCCCACGACGTCCACTTTAAGGGCCGCCCGCCTGCTTTTCCTCACGGGGATTATCTCGTGGTACGCCCCGTACAGCGAGGGCCTTATGAGGTCGTTCATGCCGGCGTCCACGATGACGAACCGCTTCCGGGAGGTCTTTTTCCTGTAGAGGCATCTTGTCAGCAGCACTCCCGCGTTGCCCACGACGGACCTGCCAGGCTCCACTATGACCGTAAGGCCGCGGCCCTTTACAAGGGGCAGAAGGCTTTTGGCGAGGGCGGCAGGCAGGGGCGGCTTTTCGCCTTCGCCACGCCTGTAGCGGATGCCAAGCCCGCCGCCCAAGTCCAGGTATCTCAGTTTTATCCCGGAGCCCCGGAGCCTTTCCATCAGGGCCAGGACCTTCTCGAGCGCGTCCCTGAAGGGCGCGACCTGCGTAATCTGGGAGCCTATGTGCTCGTGTATGCCGACCACCTCTATGTTTTCCATCCTGCGGGCCTTCATGTAGAATTCAAGGGCGTCTTCCATCGGCATGCCGAACTTGTATTTCTTCATCCCGGTGGAAATATAGGGATGCGTAAGCGGGTCGACATCCGGGTTGACCCTGAGGGCCACGGGCGCCTTCCGGCCGGTCATGCCGGCCACCCGGTTTATCTTCTCAAGCTCCTCGTCCGATTCGACGTTGAACATGAGGATGTTTTTTTTAAGCGCGTACGCGATCTCGTCGGCCGTCTTCCCAACGCCCGCGTAGACTATCTTCGAGGCTGGGATTCCCGCCCTGAGCGCCCTGAACAGCTCCCCGCCCGAAACGATATCCGCTCCGGCCCCTTCCGAGGCCAGCAGCCTCAGTATCGCCCCGTTCGAGTTGGCCTTCAGGGCAAATGATACAATGCCGCCCGTTGGAGGCTGGTCCCCATGGGACTGGGCTCCGCCAAAGGCATCGCCGTAGGCCCGTATGTGCCTGACGAGCGTGCGCTTGCTGTAGACATAAAGCGGGGTGCCGTATTCGCGCCCCAGTTCCTCAAGCGGGACGTCCTCAGCATAAAGATCGGCGCCCCTGTAGATGAAATCGTGCATAATCGATTTATTTAACACAGTTTGTACACCAAAGTCAAAAAATATAAGGGGATACAGCCGCCTGCATTCAAACCTCGCATGCGGGTTCATCAATTTTTTTCTTTATTTTTTTTCTTGATTGCTATAAAATCTCTGCGTGAGCTGTTAGGGTAAGCCGCTTGTAGGAATTGAATTTCAAAAAAGGGGTTTCATTGCGACCGGCAGAAGAAAGCTCATCCGGCGGCAGCAGAGAATTTCCAAGAAGATTTTTATTCCCCGCTTTACTTAGCATCTGTTTCTCAGTCCTGTCATTTTCGGCTTCGGGTGTTGCCTGGGCGCGCGGGGATATCTCAGCCAAGGCGGCTGTCGTCATGGACAGCCAGACCCACCGGATACTCTATGCAAAAAATGCCGACTTGAAGCTGAAGCCGGCCAGCACGACGAAGCTTGTCACGGCGATGGTGGTCCTTGACAGGCTGAGCCCGGACAAGATGGTGAGGGTCAGCAAGGAGGCCGCGTATACCCCGTCGATTCCGCCGCACCTCAGGCCCGGCGATGTAGTGTCCGTCCGCGATCTCCTCTATCTTGCCCTCATGCGCAGCATAAACGGGGCGGCCGTCGCGCTTGCCCAGGCTGTTTCGGGCTCCGAGTCCGCCTTTGCCGTGCTCATGAACCAGAAGGCGGCATCGCTTAACGCGAAAGAAACCCATTATGTCAATGCGTCCGGACTGCCGGCGCCCGGGCAGTACATAACAGCGAGCGATCTGGCGTTGATACTTGACGGCGCCCTCCGTTACCCCTTGATCAGGCAGATCATAAACACGAAGGAGAAGGATCTGGATATCGACGGGCGGCAAGTCTACCTGAGAAACACGGACAAGCTGCTGTGGTCGGATGATGACCTGATCGGCGGCAAGACAGGTTACACCAGGGCGGCCGAACACTGTCTGGTCTTTGCCGCATCGAAGGGGGACTGCACGCTCGTAACCTCGCTGCTTGGAGAACGCGAGAGGGACAGGCTTTGGCTTGACGGCAAGAAGCTGCTCGAGAAAAGCTATCTGGTAGCAAACGGGGAGGCCGCCCCCGAGATATATAAAAGCCACGTCGTTCTGACCTCGTATGAGCCGGCCAGGCACCATATACGCAGGCATCATGTGCTGCGCCGCTGGCACAGGAAGTCCGCAGTGAAGCACTATCGCGTCCATTACCGCGTAAAAAGGCGGATGGCGCGGCGTCATATGCTGCGCAACCAGCGCGTGAAGCTTATAGCCAGGCATTACCTCCGCCATGATCATAAGAGAAGATACCTGCATAAAAAGCGGTATTACCATAGAAAAAAAATTATTGTGAGAAAGAAGAAAAGAAACATCGCCGCATAGCATGCCCCTTCCGCCCGGCATGCCAATCCCCGAAAGGGAAGCACGGGCCCCTTCGAAAAGAAAAAATCCATGGGAGCGAGAGCCGCGTTTCATTTTAGATGAATTCGGGATTTTTCAAGTGCCCTCATTTGACATGGCCGCGAATTATAAGTTAGTTTAAAAAAAGGGAAAAACACTTTTCAAAAAGCGAATGGAAGAAAATAAAGAGGGACTGCCGTCTCCGGTCGACGGTTTCAATGGGCCCCGGAAGCTGCCGGGCATAGGCGTTCTTTTTGGCAGGAGCTGGGACCTCTACAGGAAGAGGTTGCAGGTTTTCAGCCTGATATATCTTTTCTATCTCACCCCTGTCATGCTGATATCGGCCCTCTGCTACTCGATCTGGAAGACGTTTCCGCACCCATTGAACCCGCTTGTGGCCGCCTGGATAGCGGTTGGCGTGCTAATGGCCGTGCTGGTGTCGCTCTGGGGGCAGGCGGCCTTCGTTTATGCGATATCCGAGCCGGAGCTTGCCGCGAAGGCGCTTTTCCAGAAATCCACCCAGTCCCTCAGGAAGTTCACCTGGCTGTATCTTCTTTTCATGGCCCTGACGATAGCCGGGTTTGTGCTTTTAATCGTCCCGGGAATGATTTTAGTGGTCTGGTTCTCTTTTTCCTTTTTCATCCTGGCCAGGGAAGGCCGGACAGGCATGAACGCCCTGATTGAAAGCCGGGAATACGTACGGGGACACTGGTGGCCGGTCTTCTCGAGGTTGTTTGCCGTCTGGGCGCCCGCATATGCCGTCAGTTACGTGCCGGGGATAGGGCCGCTCGTGTCACTTCTTTTCATGCCTTTGCTGATGGCGTACACATATAACCTGTATGAAGGCCTGGCGGCCATGAAAGGGGCTGTCCGCGAGCCAACTGAAGGGCAGCGGAAAAGGTGGGCCGTTTTGGCCGTCATCGGAGTCATTGTAACCGTATCGGCGGCCGCTTACACCGCGAGCCATTTCGATTTGAGATCAGTCTGGCTGGAGGAAACCGGGCAGAAGGCGGCCACCGCACCCAGGCCGGACACAAACAATTCACCCGCGCCGCCCCCCGTTCCCCCCGGTTCCCTTCGGAGCATATAGAACCTATCTCAAAATCGTTTCCGGCTGCAAGAGGCTGAAATCGCGGCATACGGTGTCACCAAGGGTAAATCGTCCTCAACGCAACTCTGTTGCGCCTCCGGGCGATTTCCCCTTTTCTCCTTGTCTGCCGCAATTTCCTCTCTCTTTCGCTTCAGAAACGATTTTGAGATAGGTTCTAAACAAATCTGTCCGAATACGTCCGGAACCGCACGACCGGATAAACGGCTGGACCGATATCGGGCATGAGAAGGGGAAGGGGCATTTTTCGGGATTAATCGCGGCTCAGGGTTGCATGGCAAACGTGCAAAACCAGAGGCACGCGCCGTTGCCGTGCAACTGTTTGCCGCGCAACTGGTATTTATTGGGGGACTGGTGGGGGCTGTGGCACGCGGTGCACCGGCTGGTCCTGACTGGCGGATGGAGGGGTTGCACCGTTTCCGTCCTGCCGTGGCATTGATAGCACAGCTCCGAGACGTTCCTAGGGATCGGCTTGAATCTGTGTCTGCCCTCGGTCCGGTGGCAGAAAACGCAGCCTCCCGCTGCCACCGGCCCGTGGACGTATTTCCCCTTGCCCATCCCGCTGTGGCATTTCGCCGTTACGCAGCCGGATTTTCCGGCAGACGGGGCCTGCCCGCCGGCGGAAACGGGGAAAACGGAAAGCAACAGCAGGGCCGCCGTATAAAAAAATAAAAATCGGAATCTGCGCAATTTGCCCACAACGACACTCCCCATGGGGTTTATAGGTAATCAGTGGTATGCTTTGCTTCCTGATGAAATTCTAGGCGATTGGAGCCGCGCTGTCAACCCTTGGTTGTATTTTTTGAAAACCCGAGCGAGCGGCCGGCGGGAGGGGAAAAAGGTTCCCGCGGAAAACCGCGGGAATCTCAATCTTTCGCCAGGCTGGAGGCGGCTGTCCTTTATACGGACACCCTGGCCTTTTTCATCACCTCACGCAGGAAGAATGGCAGATCATCGGGCATACGGGAGGTGACCAGGTTGCCGTCCACAACGACTTCCTTGTCTTCGTAAACCGCCCCGGCCTCCTTAAGCTCCCTGGATACTTCCGGCCAGCATGTCATTCGCTTGCCGGCGGCCACGCCGGCGCTTATGAGTATCTGCGGGCCGTGGCAGATAGCTGCAACCGGCTTGCCTTTCTCCATGAAGTGGCGCGCCAGCCGAAGGGCAGCCTCTTCCTTTCGCACCCTGGAAGGGGCCTTGCCGCCGGGCAGAAACAGCATGTCGTATTCTTCCGCGTTTGTCTCTTCGAATGTCTTGTTTGCCGCGATCTCGTAATCGTGTTTCCCCTTGATCTTTTCCCTTTTCCTGGATGCGATGTCCACGTCGAAACCCTCTTCCCTGAAACGATAGTACGGCACGAGCATTTCGAGGTCTTCGAAGCCGTCCGCGCTCAGTATCAGTATCTTCATCTTTGTGCCTCCTTTTTGGAAAACAGACCTAATGACCTTTCCAAATAAATGTTACCGCAGGGGTTTTTTATGTCAAATGCCGGAGGGCTGATGGGCCTTCAACTTAAATATCGGAATAATATAAAAATTTGCCTTTACATTAGCCTGAAAATATTTTAAAATTACTATGCTTTGATTTCTAAACGGAGGTAGCATGACGTGGTAAAGATAAGGCTCATGAGAATGGGCGCACACAAGAGCCCCTCTTACAGGATAGTCGTCGCCAACTCGACAGCGCGCCGTGATGGCCCTTTCGTGGAGATACTTGGCACCTATGACCCTAAGAAGAACCCTTTTGAATTGAAAGTAGACGGGGAGAAGGCCGCGAAGTGGTTGAAACAGGGAGCGCAACCTACGGATACCGTCAGGAAGTTATTGGTAAAGGCGGGCGTGCTTTCAGTCTGATAACCTTGCGGGGGGTGGAGAAGGATGAAAAGCTTGATTGAGGCGATGGCGAAGGCGCTTGTTGACAAGCCTGAAAGCGTTGCGGTCACGGAAGTTGAGGGCGAAAGGACGACGGTTTTCGAGCTGAGAGTGGACACTGCCGACCTGGGCAAGGTCATAGGCAAGCAGGGCAAAACGGCCAGGGCCATGAGGACCATACTCAGCGCCGCGGGCACCAAGCTGGGCAAGCGCTGCGTCCTCGAAATCCTCGAGTAAGGCATTTTTCTCCGTTAAAAACCCCGGAAGGGGCGGAAAAAACGATTTCTGGGGGTGGCGGCGAATGCCCCCTTTTTTTTATTCCACCCATGCAGGCGGCAGGCGAAAACTTCCCAGGCGGCGAACAAAGGACCGGAACCTGTCTGAAAATTGATTTTGAAGCGAAAGAGAGAAGAAAATGCGGCTTGCCGTCATAACCCTCTTCCCGGAGGTCTTCCAGGCGTATATGGGGGTGGGAATCATGAGGCGCGCGGTGGAGAGGTCCCTGGTGGATTTTGAGGTCCTCCATTTGAGGGATTTCACCTCAGACAGGCACAGGACCGTGGATGATTATCCATACGGCGGCGGGCCGGGGATGGTAATGAAGCCGGAACCGGTGCACGAGGCCGTAAAACATGCGAAAAAAGACGGACTGCCCACGCTGACCATACTCTTAAGCCCGCAGGGCAGGCCCTTTACGCAGCAGATGGCAAAAGGGCTTTCGGAAGAGAAAAGGCGGCTTCTGTTCATCTGCGGCAGGTACGAGGGCATTGACGAGAGGGTAATACAGAGTCTCGTGGACGAGGAGATATCGATAGGGGATTATGTCCTGACTGGCGGAGAACTGCCGGCTTTGGTTATAATAGACGCCGTCGTGAGATTGCTGCCGGGGGCGCTTGGGGACGAAGACTCGCTCAGGGAGGAGTCTTTCTCCTGGGGTATCCTCGATTATCCCCATTACACGAGGCCGCCCGAATGGAACGGGATGGCGGTGCCGGAGGTCCTTCTGTCGGGCAACCACAGGCAGATTGTCCAGTGGCGCAGAAAAGAGGCTCTCAGGCGCACCTTGAGGAAAAGGCCGGAGCTTCTCCGGCTGGCGGGGCTCACCCCGGAAGATCATGAACTTATTCGCAAGATAAAGGAGGAAGACTATGAACCTGATAAATAGTGTGGAGGAGGGGTACAGGCGGGAGGTCCCCCCTTTTAACGTCGGTGACACAATCCGCGTTTATATGAAAGTCATAGAAGGCGACAAGGAAAGAATACAGCCTTTCGAGGGCACCGTCATAGCCAGAAAGGGCGGAGGCATCAGGGAGACCTTCATGGTCAGGAAGATATCCTTCGGGGTCGGCGTCGAGAGGATATTCCCAGTGCATTCCCCTTTTATCCAGGAGGTCAAGGTGGTCAGGCAGGGAGATGTCAAGCGGGCGAAACTCTATTACCTGAGGGAGAAAAAGGGCAAAGCCGCGAAGCTGAAGGAAAAGCAGCTTGTAAGGAAGTAAACATAAGCTCTTTCAAGAATACAAAAAAGGAAGGCGGGCGAGCCCGCCTTCCTTTTTTTTCATTTTACTGGCGCCTCAGCAACCCCTCTTCCCGTTTTTGGCGGGAGGTGGCTTTGTGCCATACGGTTTCCCGTATTTTACCTTTTATGAGGCGTCAGTTAATTATCTTCTATCACATGGTCCGCCCCTTGTCAAGACTATTGTCAAGCGGCTAGCGCCTCAGTTTGCCGGACGATGGCGATTTCGCTTTTTTGGGCTTTTTTCTGCCGCTGCATGGCCTCGCTCCGCTGCATCTCCGAAACTCGCCTTCGGGGCTGGCCCCTTCGGCTCAGACAGCCGGAGATGCGGCCGTTTCGCTTCGCCGGCATCGGCCACGAAAATAAGCCATGCCGCTCAATCTGCCATCTGCCCGGCCTGCATAGTCAAACAGATGCATTACCGTCAAGCGCATTGTCAAGACCTCTCCTGTCAGGGGCAAAAAAGCGGCCCTACCAGGTCTGGCCCACCCCGAGATCGACGTTTTCTTCCATTGTATGGATCATGCGGGCTTCGGCTTCCTTAAGGGCCGTTTCCCTGTCGTCCGGAATTTCGACGAGCCATGTGTCTTCATCGGCACGGTTCAGTTCCGTCATGACGGCATCGTGGAGGTTCCGCGTGGTGAAATTCAGGATTTTGTCTTTCTTGGCCGTGATGCGCTCCTCTACTTCCCTCAGATACTTTTGACGGTACTCGTTGACATCGATCTTCATAAGCCCTCCTTCTTTGAAGATTTCTGGGTTTCACTGCAAAAGTTTTTTTCCCGTTGCCCCGTTGTGCCGCTGCCCCCTTTCCTTCTGCAAGGAGTATAAGTGAAAATTTTTGACAATTCAAGCTCTATTATTTAAGATAATCGCCTGAATGGCAGCAGTATTGAGGGAGCCGCCCCGGGGCGGCCGGGACTATGGTGTAATCTGGTGAAATTGATGCGGGTTTTTGCGGCGGCGGCGGTCCTGTCGCTTATGGGCGCGGGACTGGCGCACGCCGCGGGGTCTTTTAATCCCGGCTCCGGCGACCTGGGCTTTACCCTGATGGCGGGCTATGACGCCAGTTACCTCGACTATGAAGAGAGGGATATGAACGGCGCCGTCCTGGACCGGGATTACGGCTACCTGAATGGCCTCTATGGCGAGGCGAGGTTTGAAGGCAGGATTGTATGGACGAGGCTGACCGCTGATCGTTCCTGGACAAACAACGCGACATACGACGGGGCATTGCTGGACGGGACGCCGTCGAAATTTTCAACCAGGGAGAGGATCAGCCTGTACGAAGGCGACATCGGCGCCAAGGTTTTAAACGCCGGAACCAGCACCCTTGCGCCCTATCTGGGCGTCGGCCGCAGAATATGGTGGAGGGGAGCCGATATCCTGCCGGATTATATTGAAAAATATTCCTGGTACTTCGGCGCGATAGGGCTCAATTATGTCTGGAGGGTAGGCAGGCTTACGGTAGGGGCGGACATAGCCGTCCATATCCCCTTCAATATGAGGATGACCACCAACAAGGCCGGGTTGTTTGACGAGACCACATTCAAGCTGAAAAAGAGAGTGGGGTTTGAAGCCCGGTTGCCGTTTACCTATAATATTTACAGGAGGCTTGCAAGTCCGGATAAGATATTCATTTTCATGACACCCTATTATCAGTACTGGCCGATCGGGGCCAGCGCCCCGATGGCGCTGACAGGAGACGTGGCCCCCCGGGAAGTCGACTACGAGCCCGACAGCAGGACCGATTTATACGGGGCCGATATGGGCCTGGGGGTGAATTTTTAATTTCTGATCCCCCGCTATTATTCCATCCCCCTGCTTAGAACCTATCTCAAAATCGCTTCTGGCTGCAAGAGGCTGAAATCGTGGCATACGGCGTCGCCAAGAGAAAATCGTCCTCAACGCAACGTTGTTGCGCCTCCGGGCGATTTTCCCTTTTCTCCTTGTCTGCCTCGATTTCCACTCTCTTTCGCTTCAAAATCAATTTTGAGATAGGTTCTCTGCTCAAAAGAGTTTGTAATTCAGTAATAAAGGTGAAAATTTCTTGAAAATTCAAGCCCTGTTGTTTAAGATAGGCAGCCAAATGGCCGATTAAGATAAGCAGGGTCAAATCAGTTGCGGGGACCGGACGAAGGAGGATTTAAACTTGTGAAACTGATGCGGGTTTTGGCAGCGGCGGCGGTCCTGTCGTTTATGGGGGCCGGCGCGGCGCAGGCGGCCGGCTCCCTGAATCCGGGCTCCGGCAATCTGGGTTTTACCATGATGGTGGGCTATAACGCGAGTTATATCGATTACAAGGAAACGGCTGAATACAGGGGGGCCATTGACCGTGATTACGGCTACTTAAACGGCATCGACGCGGAGATAAGGTTTGAAAGCGGGCTCGTCTGGACGAGGTTCGCCGCGGATTACTCCTGGACGCATAATTCGACATATGACGGCGCATTATGGGACGGCACGCCAGTCAAGGCCTCCAACCATGAAAGGATCAACCTGTATGAAGGCGACATCGGCTTCAAGGCCCTGAATGTCAAGACCAGCACGCTGACGCCGTATGTGGGTATCGGCTACAGGCTCTGGCACAGGGGAATGGACGAGCCCCCGAATTATATCGAGAAATATTCCTGGTATTTCGCGGCCATAGGCATAAATTATGTCTGGAGGATCGACAGGTCGACTTTCGGGCTGGATGTTGCGGCCCATATTCCTTTTGACATGAAGCTGGCTACTAATTTCGCCGGGCAGGCGCCCGAGTTTTCTGGAAATCTGAAAAAGAGAGTGGGGTTTGAGGTCCGGCTGCCCTTCACTTATGATTTTTGCAGAAATCGGGCGAATTCACGCAGGGCCTTCCTCTTCCTTACCCCGTATTACCAGTACTGGGCAATCGGGGCCAGTGAGCCGGTGACGATAAACCTGGCCGGGACGCCGACACCCGTCATGGAGCCTGACAGCAGGACGGACATATATGGCGCAGACGCGGGCGCGGGGGTGAATTTTTAATTTCCGGCCTTTTGTCCTATCGTTCTTCCAGCCCTTTTGTTTATTGCCTGAAAGGGTTTATAATAAGGCGTGGGGGTCTTTTTAATAAGACTTTAGTTCAAAACGCCAGGGAATAGGGAAGGAGGCGCGCATGTTTGAAGGCCTGTTCCAGCCGGTGCATCTGATTCTGGTGCTGCTGATAGTGCTTCTGATCTTCGGTCCGGGTAAGTTGCCGCAGATCGGGGCGGGGCTCGGCAAGAGCATCAGGGATTTCAAGAAGGCCTTGCAGGGCAAGGACGAAATCGAGCTCAAACCCGAGCCGGAAGACAAGAAGACAGAGGAAAAGAAGTAAGCTAACTCTCCATATCTGTCTCGATATCGAGTGTAATTGAGACTTCCTTTGCCGCCATCAGGCCGCCATTAACCGGCAGGTTCCCCCAGGTCATACCGAAATCCTCCCGGTTTATCACGGCCGCCCCTGTAAAACCGAGACTCGTTTCTCCGCCGATGGATTCCGGCAATTTGACCGGTCCCGAATACTCGCTCCAGACAGTGACCGGACGTGTCACGCCGTGCAGCGTCAGCTCCCCCGTTACGCGGATGCGGTTGCCCCCCAGCGGTTCGGCCTTGGTGCTTTTGAAGACGATCTTTGGGTGCCTGGCAGCGTCAAGGAAATCGGGAGCAAGCAGGTGCTCGTCCCTTTTTTTAACACCTGTCTGCACGGTCGAGACGTCTATCTCCGCCTGGACGGAAAGGCCGCCGGGGTCCGCGGGGTCGAAGGATATCGCGCCGGTCATCCCGCTCATGATACCCCTGATGTTTGCCAGCATCAGGTATTTGATCGAAAAGGCCGCAATCGAATGATCGGAATCTATTACCCACCTGGACATGCTACCTGCCTCCGTCTCATGTTTACGGCATTTGATTCAAAGTATATCAGCTTTGCGCGGTTAGACAAGGGAGTTTTGCCGGGATATAATTTTTACTGGCCGCAGGGAAAGTGAAAGTCTCTTTGGGAGGGCAAAATGTTCACAGACAAGACAGGCGAAGGAGGGCCGAAATGCTTACGGACAAGACGGGGCTTCTGGAGGCCATGATCGAGGTGTACACGATGGAGAAGGGCACCCGCGAGTTCTATGAGCGCGCCGCCGGGGCGGCATATGAGGAGGTCACGAAGCGGGCCTTCCGGGAGCTTGCCCAGTGGGAAGGGGAGCACATGGGTTATATCCAGTACCTCTACCAGGCGATAATGGAGGACCGGGAGCTGACCAGCTTCGAGGAGTTCAGGCAGAAGGCAAGGCCCGAGGCGCTCGAAGGTGGCATCCCGGTGGGGCAGACCGAGAATTGGCTGCAGGAGTACACATTCATAGACGAACTTGGGGCACTCATCGTGGCCCTGAAGATGGAGGCCAGGTCGTTCGCCTTTTACGACGAGATCGGGAAGAAGACGAAGGACCCGTCGGTAAAGGTCCTGATGGACGAGCTTAAGCGCTGGGAGGAAGGACATATAAAATACCTGAAGGACCTGCGCATGAAGATGGATGAGACCTCTTGAAGTACCTCCTCCGCCCGCGGATAAAACCGGGCCTGCATCAGATTTGCGGGGCAACCAAAACTTGCCATGGGGTCTGGCGAGCGGATATAATGGAAAAACCCTGAAATTCCAAGCCGAAAGGCCGCAATGAAAATTCTGAAGACAAAAAAAGAGGTGGACGGTTTCCTGCTTAGGCTGAGGAAGCGGGGCCGTGGCGTTGACGAAAAAGTGGTTTCAGACGTCGGCAGGATCCTCGGGGAAGTTCAAAGGCACGGGGATGCGGCGCTGAAAAAACTCACTCGCCGGCTGGACGGCCATGAGAGGATAAAACCCTCCGGGAGGTTTATGGACCGCCTGGCGGCCGGGGCGGACAGGGAGTTGGTCCGGGCGCTTGAATTTTCGGCCGGGCGGATACGCGCGTTTCATGAAAGGCAGCTCCAGAAATCCTGGTTTTTCGAGGATGGCGGCGCCAGGCTCGGTCAGGTGATAAGGCCTCTTGAGCGCGTTGGTGTTTACGTGCCGGGCGGAAAGGCATCTTATCCTTCGAGCGTGCTTATGAACGTCATCCCGGCCCAGGTGGCCGGCGTCAGGGAGATAGCGGTTGCCGTCCCATCGCCCGGCGGCCTGTCCAATCCGGCCGTCATGGCGGCCGTCCGAATGCTGGGGATCAGTGAGGTCTATTCCATCGGCGGGGCGCAGGCCGTTGCCGCCTTTGCCTACGGCACTCGTACGATAAGAAAGGTTGACAAGATAGTCGGCCCCGGAAACATTTATGTGGCGATGGCCAAGAAGCTGGTCTTTGGCGAGGTGGACATAGACATGATAGCGGGCCCGAGCGAGATACTCATTATCGCGGACTTCTCCGCCCGGCCCGATTTCATCGCCGCCGACATGCTGAGCCAGGCGGAGCACGACGAGCTTGCAAGCCCGGTGCTGGTGACGGACTCCGGAGCGTTGGCCCTTAAAGTGACTGACGAGCTGAAAAAACAGCTCGATGGCCTTTCAAGAAGGCGCGTGGCCCGGGAGTCCCTGCGCAAGTGGGGAGCGGTAATCCTCACAAGGGACATGGAGGAGGCGGTGAGAATCGCCAACCTCATAGCCCCCGAGCATCTTGAGATAATGACCCGGAAACCGGGGCAGGTATCGGAAAAGATCAGAAACGCCGGAGCGGTCTTCCTCGGGGATTTCAGCCCCGAGCCCCTGGGCGACTATGCCGCCGGTCCAAACCATGTGCTGCCCACCGGCGGGACCGCCCGTTTCTTCTCTCCGCTTGGCGTCTACGATTTTCTGAAACATACAAGCTATCTGAGATTCTCCAGGCGGGGTTTCGCGGAAATCGCCCCCGCCGCCCGGACGATCGCGGAGGCCGAGGGCCTCACGGCCCACGCGAGATCGGTGGCAATAAGACAAAAGAAAAAAATCATCCTCCCCTAACCCCCTCCCCTTTGGGAGGGGGTTTAACAAAAAGCCTTTTGTTAAACCCTCTCCCTAAAAAGGGAGAGGGTTGGGAGAGGGTGTATCTGAGCCACTAATAGCCCGGCGCAGAGATGTTCACGCCGGAGGTCGGGCCGTTTATGATCAGGGGACAAAGGGCGTAAAAAAAGTGTTTTCTATAGCCAGTGGTATAGGCCGTGCAAGTGGTATACCCGCCCGGGAACGTCCGGTCCCACCTGTCGGCGCACCCATTTGGACTGGGGCACGCATAGACATAGTAGGTCCCGGTGCCGGGCAGGTCTATGGTGTAGTTGCCGTTTGAGTCCGTGAGCTGTTCCGCGGGATACTGGGGGGAGTAAGCGGTATTTTGCACATTGGCCCCATAGCTATAATTATAGAATTTCCACAAGGTGGCCCCGCACTGGTTGCTGTGCAGTTTCGCGTCCGTGCAGGGCTCCGGGGTGGCCTTCACGAACCATCCCGCCAGCGGGGCGCCGCTTGTGCCCCCCTTGATCGTACCCGTAATCGTTACTAACTGGCTGAAAGGATGCGCGTATATGGTCCCCAGGTATATCACCGAGCCGTCGGTGACTGTAACGCTCGGGGAATTGCCGGCCAGATGCCACGTATAGTCCCCCGGCCTGGGCGCGCCGTATTCCTGCCAGGAGGCCGGGACAACAGTCAGCGGCGCCCTGCGGGTGATGCGGATGCGATAGGTGCCGTCCGGCACGCTCACCGAAATGCTTCCGCTGGCGTCGGTAGGGCCCAATATGTACTGGGCGTTTCTGAAATACTTTCCCATTATCGGATTTATGTTCGATGCGTCATGCAGGTAGACATATGCGTGATCCAGGGGCTGGTTCACCCCGCTTCCGTTATAGAGAAAAGTCCCTGTAATGGTGCCGTTTGCCATCGCGGACACGGCGGAAAAGCAAAAGGCCGCGGCGAGCGCAAGGAAGGCAAAAAAGCAAAGATATTTTTTCATATGTTATCTCTCCTCCCCCTCGTTAATAACCTGGAACAACGATATTCTGTCCGGTCAGCGGGCTGCTGACGGCAATCGGACAGTCGTAATAGTAGTAGTCGCCGCAGGCCTCGCACCCGATGCTGGTTGAGCATGTGGGATAGCCGCCCGGATAATTTGTGTTCGCGAAATTCAACTGCGGGCTCGCGTAGACATAATAGGTACCGGATTTATTGAGATTGATGGTGTAGTTGCCGTTTGCGTCCGTGTAGGCCATGTATTTCACGCTGCCGCACTCGTTGAAGGAATGAGCGTATGCCCAGTTGCCCGACTCGCATGGCACGATCGTCGCCTTCACCGCCCATCCGGCCATTGGCTTGCCGGAGGCGCCCGTGACCGTCCCCGAGATCCTGGCCGGCGCGCCGTATACGGTGGCGTTCACGATGCCGAGGCTGGTTACAGTGTTATTCGTGATGGTTATGGTCGGGGGATTGCCCGTGTAAATCCAGGTGTAATCCCCTGCATAGGGCGGCCCATAGATGGACGCGGCCCCCGCCCTCTTTGTGATCCGCACGTAATAGCTGCCGTTTGGCACGCCAACCGAGATATTGCCGCTTGCGTTTGAAGGTCCCAGAATGAAAGCCGCGCTCTGATAGTGCCGTCCGGGAGAAAACTGGTTGCCTGGCACCAGATACACATAGGCATTTTGAAGCGGCTGGCCGTTATAGAGGACGGCGGCTGTGATCGTCCCGCTTACTCCGAATTTGTCGACGTGATGACTGTCGGTAACGTATACGTCGCCGGATGAGTCCGCCGCCACGCCGTATATGAAACTAAACGAATTGCTTGAACCGTAGTAGGGGCCCCACTGGGTCAGATAGTTGCCGTTTGAGTCGAATTTTACGACGCGTCCGTTGCTCACATCGGTCACGTATACATTGCCGGCGGAGTCCACTGCGACTCCATACGGGTACCACAACGTCCCGTAAGATGCCGTGTAGGAACTGCCCCACTGGGCGAGATAGTTGCCGTTGGAGTCGAATTTCTGGATGCGGTCATTTCCCGTGTCCGCGACGTAGACGTCGCCGGAGGCGTCCACAGCCACGCCTTTGGGAGAGGAAAACTGCCCGTTGCCCGTGCCGAAGGAGCCCCACTGGGTCAGGTAGTTGCCGTTGGAGTCGAATTTCTGGATGCGGTTGTTGCCACCATTGTCGCCGTCGCATACGTAGACATTACCGGAGGCATCCACGGCCACGCCGTCGGGATTATAAAACTGCCCGTTGCCCGTGCCGTAGGAGCCCCACTGGAGCAAAAAGTTGCCGTTCGAATTGAATTTTTCGATGCGGTAGTTGTTGGTGTCCGCGACATAGACGTTGCCGGAGGCATCCACCGCCACTCCTTCCGGACCGTTGAGCTGCCCATTGCCAGAACCCCTCGTACCCCACTGGGCCAGGTAATTGCCGTTTGAATCGAATTTCTGGATGCGGCTGTTTCCCGTGTCCGCGACGTAGACGTCGCCGGAGGCATCCACGGCCACGCCATCGGGCCCGGGCAGACCAAACTGCCCGTTTCCAGTGCCGTCAGAGCCCCATGCGAGGATCAACGAGTACGGGTATGAGAACGCCGCCATTGCCGCCCCTGCGGAAAACAAAGCGGCAATTGCAATGATGATTAAGGCGGTAAGCCGTTTTTTCATTTCATCCCCCTCTCTCCCGATTTCATGTGCTTACCCCGTTACCTCCCCCTGAGTTGTCATTTGTCCCGCTTTTTGGCGGGATTATTGGTTTTTTTTTGCCTGCCCTAACAGGGGTGCACGCAGACGGAGCCCACGACGCGTGGCCTTGCGTATCTGATCTTCTTCATCTCTTTTCCTTCTCCTTCCCTCCAAAATCCGGGCCGCCGGATGGCGGCCCGGTTGTATCAGTTTTCCTATGGGCCCTAATGGCCGGGGACCGAGACGTTTACGCCGGTTGTGGGGCCGTTTATGGCAAGAGGGCAGACTGCGTAAAAATAATTGCCATATCTATCCGGGCCTACATGCGCAGCGTTGCAGGTGATGTATCCACCGGGGTACAATTCGTAGCCCTCGCCGGAGCACCCTGTAGAACTGGGGCACGCATAGACATAGTAGGTCCCGGTAGCAGGCAGGTCTATCGTGTAGTTGCCGTTTGAGTCCGTGGGCAGTTCCGCCGGGTACTGTGGCGAGTAAACGGTATTGACGGCTGTCCCCAGGGAGGTGGAGGCTGCCGCATACACAGTGGAGCCGCACTGGTTGCTTCTGGGGCTAAGACGATGGCTCGTGCAGGGCTCCGCGGTCGCCTTCACGAACCATCCGGCCAGCGGTGCGCCGCTTGTCGCCCCCGTGACCGTGCCTGAAATCGTTACCGCCGGGCTGAACAGATGCGCGTATACGGTGCCCAGGCTTGTCACCGAGCCGTCGGTGACTGTAAGGCTCGGGGCATTGCCGGCCAGATGCCACGTATAATCCCCCGGCCTGGGCGGGCCGTATTCCTGCCAGGAGGCCGGAACAGCCGTGAGCGGCGCCCTGCGGATGATGCGGATGCGATAGATGCCGTCCGGCACGCTCACCGATAAGTTACCGTTGGCGTCGGTAGGGCCCAGTATGTACTGGGCTGTCCTGAAATACTTCCCCATTATGGGGTTTGTGTTCGATGCGTCCTGCAGGTAGATATATGCGTGGTCAAGCGGCTGGCCGGACCCGCTCCCGTTATAGAGAAACGTCCCTGTGATGGTGCCGTTTGCCATCGCGGGCGCGGCGGAAAGGGCCGCGGCGAGCGCAAGAAAGACAAAAAAGAAAAAATATTTTTTCATAAGTTATCTCTCCTCTCCCTCAATAACCTGGGACAACGATGTTCTGGCCGGCCAGCGGGCCGCTGACGGCAACCGGGCAGTCGAAATAGTAGTAGTCGCCGCAGGCCTCGCACCCGATACTGGTTGAGCAAGTGGGATATCCGCCTGGATAGCTGGTATTGGCGAAGTTCAGTTGCGGGCTCGCGTATACGTAATAGGTCCCGGCATCCTTTAGATTGATGGTGTAGTTGCCGTTTGCATCCGTGTACGCCGGATACTTCACCTTGCCGCACTCGTTGAAGGAATGGGCGTACGCCCAGTTTCCCGACTCGCACGGCACGGTCGCCGCCTTCACCGCCCATCCGGCAAGGGGTCTGCCGGAGGCGCCCCTGACCGTCCCGGAAATACTGATCGGTCCGCCGAATACCGTGGTGTTCACCATGCCCAGGCTTGTGGTCTGATTGCTGGCTATGGTAACGGTGGGCGGGTTGCTGGCGGTCCAGGTGTAGTCCCCGGGGTAGGGCGGCCCGTAGATGGACGCGGACCCCGTCCTCTTCGTGATGCGCATGTAATATGAACCGGGGGGTTCATCCCCCGTGATAGTGCCGCTGGCATCGGATGGCCCCAGCAGGTGGAGCGCGCTCTGATAGTGGCGCCCCGGGGCCGGCTGGTTGCCTGGCAAAAGATACGCGTAGGCGTTTTGAAGCGGCTGGCCGTTGTAAAGGGCGGTTGCGGTGAGCGTGCCGTCCGCAACGAATTTCATTATGGTGTTGCTGATGACCGCGGCATAGACGTTGCTGCCGGGGCCGTCTACCGCTACGCCGGATGCGCCGTACGCGTACGATGTGTTTTCGCCAGTGACCGCGTCAATGGCCACAAGAAGGTTGCCGTTTGGATCGAATTTTCCGATTTTACCTGTGCCGCCAGAGGTGGTTCCCGTGACATAGACATTGCCGGATGCGTCCACAGCCACGCCTGCCGGATCGGAAAGAACGCCTGGCCCCAATCTGTATGTGCCCGAGGTGTAATAAGTCGTGCCACTGGACCCCCACTGGGCGAGATAGTTGCCGTTAGAGTCGAATTTTTCGACACGGTTATTGTTGGAATCCGCGACATAGACGTTGCCGCCTGCATCCACCGCTACGCCCATTGGGCCGTTAAACTGCCCATTGCCGTAACCTAAAGACCCCCACTGGACTAAAAGGTGGCCGTTCGGGTCCAGTTTCTGGACGCAGGCGTTATAGTAAAGGGCGACATATATATTTCCTGAGGCGTCCGCGGCCACGCCATATACGAACGGCCGGGAGTTTTGAAAGTAGACGTTGAATGTCGCCAGCCAGTTGCCGTTGGAATCGAATTTCTGTATGCGGCCGTTATATGAATCGGAGACATAAACATTTCCGGATGCGTCCACAGCAACCTGGCCGGCCGGGGGATATGTAGCGTTAAAATAAAATTGACCGTTGCCTGAGCCTAAAGATCCCCACTTTGTCAGAAAATGGCCGTTAGGGTCGAATTTTTCGATGCGGTTGTTCCCGGTATCGACCGCATATACATCACCTGCCGGGTCCACAGCCACGCTTATCGGGCTGTCATAGCCGAACTGGCCGTCGCCCGTGCCGGAAGAGCCCCATGAAAGCGAATGCGTATAAATATTCGATGCGCCCCCCGCCGCGGCGGTCAACAGCGTCAGAAAGACGGATGCGAGTAAGACGGTAAGCCTCTTTTTCATTTCAATGCCTTTCCTCCCTTGATGGTTTCAAACCAGCGCATTATCATTTTCTTTTTGGCGAGTCCCCCCTGGGCTGCCCGAATCGCGCGTGGTTTTGCTCCTCGCTACCTCCCTGCAATTTGTTCTTTAGTCCCGCTTTGGAACGGGATTTTTTGCCGCCTGCCTAGCAGGGGTGCACGCAGAGGGAGCCTACGACGCGGGGCCTTGCGTATCTCATCTTCTTCATCCCTCTTCCTCCTTCTCTTTTGTATGTCTTTGGGGGTAAACATCCCCTTAATCACCCAAGGCGATAGCAATTTTTATACCCAAAGGGGGCAGCCTTGCCTTTGACGATCAAGCCCGTATCATATTTCAAATAGGCAAGCCCTTTTAAAAATATATATAATTTTTAAATTTTAAAATTTAAAAATTATTAAAATTGCTGAATATGTGCCAAATGTCACTGATTTCAAATTCAATGAGTGCCATATGGCGCACTGTAACAATATATTTTTCTACCGTAGCGGGTTGAACCTGGCAGTTGCCTGGCGCAGATTCTGTCCGGCGCAAAAATATAACTTTACGGATTCCGCGCATTGACTTGCGGCATTCCTGGAATTCATGCGGTGTCGGATTGCTTTACGGTTTGAATGGAAAAGTTTACAAAATCTTTAATGCCGGCAGCGATGATACGTGCTACAATTGGAATCACAAGGCTATGACATGCCCCGTGTTTTTTCGGCGAATGAGAACAAATCCCCTTATTAACATCTGCCGCGGGAATACCGCGGAATGGGCTACCGAATAGGGATGCTTGCCGGCTACAGGATAACGCGGCCCGAGGAGGCCGGGCGCTTCAGGGCCGACCTTGTGCAGATATCCGTTTACCGGGGGATGGAGGGAAACCCGGAGCGTGTCGAGGCCTGCGCCCATGCGTGCATGGGGATAGGCCGCCCCTATGTAATCCATCCGGTGAACTATTCGCTTCTGGACGAGGACCCGCAGACGCTCTCGGACCTGAAGGCCATGGCCAGATGGTCCGATCTCGGGTTCATACTCCACGATGAAGCCACAGCCGGTGGCGGGAGGGTAAGCGGAAGGCTGGCTGAAACGCTTCGAAAAAATCTGGACGAGCTTAAAAGCCTTGTCCCTGTTTCCATTGAAGACGCCGTCAACGTAAGGGACATCCTCTGGTTCTGGAAGAATTTCGCCGATTCCGTCACTCTGGATGTGGGGCACCTTGAGGCCGCCGGGATCGATTCTGTGGAGTTTGTAAAAAAACTGGATGCCGGGACCATGGGGAAGATCGATTTTGTCCACATGCACAGAAAGTACCGCTTCAGGGGGGGGCTGGTGGACCACTGGCCGCTTGTGCCGGGCTGCCGTGAGCTTGCCGCATTGAGGGAGCTGCTGAAATCCAGGCGCGATGTCCGGGCGATACTGGAGCTTAACGAGGACGAGACCGAAGACAACCTGAAACTGCTTTATGCCCTCGACGAGGAATCACGTCTTTTCCGGGAATCCAGGCTCAGCGGGCCGGAGCCCATGTGAGTGATCATGAGGGCCGCCCCAAGCATGGAGAGGTTTTTCATGAAGTTTATCTGCTGTACCTGCGCCTGGACGGGGTCGGCGATGGCCCAGAAATTATGGATCATGATCGTAACAGGCACAAGGAATATGATGATGAGCCAGGCCCCGAGCCTGGCCTTGTAGCCAAGAAGGATGCTGAGCGCCCCGAGAAAGGCGATTATCCCGGAGACAGGCACTGCCAGGGGCGCGAACGGCACCCCCTTTGCCGCGGCATAGGAAATGGTCCGGGCCGTGAAGTGACCGGGCGCGGAGATCAGGAATATGGAGGCGTAAAGGATTCTGCCGGGCAGTACGAGGTATTTCATTGCGGTCTTCCTTTTTCAGCCGGGATCCGTTGATTTACACCTGAAGTATATACCGGGTGCCGGGGACGCGCAACATCGTTTCCGGCGGGGTTAACGCACTTGCCGGGGGCAGCCTGATGCCACTAGAACCTATCTCAAAATTGATTTTGAAGCGAAAGAGAAAAGAAATCGCGGCAGACAAGGAGGAAAGGGGAAATCGCCCGGAGGCGCAGCAGCGCTGCGTTGAGGACGATTTTCCCTGTATGACGCCGTATGCCACGATTTCGGCCGCTTGCAGCCGGAAGCGATTTTGAGATAGGTTCTAATGAAAATTGCGGGGGTGAAAAGAAAAGATGAAGGCTATCGTGATCAGAAGTTACGGCGAAGCGGATGTGCTGAGGCTCTCGGTTTCCGAGCCCAAACCCCGTCCGGGGGCGGGGCAGGCCCTCATCAGGATCCATGCCGCGGGCATAAACTTTGTGGATATTTACCAGCGGCGGGGCGCCTATCCGGTGGCCCTGCCTTTCATACCGGGCCTGGAGGCCTCCGGCGTGGTGGAGGAGGCCGGAGAAAATGCCGCCGAGGTCCGCCCCGGGGACCGCGTGGCCTATACCGGCCATCTTGGAAGCTACAGCGAATACACGGCCATTGAAGCCGGAAAGCTGATCGCGCTTCCAGCGGACATGTCTTTTGAGCAGGCGGCGGCATTTCCGCTCCAGGGGATGACGGCGCATTATCTTATTCACGAATTTCGCAGGCCCGGGCCGGGCGATACGGTCCTTGTCCATGCCGCCGCGGGAGGCGTGGGCCGCCTCCTGGTGCAGTGGGCGAAACATCTGGGCGCGATGGTCATCGGGACCGTCTCGACCGAGGAGAAGGCCGCTGTCGCAAGGGAGGCGGGCGCGGACCACGTGGTCCTGTATACAAGGCAGGATTTCGCCGCCGAGACGAAGCGCATCACGGGCGGGCGGGGCGCTACCCTCATCCTTGACGGCGTGGGGAAAAGCACGTTCCAGGCGGACCTGGACGCCGTGGCCCTGCGGGGCCATATCGTCATATTCGGCGCCGCAAGCGGACCGGCCGACCCCATGCCGCCCAATTCCCTCATGCCGAAATCGATTTCGGTGTCGGGCGGAAGCCTGGTGAATTTTACGGCCAGCCGCGAAGACCTTCTACGGCGCGCGGGCGATGTCCTTTCGGCAATAAAGGCCGGCTGGCTGAAGCTGAAGATCGACCGGGTGCTGCCGCTTGAGGAGGCGGCGGAGGCCCACCGTCTCCTTGAGGGCAGAAAGACAACGGGCAAGGTCATACTGAAGGTGGCCTGACCCTTTTTGGATGGAGATAATCCCCGCTAAAGGATGGGAGCGCCTTGTCCGGTCGCTGCTGAGGCGCAAGGGCACGGCCATTTTGCTTGGCGCTTCCGACTCGGGCAAGTCCACACTGGCCAGGTACCTCATCGAAAACCTTTTGAAAAAATCCGCAAGCGTCTGCCTTGTGGACTCGGATGTGGGCCAATCGTCGCTCGGGCTGCCGGCAACTATCACGTCAAAAATTTTCAGAAAGCCCCCGGACCTTGCCCGTTTCAGGCCGGAGGCCATGTTTTTTATCGGGACGTCGAACCCCGCAAAAAGCATTACCCGGATGATATGCGGGACGGGCAGGATGGCCGCCCGGTGCATGCGAAGAAGGGCGGATGTTATCCTCGTCGACACAACGGGGCTCATAAGCGGATGGGCGGGCAGGGCGCTTAAACTGGGGAAGCTCCGCCTCCTTAAACCGGAGCATATCATCGCGATTGAAAAAAACGGGGAGCTGGAGCACATACTCTCCGCCCTGAAGGCGGAGGGCCTCGGGGGCGCGCTTCGCCGTATGAGGCCGTCTAATCTTGCGCGCACGACCGGCAGGAGGCAGCGCATAAGCTACCGGGAGGGGAAGTTCAGGGAGTATTTCAGGGGGGCGGATACGATGAAACTCTTGCCCGGCGGGGTGCGCCTGTCCCGCGGTGGAAGGCCGTTTGACCTCACTGGCGGCGAAGCGCAGCCTGGATGCCTGGTCGGACTTGGCAGGGGCGAAGATACCCTCGGGCTTGGGATTTTCAGGGGGGCGGACCCCTCCGGGGTACTCGTAAAGACGCCTCTTCCGCCTGGCATGGTGAAAAGGGTTGACAGTATATCTTTCGGCGAGATGACGATTGAGGATGGGGGCGGGGATTGAGGGGAACGGGCCAAAGGCGGCGCGGATTTGATTCTGAATGGCCGGTGCGGTAAAATAACACTTCTGCGAGATGCCAAGCAGTCTTTAAGCCGGGGTAGCTCAGTGGCAGAGCAGCTGATTCGTAATCAGCAGGTCGTGGGTTCAACCCCCATCCCCGGCTCTTTTAAATCAAGGAATTACAGCTTCTAGGTACTGCTTGCCACCTCAAAATTGTGCAGTAGAGCGTCTGTTGAGCGCCCTTCTTTTAGTATGTCCGTACAGTTTCAGTCCTGCTGAAAATTGACTATAATACACAATGATTTTCGAGAACCTGTCATCCTATCGCCGGACAATTTATGCGTCCGAACAGAAAGTGAAGTGCATAGGCATAAGCGACGGGGTAATGCTTTACGCCGCGGACATTCAGCATGGCGGCAAGCAGGACCGCGTTTTCGTGTCTCTTGCTTCAAATGAGCCGCCGGAACAGCTTTGGTGGTTGAGTGTCGATGGTATCTGGCGGCCAAAGGAAGATCGAACGGATGCCGGTTTGCGCTTATTGCCCGAGGACAAAGTTGAAACATTCCGAGTGGCCGAGCCGGCGGCGGACTGGCTCGTTCATCCTAAATACAAGCTGCCTTCTCACTGTTTCGCGTATGTCGGGAACGCAGCCGATGTAAAGACGTGGAAACTTCCTTACCTCCTTGCAGACGGCAGCGCGGATACGAAGCGTCTTCCCAAGGCCATACAGGCGATCTTGAGCAATTACCGCGGCGAAAAGGTCTCCGGCCTGGATGAAAAGGCAATACCGGACGTGCTTGTCAGGTTGGCCCGCGTGGCCGTAAAGCTGGGGAAGATGCCGCATCAGTGCGGAGAGCCCGCGCCGGTTTATGCGCAGTTGGCGGATGTGCTTGAGCAATTAGGAAAGACAAAAGATATTTTATAATGAGTATGGAAGATATTTTATATGACGCGTTTAAAATATGGAATAAGGCTTGTAATCAGGCCGGGGTTAAGATGCTACGCCAAGAGATTTGAGGCATAAAGCCATTCTTTTCCAGTTTCCGAAGTTGCCCTTAAAAGGCAAAGAGAGATTCAGGATAAATTAGAGAGTTTTCTTGATGGGGCGAAAACAATACGGGTGAAAATGGAGCGGGAGACTAAATAAATGAAGATAAACTTAAAGCCCAAAAATTGATTTGGGCCGGTAAAGTGCGAATATTAATAATAGAGCAGCAAAATGAAAATTCGTGATGTTATAAAGCTTATAAAGGCGGACGGATGGTATATTGTCCATACAAAAGGCAGTCATAGGCAATATAAGCATCCTGTGAAATCAGGCAGGGTGACAATTGCGGGTCATCCCAATGATGTCCTGGCCCCTGGAACCCTGAACAGCATCTTGAAACAGGCAAAATTGAAGGAGGTAAAATAAATGCGTCGTTTTCTTATTGTGATCGAGAGGGCAGAAAACAATTATTCGGCCTATTCGCCGGACCTTCCGGGCTGTGTGGCAACAGGAGCTACACGGGAGGAAGTCGAAAAAAATATGCATGAGGCATTAAAAATGCATATCGATGGATTATTAGAGGATAAGCAGCCTATCCCTGAAAGTCATTCTTTTGCGGAATATGTGGCGGTCGAATAGAAATTGTTCCTTTCAACTTTCAAAGTGAAGATGCTTATTTTCTTTGGGGATTATCGAGGTATGAAAATATATTATTGGGGCGGCCATGTTGCTAAATAAGCTTTAATGTAAGGGCACTTACTAACGGGAATGATAGACCCTTCGTAATCAGCAGGTCGTGGGTTCAACCCCCATCCCCGGCTTTATTAAATAAAATAAGTACTTAGACGTTTTAAGCGTCCTGCTCAATTCTCCTTTTTGACCTGCTGATTATACTAACCGTGACGAAACTGTGACAATGAGAAATGTAACTTCTTGAAAGTTCGAGAAAAAACTGAATTATTAATATCTTGCATTAAATGCCATTTGTCATTAAAATAAAGTCAAAAGACATGAAAAAGGAGTTTTGTTAGATGAATACCACTCGGGCTTACGAAACTGATGAAATAAAGAAAAAGATTATCGCAACGCTTGGGCTTAAAGATTCGGAGCTTAGGCTGAAGGAAAAAGACAAGGGAATGCTGGCCTTTGATGCCATTATCAGGAAAGGTATTCCTTATTCCAAGGTCCGGCTCGTAAAGGCCGCTTTAAAGCTAACAGATAATGAATTCGCGGATTATCTGGGCATAAGCCTGAGGACATTACAGAGGAAACGGGATTCTCACAAGGCGCTCTCAATTCCGGAGAGCGATCGGCTTTACCGCATGGCAAAGATATATGCCCTTGCCGTTATAGTGCTTGAGGATGAGGAAATGGCACAGAAATGGCTGCACAGGCCGCAGAGGGGCCTGGGAGGGAAGGTGCCGATCCATGTTATACAGACAGAAGCTGGCGCGCAGGAAGTCGAGGACCTGCTTGAAAAAATAGAATTTGGGGTCCTTGTTTAGTGTTTTGCTGGCGCATAGCCAAAAAGAAATACGCGAATTCTGCTTTTGATGGAGAAGGGGCCAGGAGAAAGGGCGGGCGGTGGACGCCAAAAGGGTTCCCCGCCGTTTATACAGCCCAAACCGAATCGCTGGCCGCGCTAGAGCAATTTGTCCAACTCGGGGATGAAGGGCAGAGAATCCGGTTTGTCTGCTTCAAAGTGGAAATTCCGGATGGGCTGGTTATAAAAGAAATCGACCTTGCCTCCTTGCCGGATAACTGGAGAGATACCCCTGCACCGGATAGTTTGAAGGCCTACGGGTTTGAATGGCTTACGAAGGCGCAGAGTGTTTTGCTAAAAGTGCCTTCAGCCCTGATATCCTCGGAATGCAATTTTATCCTGAATCCCCTCCACCCCGATTTCAAAAAAATTAAGATATCCGCCCCTGAGAAGTTCTGTTATGACCCGCGCATGTGGAAGGAGGAATAGCAGCCCTTCATACTTTCATGATGAAATAACCTTATTGTTGATCAATTGCTTTTTTCAAGTGACCAAAGCCCGAAGCTGCGGCAGGCCATCCGGCGTAAAATGCAATGTGCGTAATGGCAGCCACATAGACGAGGTGGCGGAGATCCTGGGAGTGGCCAAGGCAACAATCTACTCCTGGAAAGTTCTTCCTTCGTGAGGCCGTTTTTAATAATTTTCCCATATTAACTCCTGTTAGTGCTATTGGCTGCCGTGACAAAAAGGGTTCCAGAAAGACCCTTTCGTATAGAGAAACATATAAATAAACACTATCACAACTGTTTGATTTTTTTAATTTTTTGGCAAAATTTGGTATTTTCCAAGCACTTGCAAATCCCGCCAAAACCATTCGTAATCAGGCCCTCTTTGTTTCATTAGCGCTGCGTCTTGCTCCGGGAGGGTTTGGACCTGATCAATCCGTACTGAAGGGCAAAGCCCAGAGCCGAGAGAAGGACAAACAGCACGGAATACACCCTGCCCGCAAGCCCAAGCGCCTGCAGAATCAGGTCCGCCCCCAGAAGGGATGAAAGCACGGTCAACGCAAAGTCGAAGGCCATGCTCATCAGGACCGCTCCGATTATGCCGCCCGCGACAAGTATCGCCAGGTGGTGCTGATGAACGGCTATTCCGAATGTGCTCAGAAGCTTGGGAAGAAGCCGCCAGCCCGCCAGAAACCCTCCCGCCGCTATGGCAATCTTCTGCAGGGAAACAGCCAGCAGCGCGCCCATCAGGCCTATGGCCAGCGCGATGATTATGGCCTCGTTATAGGGCTGGCGGGGAAGCATCTGCCTGACAAAATCGAAGCCCACGATAAAGCCCACCACGCCGACAAACAGCCAGAAGAGCCTGCGCCCCATGGTGAGCAGGATTACTCCCAACGCAAATCCTGCCAGCGGTATTTTCAGCCCTAGGATTTCCAGTTTCATCATTTTAATAATCCCCTATCCTTTGGATCGCTCCCCAAAAAGACCGATGCCGTCCGATATTCTAACAAATAGGCGTCAACCGGATGTGTGACAAGCGTGAATGGGGGCGCGAGGCCGCCGGTCAGGATTCGCCTTGCTGCTTGCCGTAGGCGCTTTAACGCATTGAAATTACAAGATAAAAAGCCATGCGGGGGTTCCCGCGGGCGGATCGGGGGATTTCCCGGCGGTATATGTAAGTTATTTGTAAACATTCATCTGATAGATTATTACCGGTCGTATTGGGCAAACATGGCCGCTTTTTTAGGGGGCCGGTTTTTGTATGGACCGGTGTTAGAGCGCAGGGGCGCGCTGCGGAAGGGGGGGCGTGTCCCTACGCTCCGGTAGTCCCGGCGGGGGCCTGTGCGTTGACCGGCCGCGATCCATACCCGCCTCTTCCGGCCCTTGGACAACCCCGGAGCGCCATTACGACCGCGACGGCGAGGATAACCGCCAGAAAGATCAGTTTCTGCTTTTTCCCCATCGCAACGCTTCTGCGACGCAGTGCCGCTGCCCGCCTCCTCCGGTGACGGTTCGTTTTCACGCTTATCTCCCTTCAAAATTCATCTGTATTATACCCCGATCGTATAATCCTCATTTCCAGACAAACCAGTATAGGCGAATCGCCAGTGTGGCGTCCCCAAAACAACCGTTAATAGGTTTTGTCATTCCGGCCTTTTGCTACGGCAGCTCCAAAAGAAGGCGGTTGGGCTATAATATCCGCTAAAAAGAGGAAGGGTTTTAATAACGGCGGGAATTTGAAAGGGGGTGAATGCAATGGTCAAGGAATACAATTATCAGAAGGCGCTTGACCGTATTTTCATCATATCCGAAAAGCTTATCGTGTTCGACGGGCTGGAGGAGGTATTCGAGCATATCGTAAAAACCTCCATGATGCTTACTTTGGCGGATGCCGCCACAATAAGGGTTTTTAATATGGAGACAGGCACGCTCGATATCGTAAAAGGATACGGGGTCTCCAATGTTTTTTTGACCCAGCCGCCCATCCGCCTTGGTGAAGGGATCACGGGGCGCGTGGTTCTCAATGGGAAGCCTTTTTCGACATCCGATGTGTCCTCAGTGCCGGGGTGCGTGAACAAGGAGCTTGCAAGGCTCGAAGGCATCAAGGCCCTGATGTGCGTGCCGCTCAGGACCAGGGATGATTCGGTCGGGTGCATTACGGTATATAAAAAACGCCCTGTCCCTTTTGCCGAATACGACCTGGCGGTGCTGGGCATTTTTGCTTCGCAGGCCGTGCAGGCTTTTGAAAAGGCGAGGCTTATAAGGGAGCTGCAGAAGCAGGCCACGCACGACCATTTGACGGGGCTGTACAACAGGAACGCCCTGGCCAGGCATCTGGAGGCGGAGCTGAACCTTTCCAACAGGCATAATCACGGGACAAGCGTCATTTTTCTGGATATAGACAATTTCAAGTGCTTCAACGACACCCACGGGCATCTGCTCGGTGACAAACTTTTAAGCGATTTTTCGAAAATCCTTAAAAACAACTGCAGAAAATCGGATGTTGTTGCCAGGTTCGGCGGGGAGGAGTTTGTTGTGGTTGCGTCGCATACAACCAAGGACCGGGCGCTGGTGCTTTGCAACAAACTGAGGGGGGCCGTAAAAAAACACAGGTTCATCGGGTCTTCGAAGACCAGGGTCAGGCTGACCTTCAGCGCCGGGATATCGTCTTTCCCGGATGATGGCGCGGATGAGGAGGAACTCCTGAAAAAGGCGGACGAGGCAATGTACAGGAGCAAACTGGCCGGGCGGGACACGATCACCCTGTGGTCCAAGTTGACGAAAGGGAATTAATAACAGGCGGGGTCTTTCTTATCGAGAGAGCCCAGAAGCGCAAGGGCCCTGCCCCTGCACCCGCCCTGGCACGCATTCACCTCCCGGCAGCCCCGGCAGTCCGCCGGGCTGGCGTCGAGCATTTCACGCAATTGCCGCTTTTTCGCGGACGAAAATATCGCGCGCAGGTCCGTCCGGCGCAGGTCTCCCATCCCCATTGGCATAATAGGGCAGGGTGTGACCTCAAGATCGGGGCGGATGTACAGCATCGTCTGGGCGGCGTGGCAGCCCTCGGCGTTGGGCGATTTCCCCCTGGCAAAGACGCTCCAGAGGAATGGGTCATGGACGAGGATGTTCAGTTTCTCCGCCGGAAGCCCTGAAGTATCGGCGGACAATCTTTTTATCACTTCGGGGCTCGGGACAAAAATTTTCCCGGCCCCCGCCGCCCGTGCAATCGGCAGCTCGTGCACGCCCGTGCTGAGGTGCTCGTTTCCCAGGCAGAATTCAATGACCGCGGGGACGTCAGCCAGGTTGTCCCCGTTCAGGGCGAAGGAGAGCCCGATTGCCGCGCGCCGGCGGTAATCCGGGAGGTTTTCAGACAGCGATTTGAGCCCCTCGAGCGACTCCACCCGCAGCAGCAGCCGTTTGAGGCGGCTTGCGGCCAGCAAATCCATCGCCGGACCGGCCGGCGGGCAGTCGCCGCGCACGGTAAGCACTACCTGCACGGCGGAATCCTTCAGCCCGCCCAGTATGGTCCTTGTGGAGGCGCATATCCCCGCATTAAGATCCGTCAGGTTCAGGACGAATATCCCGGAGGCGGCGATGTCGCCGCATATCCTGCCGATTAAATCCGGGCCGGTAAAATCAGACCCGGAGGGTACATCGCCGGCCAAATCCCAGTAGAGCATGAGCGGCGCCGAGAGGTTATTGCCCGCAAACTTCATTTCCAGCAGTGGGGGTCCGGGCTGTTGATGTCGCCGGTGAGCGCAAGCGCCCTTGCCGTGCATCCGCCCAGGCACTCCTCGTAATTTGAGCAGGAGGCGCATTTGCCGGTAGGTTTCTTGTTGCGCAACCTCTCCAGCACCGGGGACGAGGCCCACAGCTCGTGCAGGTCGTCCTTCAGGATGTTGCCGATGACCAGCGGGATGAAGCCGCAGGGGGTGATGTCCCCGTTTGTTTTTATGTTCAGCGAGAGCTTTCCGCATACGCTGCCTTTCACGAGCGAGCCTGCGCGCCCCTCCCCCAGGGAGCTTATTATCGGGTCGTCGAGCGAGATGTTCAGCCCCTCCGTGTTTTTCCTGGCTTCAATCGCCGCCTTGTAGAATTCCTTCCACTCTTCGGGGGTGAGGTCCAGCTCGCTTTTGTTGGCGTATCCGAGCCCCGTGCATTTGAAATTGTGGAAATTGAGCTGGCCGGCCTTCGTCTTTTTTGCAAGCGCTATGAGGCCGCTTATGTCCCGGTAGTTTATCCGGCATATGACGGAGGAGATGGAGGTTTCGATCCCGGCCTCGTCCAAATAGCCGAGGGCTTTTGACGCCCTCTCGAAACTGCCCGGCACCCCCCGGAACCCGTCATGGACATCCGCCTGGGGGCTGTCCAGACTGATGCCGACCTTTTTGAAGCCGGCCGCCTTGAGCGCCCGGGCCATTTCCCGGTCCAGCCTGAAGCCGTTGGAGTTCATCGAGACGGTCATGCCAAGCCCCGCGGCCAATGAGGCGATCTCCAGCAGGTCCCTCCTCAGCAGCGGCTCGCCGCCGCCGAAGTTCAGGGACAGGACGCCGGCCTTTTTCAGGTTCTCCACGCAAAGCCTGGCGCCCGCGGTGTCCAGTTCATCGTCCGGGTCGTTCCTGCTGTAACAGTGCTTGCATTTGAAGTTGCAGTTGTTGGTCAGGGCAAAATTGATTATAAGAGGCGCTTCCGGAAGCCAGTCATTGCTCATAACGGATGAATCCTTTCTCATTGAGTTCGCCGAGAAAATCCATGACGTCCGCCCTGAGGGTATCGGTGTCCACATCGAAGATCTCAGACAGGTCGGCCACAAGCTTGTCGAGCTCGATCGCGTCGCACCTGCTCCATATCTCCGTGCCAAGCAGGTTCAGGGTCAGCATCGTGCCGTTCAGAAAGAGGATGGAGGCGCCGATTTCCTCCGCTTCCTCCCCGTCGGAAAGGGCCTTCAGGGCCTGCTGCTTGTGCTCGGTCTCTTCCCTCCACATCACGTCCGGGTTTCTGTGTATCTTCATGTGCGCCTTTCAGGCCGAAATGGAGGCCAGAACGAGTTTTTTCCTCGTGGCGTTGCGTATGCCATGGTGCTCGCCGGTGGGCACGACGAATATCTGGCCGGGACCGATCGCCTTGGGTTTCTTGCCTTCGGCAAGGAACTCCCCGTTGCCCTCCATTACTATCCATATGTGATTGCCGTCATGCTCATGGGGGTCTATCTGCTGGCCGGGCAGCAGCCCTATCAGGGCCACCCTTGCGGCCTCGCCTTTCCACACCACCTTCTTGCAGGGCTTTTTTTCACCGAACTTGCTTGTCTTCTTGACATCGAGCACCAGCGTTTTTTTCATTGCTCCTCCACTTTTATGTATTTTAAGACGCGTTTTTTCTCACGCCTTGTGCGTAAGTTTCAGGACGCCGCGGAATATGCCGGCCATCCTGTTCAGGAAATAAAACGACGTGGACACCGGCAGTTCCGGCCTGTTGTCGACAGCGCCCGAAAACCTGACCCCGAACCTCGATGATATGTCGTTTGCGGCCGACGGGTCCGTCCCCGCCGACGGCACGACGAGCATGCCGTTGCCTTCCCCCACAAACCCGGAGATCGCGGAGAGTTCATCGCCGGAGAAGACGCCGCCGGGCCCCGGCCGGCCCGCGAATATCCAGAGCTCGCCGAAATTCTGAAGCAGGCTGCCGGATATCCGGGGTGTCTTTTCCCGGTCCGTTACGGTTATGCGAAAGCCCTTTTTCGCCAGGACGGGGGCGTACCGGCCGATATCCGCGCCGAACCCGCCGCCGGAGGCGTCATAGACAAGTATGTTTTTGTTCCTCACGGGGTTGCCCTCTTCCAGCCAGCCCGCTATGTTCTCTATGTACCTTCCGCTGTCGTAGCCGGGGGCCGCCGAACGGAAACGGCCGGCGCCGGAATCGAATACCACGTTGCCCTGCCCGTCAACATAATCATAGGAGACGGCGAGGATGCCTTTGCCGCCCGGGTCCATGACCATCCTGACGTTGTTGCCGGTCCTGGTGATTACCGGGGATTCGCCGCCGGGCAGATACCTTACGCCCCGCAGAATGGGATTGTCCGTATCCACATAGGGCACGAAGACGAAATACTGGAAGGCGTAGGATATCGTGATAGTGCCCACGATGCAGACGGCCAGATACAGGAAGAAGACCCTCTTTTTGCAGGCGCTCCAGAACATCGCCATCGTGGGCACGGCCGTAACGGGGCCTCCTATCATGAAGGCCAGTCCCGCCCCGCCGCTCATCGTCCCGTGAAGGGTGCTCTTCACGTGGTAGAGGATGCTGGAGACGCTTATCTGGTGCAGGAATATCGGGATGGAGCCCAGCGTTATCCAGACGATGCCCAGCTTGTCCGTCTGGCCGAAGAGCTTGTACATCCAAGAATAAGGCATGTACCTTTCCGCTATGGTGCCGATGAAGACGCCAACCAGCGCGTATTTGCCGACCGGCCAGAGCATCTCGGCAGACTTCGCCAGAAATATCAGGAGCTTGTTGCTGGTCCTGGCGGCAACGCGGTTGCCGAATTTCTGGCTGCATGTGCATCTGAGCCGCTGGTCGGGATAATTCTCGTCGTGGAAATCACCTTTAACGATGGCGCCCTCGATGAATATGGAATCGGAAAAACCCTTATTGCGAAGCAGATAGGTCACCAACCCCGCGAAGATGCCCATGAGGAAGGCGGCCACCACCCTGATTGCCGCCCACTGGGGCCCCAGGTCATTCAGTGTCAGGATAAAGGCCGTCGGGCTCATGAGAGGGGATGTGACCAGCAGTGACATCACCGGGGCCAGCGGCACGCCCGCGAAAAGCAGGCTGAACGCGGTCGTCAGGGTCCCGCAGGCGCACAGCGGAGTCATTATGCCCGTAAGCGACGCGATGAAGATGCTTATGAAGCCGTGTTTGCCGATGGCCTTGCGAAGCTTTATGGCCAGCTTGTAAGTGCGTATTAACGCGGCTATCAGTATGCCCACCAGAAAATAGGGCAGGATGCTCAATGACTGCGCGACGATGCCGTACCTGTCGAAGATTATGTCCCATATCTCATGCCCCAGCAGCGCCGGGAACATCTTTTGTCCGCTTATCGCCCCCCGGTCCGTGGGCCCAAACACCCAAACATGCCAGATTATGAGCAGGAAGGCGGCGGACAGCAGGGCCACAAGGGCCTTGTTTACAGTCCTGTGCGCATGGCCGTGGACCTCGCAATGGTTGTCTTTTCTCTCACTCTTTACTTTCAGGTACATTCGGTTGTCCATATGGTTTAAAAATCGAACAGGTCCCGACTATTGATCAATTAATTGCCTGAAACAAGCTCCTCTCCTTAAGATGTGCCTCCGGAAAACATACTTTCACGTTTCTTATCGTACGTTTGCCGGGAAAAGTTAATACTAAAAGTTGCACTATCATAAGTCAATTTTTAGTTGTATTTCAACAAATTTTATGTATTTTATAAATTAAAAAATATATAAAACACTAAAATTATGATTTCCGGGCCCATTCCTTACCGGTTACTTGACACTACCGCTTTTTATTTGCTAATTTACGCCTGTGAAAAATTTCTTCAATTTTCACTTATACTTATCTTTTTTGTCGCGGCCGCTGAAGCCAGGATCAACCAATCATCCCGATTTTTCAGGCACATCCGCGCAACCTGATGCGGACCGGGACGGACCGGGTCCTCAAAGGGGCTTTACACTTATAGAGCTTCTGGTTGTGCTCATAATACTCAGTCTGCTTGCGGCCCTTGTGGGCCCCAGGCTCTTTTCGAAGCTCGGGAAAGGCAGACAGGTTGCGGCGGCTGCCCAGATAAAGCTTTTTGAGCAGGCGCTGGACCAGTACAGACTGGATGTCGGCAATTATCCAACCACGGAGCAGGGCCTGAACGCCCTGCTCGTGAATCCGGGGGTCAACAACTGGGACGGCCCCTACCTGAAAAAAGGTCTGCCGGACGATTCATGGGGCAGGCCCTATCTCTACCAATGTCCGGGTTCGCACGGCGAATACGACCTCTGGTCCTATGGCAGGGACGGCGCCCCTGGCGGAGAGGGCGAGGACAAGGACATCACAAGCTGGGAAAAGGGCCCCTAGCCCGGGCCGGTCTTTCATGAGCGACAAGTCCTATCAGAGCCTTGAGGATTTCCCGAAGATGCCTTATGTCCCCGATGGGCTCTCATCCCGTTTTATCCGCGAAAACCGGATCGTACCCCTGGGGCTCGAAGACGGCACGCTGAGCGTCATCATGGCCGACCCGGAGGACGCCCAGACCGTCACTGCCCTGAAGGTCGCCCTCGAGGCGGAGCTGAGGGTTTTTGGCGCGCCCGGGCCCCTCATCGACGAATACTGGATGCGGTTTTACGGACGCAAGCCCGAGGACATAACGAGCATCGTAAACGGGATGAACGGGGGCAACTCGCTGGAGTTTCTGAAGGACGAGGAGGAGGATTTCGGCCATCTGAAGGACCTCGCCTCCGAGGCCCCCATCATAAAGCTCGTAAACGCCCTCATCATGCGGGCGGTGGAGACCAGGACCAGCGATATACACCTGGAGCCCTACGAGGACGAGCTGAAGGTCAGGTACCGCATAGACGGCATACTCCATACGGTAGAGTCCGTGCCAAAGAAGCTGCAGTCCGCCATCATCTCCAGGATAAAACTGATGGCGAAGCTCAACATCGCCGAGCGGAGGCTCCCGCAGGACGGCCGCATCCGGTTCAAGTTGTCCACCAAGGAAATAGACATGCGCATATCCACTATCCCGGTGCTCCACGGCGAAAGCGTGGTCATGAGGCTGCTGGACAAGGAGAGCATCGTGATAGACCTCGACCTGCTGGGGTTCCCCGATGGCGTGCTTACGCCCTTCAAGGAGCTGATAAAGAAGACCAACGGCATCATCTTCGTCACCGGCCCCACCGGCAGCGGAAAGACCACCACACTGTACGGCGCCCTGGACAAGATCAACTCGCCCGACCTGAAGATCATAACGGTCGAGGACCCGGTCGAGTACCACCTGAAAGGCATAAACCAGATCCAGGTGAAACCCCGGATAGGGCTCAATTTCGCAAACACCCTGCGGCACATCGTGAGGCAGGACCCCGATGTGATAATGATAGGCGAGATAAGGGACCTGGAGACCGCCGAGATCGCGATACAGGCCGCGCTCACCGGGCATCTGGTCTTCTCCACGCTGCACACCAATGACGCCGCCAGCGCAATCACGAGGCTGCTGGACATGGGGGTGGAGAGTTTCCTGCTTTCATCCACCATAAGGGGAATCCTGGCCCAGAGGCTTGTCCGGGTAATCTGCCCCAGGTGCAAGGAGACGGTTTCCGAAAACAAGGACGGCAGCCGGGCGGACAACGGAGGCTCCGGGCAGCGGATCACGGGCCTGGCGGAGGGGCTTCCGCTTCTGGTGGGCAGGGGCTGCGAGCACTGCGCCCATACGGGCTACCGCGGCAGAACGGGCATCTTCGAGCTGATAACGGTCGGCGACCGCATACGCAAACTGATCGTGAGCAGGTCCGACGTGAACGAGATCAAGGAGACGGCGCGCAAAGACGGCATGAGGACCCTCTTTGAGGACGGTGTGGACAAGATCAAGGCCGGCATAACGACCATAGGCGAGCTTTTAAGGGTGACGCAGGAGGCGTAAGGGGAACTGGGGATGGCCCGCTTCTCTTATAAGGCCGCTTCCCCTGACGGGAAGCTCACCCGGGGCGTTGTGGAGGCAGCCGACCTCGGCTCGGCCATAAGCGCGCTGAAATCCTCGGGCGTCATAATCCTCGATATCGGAGCGGGCGCGGAGAAGGCCGGCAAGTCCTTTGTCCTCTTCAGGAAGACGAAACACGACCTGCTTACCTTCACTACCGAGCTCTCTTCCCTTTTAAACGCGGGGCTGCCGCTCGACAAGGCCCTGGACGTCCTCTCCGGGATATCCGAAAGCAAGGGCATGAGAGAGACCGTGGAGTCCGTCCTCAGGAGCGTAAAGGAGGGGAGCTCCTTTTCCGAGGCGCTCCGGCTGCACCCGGACGTCTTCCCGAGGCTCTACGTCAACATGATACGCGCGGGCGAGGCGGGCGGCGTGCTCGACGTCGTCCTCGATAACTTAAACCAGTTCCTGGAGGCCAGGAAGGAGCTGAAGGACCATGTCTCCTCGGCCATGATATATCCTTCGATACTGGTGGCCACAAGCGGGCTGTCGATAACTTTCCTGGTGACCTACGTGCTGCCCAAATTCAATTCCATATTCCAGGACATGGGGGCAAGCCTTCCCTATTCGACCAGGCTGCTGCTTGCGGCAAGCGGTTATATCCGGGCCTACTGGTGGGCCCTGCTTGCGCCGGTATTTTTAATCTGGCTATTCTTCCGCGGCTACGCGGCAAGCAGGGAGGGCAGGCTCCGGCTGGACGGCCTGAAGATCAGGTTTCTGGGAAGCGTCATCACTAAAATCGAGACCGCAAGGTTCTGCCGCACGCTGGGCACCCTCCTTTCAAGCGGGGTCCCCCTCCTGCCGGCCCTGAAAAACTCGACCGAGGTGATGACGAACCAGGTCATGGCCGCCTCCATGGAGGAGGTCTCAAGGGAGGTCAGCGAGGGGAAGGGAATCGCCCAGGCCCTTTCAAAGACGCAGGTGTTCCCGCAGCTTGCAATATCCATGATCCGGGTGGGGGAGGAGACCGGCCAGATTTCGGAGATGCTGCTCAGGGTCGCCTCTATCTATGAAAAATTCCTCAAAAACGCAATAAGGAGGCTGATCAGTTTTCTCGAGCCTGCACTGATCCTGTGCATGGGCCTCATTACAGGTTTTATTGTGGTATCCATGCTGAGCGCGATATTCAGCATAACAGACATTCAATTCTAGGGCAATTCCAGGGATGAAAAGACAAAAGGCCCGCGGATTCACGCTTCTCGAACTGCTGATCGTGCTGCTTCTCATCTCCATTGTCATTGCAATCTCCTCCCTCTCCCTGGTCTCCGTCATGAAGTCCAGCAGGCTGGAGGCGGCGGCCAGGAGCATATCGGCCACCCTCCGCTATGCGAGGGCGCTTGCTGCGCTCAAGGGGCGCAGGCAGAGCGTCGTGATCGACCTGGACACAAGGAGCTACGGGATTGAAAACTCCACCGGCTTAAAACGCCTGGGGGCGAACATCGGCATGAAGGTCATCGACCCCAGGGACGAGGAGATCGACTCCGGCCTTTACCGGATTTCCTTCCTGCCGTCGGGCGCGGTCGATGAGGGCGGATCGATAATCATCTGGGATGACAAGAGACAGTTCAAGATAGAGCCGAACCCGGTCACGGGCTCTACGGTCCCCGGCCTGAGCGGGCCGCCCCCCCCGGACCAGACAAATGGATAGGCGTGTGCAAGGGAATTTCCGCGGAGGTTTTACTCTTCTTGAGGTGATGGTGGCCATGGCCCTCCTGGCAACCGTGCTTCTTCTGATAAGCCGCCTTTTCTCTCACGACATGCGGTCGCTTGCCGCCTCCGGGGACTATGCGTCCGCGGTAGTGGCCGCGGAGGACAGGATGAGGGCAGTGCTCGCGGCCGACCCCATTTACGAAGGCGACACCCACTCCTCGGACGGCCCCTACGATGTGGATGTCTCGGTCCATCCTGTCCTTGAGGACAGGACAGAGGGCCTGAACCTCAGGCTTCTGGAGGTGGACTTGACCGTCCACTGGACGTCGGGCGGGAAATACAAGTCATACACTTTAAATACCCTGAAGACAGTGGAGGGGAAACCCTGATGAAGGCCCGCCCTTGTCTGAAGCCCCCGGAGGCCGTCATGGGTAAAAATGGGGGGTTCACGCTCCTGGAGCTGATGATAGCCCTTGTGCTCTCGATGCTCGTGCTGGTCGTTATCGGGGAAGCGATGAAACTCGGTTTCAACTCTGTCCGCTCCGGCCAGAGGAACGCCGATTCCGGCGAGAGGTTCGAGTCTGTCTGCAATATCCTGGACTCCCAGGTCCAGGACATGGTAACGCTCGCCCCAAGGGACGGGCAGGACTATACCTTCAGGGGCGACTCCGGCACCATGCAATTTGCGAGCGTTTATTCCATATGGGGCAGCCGGATGGGATGCGTGTGGGTAAAATACACCGTGGAGCCGGGACAGGACGGCAAAGAGGTCCTGAAGGCGGAGGAGACCGTCACGGGCACGAAGATACAGAAGGAGACGGTGCTGCTGCCCTCCGCGGACGGCGTCAGCTTCAGATATTTCGTCAGGCAGCTCAAGGGGGAGAAGGGAAAGTGGGTGGACCGTCTGGGGGCGGACCGGCTTGGCGGGGAGGTGCTCGACGTGGGGATAGATTTCGTTTACGGCCCGAGGAGCATCCACATGGTTATACCCGTGAACGTCCAGGGCTCGGCAAATAATATTACGGGGCTCAGCAATGGCGTTTAGACCAAACGCCATCTGCCTTCCGCCCCGGAAGAGCCCCGGGCCGGGCGGCAGTTTTCCCCCGGGAAAGGCCGCCGGATGCGGAAGGCGCCGGTTTGGCGGAATGAGAGTGCCGCGGGACTGCGAAAGCGGGATAGTGCTTATGCTGGTGATATGGGTGACGGCCATATTGATGGTCCTTGTCATGTCCCTTTCGCTTACCGCGCGCAGCCAGTCGCTGTCCACACTCGCCTTCAAGGACCAGGCGGCGGAAAAATTCCTGGCGGAAGCGGGCATACAAAGGGCTATAATGGAACTTCAGTACATGAATAAAAACGGCATCGAAAACGCTGTTGAAGACAGCGCGGAGGCCCCCGCGTGGAGGGCGGACGGCACGACCTATGAGGGCAGGCTGGCGGGAGGCCATTACAGCGTCAGCATCCTTGGCGAGACCGGAAAGCTGGACGTGAATATGGTCCCCGAGACCTTCATTTACAACCTCCTGAGGCAGCTCGGGCTGGGGGACGGGGACGCGCAGGCCATAGCCGACTCCATAATGGACTGGAAAGACCCAAGCGGCTTCGCGAGGCCCCACGGGGCGGGAAGCGAATACTACATGTCCCTGCCTGACCCTTACAAGCCGAAGGGCGCGAACTTCGAGGTTTTGGAGGAGCTTCTGCTCGTGAGGGGGGTAACCCCGAAGCTTTTGTACGGCACGGGGCGGACCAGGGGGCTCATCGACTTCCTGACCGTCAACTCCAGGGGCGCGGCTGTGAACGTAAACTATGCGCCCAGGGAGGTGCTCCTGTGCATCCCCGGAATGAGCCCGGAGATGGTCGATCAGGTAATCGCCTACAGGCAGATAAAGCAGATCGGGGGGCCGCAGGACCTGCAGGCCCTGCTGGGCTCGTATTATCAGCCGTTGAGCCCGTACCTGACTACCACGGACCCGGGCGTGTATACCATAGATTCGGTCGGCTACGTAGACGGCCGGAAGGAAGGCTATCCGATAAGGGCGACCGTCATGATGGACTTTACAAACAATTCCTACAAATATTTGTATTATAAGAGTCCGGCGTATCGCGATTGATGGAGACAAAAGAGCAGGCCAGGCAGATAGGGGAGTTCTTCAGGCGGGCATTCCGGCGCGCCGGGAAGGTCTTGTCGTTTTTGACCTTCAGCGCCGCCGATGAGAGGCTGCGGCCGCGAAGGATACTTTGTGTCTCGGTCGAAAAAGGGGCGGCGGGCGCCGCCCTGGGCGGCGGATTCCTCTCCCGTGTGAAGATCGTAAAATCCGGCAGGTTCGAGACCGGGGGCAATGGGTATCCCGGACCCTCCGAGCTGGTCCGGGCCGCGAAATCCGTCCTCGGCGCCTCCGGTTCCGGCGCACCCTCCGGTTCCGGCGCAATAGTCGCGTTGGGAGGGATGGAAGCCGCGCTGGTGATACCCTCGGAATGGGTGATCCGGAGGAATGCGGAGTTCCCCTCCGCCGTCAGGCATGACATCGCCAACGCCGTCTCGTACGATCTGGACCGCCTGGTCCCCTTCGATGCCGACAGGATGCTTTATGACTGGCGCGTCATCGGCGAGGGCGGAGGGAAGCTGACATTGCAGGTTTCCGCGGTGAGGCTGGATAAGGTAAAGCCGTTTATGGACCTGCTGGGTGAAAACGGGATCCCGGTGTCCAGGATAATCCATGCCGTTGAGGACCCGGCCCTCGGCCGTAAAATAAGGGCGGCCGGCCAATCGCCCTCCGCGGCGGCATGCGGGGTTTTCGAGGCGCTGAGATTCAATGCGGGGCCGAACCTCATGAGCAACGGCCGGAGGGAGAAGACGAAGGTGCCGGTTGCAGGCAGCGCGCTGCTGGTCCTTTTGCTTCTGGCCGTATTGAGCTATCGCATAATCACCCCGCTGAAGGTTGAAGCGGGGAAGATAGACGCCATGGACCGTCAGATTTCGCTCGAAAGAAAGAAGGTGGGCGGAGTTGAATCCGTCATGAGGCAGATAGGGGTTGTCAACGGGGAAATCAATACGGTGAAGGGTTTTGAAACTGACAGGTCCGCGGCGCTTCTCGCCATAAAAGAGCTGACGGCGGTCATACCCAAATCCGCATGGCTGACCAGGCTTAGGTTTTCCGGGGAGTCCGTCCGGATCGAGGGGTACGCTGCGTCGGCCAGCGGGCTCATCCCCAGGCTGGAGAAATCGGGTTACTTCAAAAAGGCCGAATTCGCCTCCCCGACGCTGAGGGACGCAAAGACGAAATCCGACCATTTCGTTATCAAGGTGCAGCGGGCGGATGGGGGCGACCCGTCCGGGGATGGCAGGCCGCTGCCGGGGCAGGGCAAGGCGAAAAGATGAGAAACACGGGGCTGATGAAAATCCTGGCGCCCGCGGCGGTGATACTGGCGGCGACCGTCTTTTATCAGGACGTGTACATGAAGGGCGCCGATAGCCTCTCGGACCTTAAAGACCGGCAGGCCGCCGCGGCCAGGACCCTCGGGAAATACGGGAGGCTGATCTCGCAGGCCCCCCTGCTTGAGAAGAGACTGGCCACAATGAGAGAATCCAGGGATGCCGCGGAGGCGGACCTCTTTGGCGGACAGAGCCTGTCGATAGCGGGCGCGGCCCTGCAGGAGACCGTGAAGACGATCATCTCGGGCAGCGGCGGCGTCGTTTCGAGCGAAAAAATCGGCAGGGCCAAACCCATGGGCAAGTTCATGGTCATAACCGCCAGTTTCGAAATGACCCTGCCGGATACGAATGCCCTCACGAATGTCCTCTATCAGCTTGAGACGCATAAACCAGTCCTGGTGGTAAAGGAGCTGTCGGTCCAGTGCGTGGATATAAGGGCGCCGAAAGCGCTCGCGGCCGGCCTGACCGTTATGGCCCTTATGGGGGCCAGCCCCGCTGATACAGGTCCTAATGGGACCAGTCCCGTTGGGGCCGGTACGGTTCCGGGAGGGGGGCCGCCTGTAATGGGCGCACCAACGATCACTCCGGCAGGCGGCCCCGCCCCGATGGGCCTGCCGGGCGCTCCGGCAAGCGGGCCAATAGGGGGACCAATGGGCGGGATTCCTCCCGCCGGCGCGCCCGCGGGCTGGAGAGGCGGGCCGGTCCCGTTTGGACAGCGGCAATGAAGAATCTTCTCAGGAACATAAACGTACTTAATCTGATACTGGCCGCCGCCATTGTCTTTTCCGTCACTTATAATCCCGGGGCCGCCTTGCCCCCCGGATACGGCCGGGCCCATGGCGCTATCCGGCTGCCGGGTCCCGGGAAACAGGACGCCCTTATTAAAGACGGGCAGGCAGGCCCGGGGAATGAGGTTTCGGATTCCCCCGATTCCTATGCGATCATAGGCAGGCAGAACCTTTTCAATCCCGCGAGGACCATACCGGTTGAAAAGCCGCCGGCGGTGGCCGTCCAACCTCCGCCGAAGCCGGACCTCGTCCTGCGCGGCACCCTGATAACCGGCGGTTTGAGCCTCGCCTATATAGAAGTGCGAAAAAGCGCGCCGGGTTTTGCCGGCGGGGCCGGGCCGGAAGGCGCGGGGGGGCCCGCCCGGTATGGACCCGCCCGCCACGGGATGCGGTTTCCGTACGGCAGGCCCCAGCAGCCCTTCTACGGGACTCCCATTTATGGGCCTGCGGGACAGACGGCCCTGCACGGGGCGGATGCCGGAAAGGTCAAAGTCTATAAAAAGGGTGACTCGATTGACGGGTTTGTGCTTACGAGCATCGAACCGGATGAGGTCCGCCTGGCCAGGGGCAAGGAGACCATGGATGTCTTCCTCTATAAGCCGGTAAAGGATTTGGGCGGGTCGGCAAAAGGCCTGCCCGGGACGAATTTCCAAACCGGGCAGCCCGGATTTTAGCCTGCAAAAAATTGCCCGGGGCATTCTCTGACCTCGATCGGGGGATCAAGCCGGGGAATGACGAATTTGAGACTTTTTCAACTGCCTGCTGGAATTCCGGAAGAGCCTGTTTTTTACGAAACCCTCTGCTTTAAGGTAGAGTGGCGGGGGAGTGTGAGGGTTATTTCTTCCTGTCCCCGGGCATAGGGATGGCCGTTTTGAAATCGTTGTTAAGCCCCCTCAGCCTGTCGATGTAATGGTCTGTCACGTGCCCGGCTTCCTTCTGGTTTCTGATCACATGAGGGGTCAGGAGGACGATGATCTCCGTCTTGGTGGTTGTATTGTCCGTGGTGCCGAAGAGATAGCCCAGTATCGGTATGCTGCTCAGTATAGGTATGCCGCTTCTCGTTTTTGACGTGTTCTCGCTTATGAGGCCGCCCAGGACTATCGTCTGTCCGTCCTGCGCCACCAGGTTGGTTGTCACTTCACGCTTCGAGATGACGAATTGCTGCTGCCCCAGGATGGTTTCCGGCGTGGCGTTCGAGACCTCCTGGTTTACCTCCAGCGAGACAAGGCCGCTTTCGTTAATCCGGGGTTTTACCTTGAGGATCGTGCCGGTGTCCTTGTACTGGATCGTGGAGAGGATGCTTGTCTGGCCGGGTGTGACGGCGGTGCCCACCGCCGTGGCCTGCGAGGTGGCGATAGGGATCTCATCGCCTATCTGTATCCTCGCCTCGCGGTTGTCGGCGCAGATTATGTGCGGCGACGCAATGACGTTCAGTTTGTTCTTGGATGCGAGCGTCTGGAGGAGCGCCTTTACCTGGCCCGCGGCATCCAGCGCCGCGTAGGAGAATCCGGCAAGGCTTGTAATGGCCGGTGTGGTAGCCGTGGACGCTGCGGGCGTTGTGCCCGATGTTGCCGGCGCCGGGAACTGCTGGCTCAACTGGTCCGTGTTCTGCCCCGCCTGGCCGTTGAGGTTTATCCTGTTGGTGATGTGCAGGTTGTTTGAAAGCACCCATTCCAAGCCGAACTTGAACTCGTCCGAAAGGGTGATCTCCGCTATGAGCACGTCTATCATCACCTGGCGCGGGATGGTGTCCAGCTTCTGGATGGTCCTCTTTATGAATTTGTAGTCCTCCGGGGTGGACAGGACGATGAGAGAGTTCGTGATCTCATCGGCCAGGACCCTGGTGGAGGCGGAAACCAGGGATTTCCCACCGGCCGCGCCCGGTGCGACTCCCATGCCCTGGGGCTGGGAAACCATCGGTGCGCGCGGACCCGACTGCATCGACGCCCCGCTGAATATCGATTGCAGAAGCTGCGCGACATGCGACGCCTTGCTGTTTTGGAGCGGGTAGACGTAAACCCTGGGAGTGGTCTCGGGTATATCGCTTACGGGAAGTATCTTGTATATGCCGTCTTCCTCTGTGTATCCCGCGCCGTTTAGCTTCAGGATCATCTGCATGACAGGCAATACGTCCTTCCGCGAGATCGGTTTGGCGATCCTGATCGTTACCTTGCCCTTGATCGAGGGGTCGACCGCGTAATTTACCTTGAGTATGTCCCCGAAGACCGTATGTATGACGTCCAGGAGGTCCGCGTCCTCGAAGTTGAGCACGACATCGTTATTGGTGGTGGCCGCGGGCGGTATGTTTGCGGGATGCGGAATGTTCAAGGCAGGCGGCATGCCTCCGGCGGGCGCTCCAGACGGATTGACATTGCCGGGGGCGGGCACAAAGGGGAGGGCTGGCCGGCTGGCAGGCGGCTGCCCAGGCTTCTCCTGCGCTCCGATGGCCCCGGACTGCAGGCAAAATGCAAGCAAAATGGAAAAGCAGCAGGCGGCGGCACGGACAAATGACTTTGACAACCCGGTTTTATCTCTCAATCTTAAAAATTCTGATATCGGTCATATTTCAAAAATGCACCGCTTATGGAAACGCGTATACTTTACAAAAAATCCCCTAAAAAAGGTAGTGAAAAATACATTCGGGCCGTGGTCGAGTACAAACGGCGCTATTGACTTGTCCACAGGGCGACTGGCGAAAGGGTGTGAGGGGAGAACCAGAAGATATCCCATGCTCCGTGGGTAATGATTATCTCAAGTTGTGTCATATCACACTTTTTTCGCTTTTCCGTTGGTGTTATTTCGCAGGTAGTGATTATTTATAAATTCCTATGTTTCTAAATTCCCCAGAAAGCTAGCCCTGGTTGTGTAAAAAAATTGATATTTGACAGGGGGTTAATAATAATATCCGGTTAGCATACATGCGGGTATGGAAATTGCTCTTTTGCGGGCGTGATGTAAAAAGAAAATTTCATAACCGGTATTGAAAGGAGGAAAAGGGAGATGAAAAAGGCAAGATATGCAAGGCCGCGCATAATCGGCTCCGTCTGCGTGCACCCCTGCTAGGCGGGCTGGGCTACAGGTCAGCGGCAAAAGCTGAACAAAATCACTTTATAAGGGGGGTGCATGATTTCATGAAAAGATTTTTTCCGGTTTTACTGGCCTTTATTCTGGCGGGGCCGTTTATTGGAGGGACGGCCTGGGCGGCGACTGACCGCATCTGGCTGAGTGTGAATTTAAACGGACAGCCCCTGCAGGGCGCCACCCTGTATGTGCAGCCGGTCGGGGGAAGCAACTGGTTTGCTGTTGGCGGGTCCGATTCCCGCGGGTTTATTCACTCCTTGTATCTGACGCCCGGAGACTATTACGTCAAGGTCCAGAAGGCGGTGGCTGTGCCGGACACCGGCTACCAGCAGTTGGCGGTATGGAACTATGGGGGAACGCTTACCGTCATCCGGGGCCACAACTATAACCTGGGCACGGTAAACGCCGCTATACCGTCCTACTACCCCGAGATATCGCTGAATGTGCAGTATGACGGCCGGCCCCTGCCGGACGCCATCTTATACGTCCAGCCCTCGGGGCAATCGCAATATTACCGCAGCGGCTGGAATGCCGTGGGTTCCTCCGATGCAAACGGAAATATCAACGCCCTGGTGATGCCGGGCACATATTATGTAAAGGCCGAGCAGTCGCAGAGCGGACCTGCCGGGGTGACAGGCGTCCTGTACCAGTGGGCGATAGCATGGAACTACACCGCAAACGGGGGAGAGCTTACCGTCCCGGCGATATCCAACTCGACCCGGCCGGTGGTCAACCTTGGAGTGGCAAATGCCGCCGCCACGGGCGGCCCCGGCACGCTCACGGCGACCTTCATGTACGAGGATGCAAACGGCGCCGGCCATCCGCTGGACCACGCCTACATCTATCTGCAGGACATCAACGACCACTTCCCCATGATGGAGAAGTTTTTCAGGAGGGCGAAGTACATCTTCGGGCCTACTGACGCGAACGGGGACATCTCGGTTAGCGTCCCGGCTGGCAGTTACCGCGTCAGGATGATCCGCAGGGCGCCGCTCGGCTCGGTCCCGCAAAACGTATACGGGCCCCCGGTGCAGGGAGATTACACATGGGCAACGATAGGCAGTGACGTTACCGTGACCCCCGGCGTCGCCACAAACCTGGGCACCCAGTACGCGGCAATCTTTCCGCAGACCCCGGTGACCACGATATCGGGCTGGGTGGGGCGCTCGCAGCAGGTCTGCACGCAGATGGATTATTGCACCCAGACCGTGACACACACTTACTACTACGACCGCGGCAGGAGGCATCGCACGTACACTTCCTGTACCCAGTACTCCCAGCCCCAGGACTGCGGGGCGGCGGGCACGGGCTGCCAGAGCCAGTGGCAGCAGCCCTTCGCGGCCTGCCTGCAGTGGGGCCAGCAAAACACGCCGCTTGCGGGATGGGCGTTAAAGGTGACGACATCTCCCTGTTACGGCAGCCGGGCCACCAGGGGGAGAAACGGCTGCCCGGGCGACATGTATGCGGCCTATACCGACGCAAACGGCAACTATACCGTCGGCGTGCCTTCCGCAGGGGCATATTACATCTATGCGGAGCCCAATCTCGGCCCGTTGGGATCGGATTTTTCCGGCGGCAGACGGAGCGGAGGCAGGGGGATTGGAAACAGCTTCTCCGGCAACCCGTTAAACGTGACTGCCGGCGGGATAACAGGAGTGAATTTTGTCAATCCGCGCTAACAGACGGATAAAATCACCTTTAAAGGAGGGTGAGTGATTTCATGAAAAGATTTTTTCCGGTTTTACTGGCTTTCGTGCTGGTGGGGCCTCTTTTTGGCGGGACAGCCGAAGCGCTGATAAACCGCATCTGGGTGACCGTGAATTTAAACGGCCAGCCCCTGCCGGGCGCCACCCTGTACGTGGAGCACGCCGGCGGCAGCATCTGGCAGGCCGCGGGCACGTCGCTTCCAAACGGTTTTATCCGCTCTGGCTATATATCGCCCGGCACCTATTATGTCAAGGTCCAGAAGGCGATACCCGTGACAGGCACAAGCTACCAGCAGGTCGCGGCCTGGACCTACTCCGCAAACGGCGGGGAGCTTGTTGTCGGGCACGGCAATTACAACCTTGGCGTGGTTAACGCCACATGCTCCGTCTACTACCCCATGATCTCGCTGAACGTTCAATACAACGGCCGGCCTCTGCCAAACGCCACCTTGTATGTGCAGCCCGCCGGACAATCCCAGTATTACCCGGCCGGCTGGAGCGCCGTGGGTTCGTCCGATTCAAACGGCAACGTCAGCGCGTTGGTAATGCCCGGCGCCTATAACGTTAAGGCCGAGCAGCCGCAGGGCTACAACGTCGGGGTGACAGGCACCCGGTACCAGTGGACCATAGCATGGAACTACACCGCAGGCGGGGGGCAGCTTGCAGTCCCGGCGATATCCAACTCGACCCAGCCCGTGGTAAACCTGGGCTCCGTGACCGCCGTCCCGGTAGGCGGCCCAGGCGTGCTCACGGCGACTTTCATGTACAGCGGAAACGGCGTCAGCCAGCCGCTTGACCACGCCTACATCTATCTGCAGGACATTGCGGCCCCTTTCCCCATGATGGAAAGATATTTCAGGAGGGCGAAGTATATCTTCGGGCCTTCCGACGCAAACGGCAATATTTCGGTAAACGTTCCGGCGGGCAGTTACCGCGTCAGGATGATCCGCAGGGCGCCGCTCGGCTCCGCCCCGCGAAACATATACGGGCCCCCGAGGCAGGGGGATTATACATGGGCCTCCATAGGCAGCGAGATCACCGTGACCCCGGGCGCCGCAACCAGCATGGGCGTTCTGTACGCCAAGGTATTCCCCCAGTCCTCGGTGACCACGATATCCGGGTGGGTGGGGCGTTCCTCTCCGGTCTGCGCGCAGATGCATTATTGCACGCAGACTTATACGCGTACCTACAGGCAAGGAAGGGTCAGGCGCACGTTTTGCAGCCAATATTCCCAGCCCCAGGACTGCGGCGCGGCGGGAACTGGCTGCCAGAGCCAGTGGCAGCAGCCCTTTGCCTCATGCGTACAGTGGGGGCAGCAGGGTTCGCCTCTTGCCGGATGGGCTGTGAAGGTGGCGGCCGCTCCCTGCACTTCCGGCACCAGGGCCACGAGGGGCAATAACGCCGGATGCGGGGGCGACCTTTATGTGGCCCGCACGGACGCAAACGGCAATTTTACCGTTGGCGTGCCGGTCCCCGGCGCCTATTACATCTATGCGGAACCCAACCTGGGGCCGCTTGGTTCGGATGTTCCGGGCGGCAGGAGGAGCGGCGGCAGGGGGATCGGAGACAGCTACCCCGGCAATCCGGTGAACGTAACATCCAACGGTATAACCGGGGTGAATTTTGTCAATCCGCGCTGAGCGCGTGTGTTTTCGGCCCGGGTATGGACCATGGTTGCTGAATTCATGAAGGGAAGGAGGAACAGACGGATGAAAAAGGCAATATATGCAAGGCCGCGTATAATCGGCTCCGTCTGCGTACACCCCTGCTAGAGTAGCGGCAGGCGGCAAGGCGGCAGGTCATGGCCGGATGCAGCCAATGCTGACGGCCTGGCTTGCCGCCTTCAACTTCTGATACCGTCCAAATATCAATATGAAGTTGCAATTTGCGCATGTCTTGTGCAATATATCCGGTAATGCCGGGGATTTTTAATAAAGACAGGAAGAATCAAGGGGGGTTTTTGAATTGATGAGCCATGATGCCGGGTATTGCAGAGCGCGGACTCCGATGTTAAGAGTTTTGAAGGCCGGCTTGCTGCCGGCCCTTTTTATATTCCTCTGTCTGGCGCCTGTTGCCTGCCTGGCGGGGCAGACGGCGCTTAATGTTCAAGGCTCCGGGGCTCCGCCCGTAATGGCCCGGACGGTGCAAGTCCAGCCGCAAGCACCGGGGGCACCAGTGCCGGGAGCGCCGGCGGGCGCTTTCCAGCCCGGCCTTGCAAATAAAAAGCCGGTGGACCTCGGCCGGATTACCGGAAGGCTGCTTACCCTTCACGGCAGAAAACCCCTGGCGGGCGGAACGGTCTACTTTTTCAACGCGGCCGGCCCCCCTCCCTCCAGAGATATGTATTGGCGGGTCCCCGACAAGACGGCCCCGATCGATGCGGAAGGGAAATTTTCCGTGGAGCTGCCTGTAGGCATGTATTACATGGGTGCGGTTAAGAGGGCTTCCGGGAAAAAGGAGCTGGGCCCGCCGCGCAATAGGGACCTTTTCTTCGGCGCGGAGAAAAAAAACGGCAAGCCCAGGGAATTTCAGATAAAAAAAGACGAAGTGCTCGATGTGGGCACTTTTGCCGATGCCGCCCCTTTCAAGCGGAAGACAAAAGGGCTTAAGGGTATAACGGCCATTGAAGGCAGGATTTACGGCCAGGACGGAAAGCCTGTGAAGGGCGTGATCGTATTTGCGTATATCAAGTCTGCGATGTCGGGCAGGCCTCTTTTCGTCTCGGACAAAACGGGGCCTGACGGCAAATACATGCTCCGTGTAAACAAGGGGGGCGTGTATTATCTGAGGGCGAGGAACCAGTATGGGGGCGGCAAGCCCAAGAGCGGCTCCCTGATAGGCAACTACGGCTACTCGGACCTGGCGATAAAGAAAAAAGGGATAGGCATTGCCGTGGAAACCCGGCAGATCGTAGGCTCGAAGGACATCAAGGTGCTCAAGGTGCCTGAAAGAAGACAGGTGAACGGTTCGCAGCCGGGACAGGTCCCTCAAGCGCCCATTTCTCCGGCGCCCCCAGCCATGATAAATCCCGTTCCGGCGGCAAGCACCCCGGTCATTAACGGGGCGGCCAGGTAAAAAGCAAACAGTTAAAACATCGCATTGAGTTTTCCCTCGGGGGCTTGCACTGCACGCCCCCGGTTTGTCCGCCTCGGTCGTGACATGGATAGCGAGAATTTTCCCCAGTGGCCTGCACGTGAAAATATCATTTGCATCTAAGGCGTTATATAGCGTCAGTGGTATGCAGCCCCGCCGTCGGCTTTAATTTTTATATTTTTTTATTTAAAAATTTGTATTATTTTCTTGAAATAGGGGCAAAAATTTATTTATGATATGTCTGCTTTTTCAGCAACTTGGAATGGAAATTGCAAGAAACTGCAATTGGAAGGAAGAGGGCAGGTTTACGAAAAGATATTTTTATTTTGTTTTTGCACTGCTGGTGTTTATTTTCATGCTGCCCGCCGGCTCGTGGGCTTTCAAGGCGCACGGCCTGATACTGAAGGACACCACCTGGAGTGGTGATGTCCTGGTTACAGACGGCATTGTAGTAGCGAAGGGGGCCACGCTGAGCATTGCCCCCGGCACTACCGTCAGGGTGCGGACGGCGGAGACCTCCAAGACTGATCCCGAATACCTGTCGGCGTTCACCGAGATAACGGTCAGGGGGAAGCTGCGCGTGGCCGGCTCGCCTGCGCGCCCCGTCCGGTTCGGCTCCGCGGACGGGGGCAAATGGGCCGGCATCCAGGTGGACGGCGGCGAGGCCAGCATCGAAAATGCCAGCGTCAAGGGCGCCGAGACCGGTTTTTACTGCATAAGATGCCGGGCCGACATAAGGAAGAGCTCTTTTTCCTCCAATGATTACGGGATGGTCCTTTACGGGTTGAAGCCGGAGACGCGCCTTGAGGATGTGAGGATCGAGGGCAACAGGCACGGCCTTTTACTGCTTGGCAAGCCGCTGCTCGAACGGGAAAAGGTTGTCCTCAAAAATAACGAAGAGGCGGAAAGCTCATATACGAAAGTGTCTTCCCCGGAAGGGGCCGGTCCCGGGGAAAAACCGCTTCTAAAGCCAAAGCCGAATAGTTCCGATATAGTTTTTAACAGCGAAGAAACCCTTGTGAACGACACCATCTGGAGCGGACGGGTCACAATCAACAGGGGGCTGAAGATATCGCCCGGGGTAAAGCTTCTCATATTGCCCGGGACCGTTGTGCGGTTCGGGTTTATGGACACAAACAGGGACGGCATGGGAGAAAGCGGCATTACCTCGCAGGGTACCATCTGGGCCATGGGCACCCGCCAGGAGCCCATAACCTTCACCTCGAAAAACCTGAAGAGGGCAGGGGCCTGGGACAGCATAAGCCTGATGAGCAGCGACGCGGCCCAGAGCATATTCGAGCACTGCGTCATCGAGTATGCATACAGGGGCATACACTCGCATTTTTCGTCCCTGAAGATCGAAAAAAGCGTTCTCAGGGACAATCTGAGGGCCATCCAGTTCCAAAACTCCCAGGTGCAGATGGTCCGCAACCTGATCGTCCGCAACCTGACCGGCGTCCAGTTCAGGGACGCCTCCGTCATAATGAGGGACAACACGTTAAAGGACAACTACATCGGCGTCAATTTCTTCAGGGCCAAGGCGAAGCTGACCGGCAACGTCATAGAGGGCAACATAATAGACGGGCTGAAGGCGAAGGAATCTAAGCTCATTGCCCGCGGCAACCTGGCCCGGGCGAACCGCAGGGGAATATCGCTTGAGGACTCCGAGGTCTTCCTCTCCGGAAACCGCCTGGACGCGAACTGGGAAAACGGCTTTTACCTTAAGGACTCACAGGTGCGGGCTGTCGCCAACAGCGTGGAAGGTAACGGCGCAAACGGGCTCTCCGTTGAAGGGTGCACCGGCGCGATATCTGGCAATTACATATCCGGCAACCGCGTCAACGGGATATCCTTTGACGGCTTCAAGGGGAGGATATCCGGCAATACGGTCGCCAGAAACGGGAAAAACGGCATCTCGGTCAAGCAGCTTGAAAGCCCCCTGGACGGCAATTCGATTTACCTGAACGCCCAGTACAACCTCGGGCTCAAGACGGCATCGAACGTGGAGGCCGTGGACAACTGGTGGGGCACAGGCGTGGAGGGCAAGATAAGAAAGACCATATTCGACAGGAAAAACGATCCGCGGCTGGGCAGGGTCCGGATAAAACCCTACCGGCTGCGGCCGGACAAAGGGGAAGAAGCGGTTTACAAGCGATTTGAAAACGGGGAGGCCGTCCAGGCGGCAAGCCAGACTGGAAGTGCAGGGGGAGGAAAATGAAAAATTCTGTTTTTGTCCTGTTTTTCTTTCTTTTTTTGCAGCCGCTGGCTGCTTTCGCCGCGCAGGCTCCGGCGGCGCCGGGACCGGCAGTCATAACATCGGATACCCTCTGGAGCGGGGTCGTCCGGGTGGAGGGGAAGGTCACCGTCCAGAAGGGTTCGACCCTGACCATAGCGCCCGGCACGGTAATAATATTCAGCGACAAGGGCGATGAGAAAGGGGGCCTCGACATCTTTGGCAGGATTATCGCCCGGGGCACGGACAAGCGGAGGATCGTGTTTACCTCCGGCAAGAAGGAAAAAGACGCCTGGGACGAGATATTCATCAATTCGGCGGGCCCCTCGGTCATATCATGGGCCGATTTCAGGCACGCCTCATGGGGCCTGCACGTTCATTTTACTCATATGGAGATTAGCCACTGCAGGTTCATCGGAAACGAAGGAGGCATAAGGTTCCGGAGCGGCCCCATGCTGATAGAGCAGAACCTGTTTACCCAAAACCATATCGGCATAAGGGCCTATTTCGGGGAGGCCAGGATAACGGACAATACCATCTCCGGCAACAAGGTGGGGATATTCGTGAGCCAGGGACCGGAGGGGCTTCGGATTTCCGGCAACAATATCGCCGGGAACGCCTGGTATAACCTGCGGATAGGGGATTTTGAGCCCAAACCGGTCCAAATCTCCGGCAACTGGTGGGGCAGCCCGGAGAAGTCGGCCGTGGAGGCGGGCATTTATGATAAAAGGCGGGACTCGCATGTCGGAGAGGCCATTTTCAAGCCGTTTCTCGCATCCCCGGTGGAAAACAGCCCCGCAATAGGCCAGCCTGGCCTGCTGGCCCATTAATACAAAAAGAGAAACGGCAAAAGGAGGACCTGAGGTGAAGAAAAGTTTATGCGTTCTTGTATTTGCGTTTGCCGCATTTCTGCTTGCGGCGTTTGGCGGGACTGGCCAGGCCTGCGTGGGCAGGATACTGCGCCTGGGGGTGGTGGACAACCCCAACTCGCGGGCGATCGCGGAGCTCTATGTTGTACTTATAGCGGAGAGGACCGGCACCACCGCCAAGCCCATATATTTCAAAAGCGACCAGCTCATGTATCAGGCCGCCGCAAAAGACCAGCTCGATTTCATGATAGACGACACGGACCAGGCGATGGCGGAAGCTGGCGCGATTGGGGTAAGAGTGAGCCGCTCCTCCGCCCCCGAAAAGACATATCTTGCGATGAAAGAGGCATTTGAAAAGAGGCTCGGCCTGATATGGCTGCAGGCCTTCCCGGTGCGCGGCCTGGGTGGAAGAAGCGCGCTGGCGGCCCCCGTCATACGGCAAAAGACGCTGCAGAACTTTCCGGCGCTTCCCAGGGTCCTGAACATGCTTCCCAGGTTCATGAACATGGGAAGCCTCGAGAAACTGGCCGCGCAGACATCGTCGGAGGCCAGGATGAAGCGGGCTGCCGAGAATTTTCTCAAGGAGAGAAGACTCATATGATTTTGGCCCTCGTGCTTGCCGCCGCTCTTTTGGCGCCTGGCGCGGCTTTTGCCGCGCAGGACGGTGCGTCTGCGGCGCACGGCGAGGCGGGTATCGAGGGAGTGGTGACGGGGCCATCCGGACAGCCGATGGAAGGCGCTTACGTTTATGTCTACACGGGTGAATTCCCGGCCCTTGGAACGCCGCCGGATTTCGTCTCGGACCGGACCGGGGCGGACGGCAGATACACGGTCTATCTGCCTAAGGGCACATATGTGGCGTTCGCCAGGAAAAAACAGAACGGTGAGCGCTTCGGGCCGCTGGACAAGAACGACCTTGCCTCCACCGAGAGGCCCATCGTCGATATTGAAAACGGGATGGTGAAAAGGGATTTCAAGCTCTACGGCCTCAGGGAGGCATTTTCCATGCTGGACCCCGAGCTGAAGAGGCTGATTGTTATCAGGGGCGCTATCCGTGACGCCGCCGGAAGGCCGGAAAAGGGCCTTTGCGCGGTCGCCTTCAAGGGGGCGGCCGTGAATGGAGAAATGCCGGATTATATCTCCGCGCCCAGCGATGAAAACGGCCGCTATGAGATTTACGTCCCGGCCGCCAGCAAGCTCACCCTGGCAGCGGCGAGGACAGGCCCCGCAGGGTTCAGGGTAATGGGGTGGTACGGGAAGGTCAACGCGGCCGGGAAGGATATCACGGGCGTCAGTATCGTCTTGTCCAAAAAGGTCTTGTCCAAAAAGTGAATTTTTATTTTTTAATGGAGGAGAAATGAAGCGGCTTGCCACAATCGTCTTGGTTATTTTTTCATTGGTTGCCCTTATTTCCTGCAGCAAAGCCTCAAAGGGCGCGCAGGAAGGAGGCAGGGTTTACAGAGTGGGCTTCATGATATGCAACGCCAGGCAGGAGACACTGGACCGGTTTACGCCGCTTACAGCATATTTGAGCCAGAAACTGGGTGTTAAATTTGTTGCGGTCCCGATAAACACGATAGATTTCCAGAGGCAGGCCGGCACTCTGGACTTCATGCACACCAATTCGCTTCTCTACATTATCCTGCACCAGTATTACGGGGCGAGGGCGCTGACGGCCGACATCCAGGGCTCGATGGGCTACAAGTCCGCGGGCTCTATCGTCGTGCTGAAGGACTCCCCGATCAAGAGCATAAAGGACCTCAAGGGCAAGACGATGGTATTTGGCCCCATGCTCGCCCCGACCGGCTACATGGAACAGTATGACCTGATGCTCAAGGGCGGCATCAACCCGGAGCGGGACCTGGCCTTCTATACCATCCCGCCCGGCACCTACAAGCATGAGGCGCTGATATACGGCGTGCTTTACGGGAAATACGACGCCGGGGCCTTCCCGATGCTCGACTACGAAAAGATGATAAAGGACGGCAGGATCAATCCGGCTGATTTCAGGATAATCGCCACCGGAGAGCCCATCCCCTACTGCACCTTCGCGGCGTCCCAGAGGGTGGACGACAAGCTGGCGGAAAAATTCAAGGAGGCCCTGCTCTCCCTGACGAAGGACACCACCGTCGAGGTAAACGGCGAGGTGGTGAAGGTGCTCAAAAGCGCCTGGCTGGACGGCTTTCACCCCGTCACGGACAAGGACTATGACGTTGTAAGGGACATGGCCAGGAGGACGAATATGCCGCCTTACCAGAAATACTGAAATCCCCTTCTCATGGTGATGGGCAATTTCAAGAAGAAATTCAGTCCGGACCGGCTGGACAAGGCGGCGTTCGCGGGGATCATCGCGCTTAGCGCCTCAATCGTCGTCTTGTCGGTCTTCTTCCGGGGACATACACCCGCGGGCGCCATCGCGGGCGGATATGCGGAGGGGGCCGTGCAGCAGCCCTTGTCCGCCGAGGCCGAGGCGCGTATAAAACAGATCAAGAATATCATAGAAGGCGGAGGAGACCCGGCCAAGGCCGAGGGCCTCATAAAGGACGCCATCGCCCAATATCCTTACGAGGCCGAATTTTACATGCTGATGGGAGACATGTACATGAGAGAGCAAAAACCCCTCAGCGCCGTCTCCCGGTACAAGGAAGCGGTGGATCTGGACCCGGATTACGCGGACAAGACCTCGAACTTATTCGAGGGGGGCAAGATACGGGTTGCGCTCAGGGAGGCCAAGCACAAACTGCAGGCGGCCCTTGCGAAAGACCCGGACAACGCCCGGCTGAAAAAAGCCAAAAGCGACCTCTATTATCTTCTAAGGAGGCTTGCAGGTTCCTGTGGATAAGTTAAATCCCTCTTCGGACAACTTTTTCAGGCTGGACAGGAAGGACAGGTGGCTCTTCATACTGACGGGGGTGCTCATAGGGGTCGCCGCGCCGCTTCTGTCATACTTCGGCAATCCGCCAAACACCGGCCTGTGCATATCCTGCTTCCTGGAAAATATAGCCGGCGCGCTCGGCCTCCACGACAACGTGAGGATGCAGTACGCGAGGCCGGAGATAATCGGCCTGGTCCTTGGCTCCTTTATCGGCTCGGTGAGAAGCGGCGGGTTCAGGGCCACGGGGGGAAGCTCGCCGCTGTTGAAATTCTTTACGGGGATATTCCTCATTATAGGCTGCTCCGTCTTTATAGGCTGCCCGGTGAAGATGCTGATCAGGCTGTCCGCCGGGGATTTTACCGCCCTGGCCGGAGTGGCCGGTATAATGGCGGGGGTATGGCTGGGCCTGAAATTCCTTGAAGGCGGTTTCAGGCTGGGGCAGCCGGTTTCGATGCCCGCGGCCAACGGTCTCCTGGTGCCTGGCTCCATGTTCGCCCTGCTTCTGCTCGTCCTTTTTGACGCCCCCTTCATAGGGACGAGCGTCAAGGGGGCCGCGGCCCTTCATGCGCCTCTGTGGATGTCCCTTGCCGCGGGGCTTGCCATAGGGGGGCTTGCCGGGAAGACCGGTTTTTGCATAACGGGCGGATTGTCGCGCCTTTTTTTATGGGGGCCGAAGGAGGTCAAGGGATGCCCGAAGTCAACGGGCTTGCTGCTTGCCCTGGGGGCTTTCGTGATCTCGGCGTTCATTACCAACCTGGCTGCCGGGCAGTTTCATCCGGGCATCCACGGACAGCCAAGCTCCAACGAGGATTATTTCTGGAACGCGATGGGTATGGTGGTCGTGGGGTTCGGCTCGGTCCTCATCCGGGGCTGCCCCTTAAGACAGCTCATCCTCTCCGGCCAGGGGGACACGGATGCAGGCGCCGCCGTGCTCGGCATGCTGGTGGGGGCCGCGCTTGTAAACAACTGGGGCATCGGCGGAACGCCCGCCGGCACTCCGTTTGGCGGGAAGATCGCAATCATTGTGGGACTCATATTTTTCCTTGCAGCCGGCATGGCTTACAGGCGCAGGGATATGGGCCTTGCGCCTGAGTATCAGGCGGGGCTCGATTAGCGATACCCGCCCAGCCATCCGGTTCCCGCATCTAAAGCGCTCACTCCTTCGTCATTTCGCGCTCATACAGAGACCCTGCCGGGGTTAATTCGCGCAATTTTCAAATAATAAGGGATATTAAAATTTATAGATTCTTAAATTAAAAAATAAACCTGTCAATAAAAACCTGATTTATCCGAAGGTTAGGCGTCCTCAGGAGGTTTTTAAATATCCGGGCATGAGGATTGCTCTATAAGTGCAGCTTAAGATTAATTCGAACGAAGAACGCGGGATTTGGGATATGCCCGCAAGGAATTTAAAGGTAATTTTTGGGGCAGCAGGCGAATGAAAGTAAGGAAGGGTGGTGATTTCATGAAAAGATGGCTTACGGTTTTGCTTGTCTTCGCGGTGGTCGGCTTGCTTTCCGCGGTGATGGGATTTGAGTTGTTCTGCCTGATTGGATGATGCAAACAGGGCCGGGCACTCGAGAGGGTGCCCGGCTACCCCGCCCTCAAACCGAAGTTGCGTTATTTCGCACTTAATGGCAATCTCAAAAGTGGTATTTCGCGCAAAAAAATAATAATTTTAAAAAAATTAAACTTAAATATTTCAAAAAATAGGGCTGCTATTCCGGCGTAAGTCCCTAATTTTATTGAATTAATTATGCAGTATGAATTCTGGCATGAGAATTGCAATTCATAATTGTGACAGGGAAAGGGAAAAATTAATATACTGCGTGAAAGGAGGGTACGGAAGATGAGAAAAGCGAGATACACAAGGCCGCGCGTCATCGGTTCTGTTTGCGTGCACCCCTGCTAGGTTGCATGTGGACTGGCTGTCGGGAATGAAGACGGGGTAAGCGGCAATAAAAATTGTCTCCAGGGAGGGTAGTGATGCCATGAAAAAATGGCCTGCAGTATTTATTGTCCTTATGTTTGCGGCAGTGCTGTGGGCTGCCTCCGCCGCAGCGAACGGTACGATCACGGCGACAGTCCTTTATAACGGGCAACCCGTTTCGGGCGCCTACGTTTATCTGATGAGCGGCTCCCAGCTTTCCCCCAGGGAGCTGTATTATCAGAACGCCAGCGCCATCGCGGGGCCTTCCGATTCCAGCGGGAACATCTCGGCGAGCGTTCCCGCGGGCACCTATTATATCCGCATCACGAAGAAGACCGGTTCGGTTTCTTATCTGACGCCGCCCTATCCCGGGGATTTCGTCTGGATATACACTGGAAATCCACCGGAGGTCACCATAGCCAACAACGCCACGGTCGCGCTCGGAACGGTAAATACCACGGCGTACGAGACGATCACGATCACGGGCACGGTAAAAGGCGCCTCCGGCAAGCCCCTGGCGGGCTGGGCCGTAAAGGCGGCCACGCAGCCCTGCGAATCGGGCAACTGGGCGTATGCCCATTCCTTCAACGAGTGCGGGACATCGAAGCATCCCGCATGGACCGACGCCAACGGCAACTATGCCATCACGCTTATGAACACGGGCACCTATTACGTGTACGCGAGCCCGGCCCTGAATTACGCGAACACCAACTATCCGGGCGGCTATCCCACGTGCACGACGGCCGTCGGCTGCGAGGACTGCGGGGACTATTACTATTACAACTGTCCGACAAACGTCGCCTCCACCGGGGCAACCGCCGTGAATGTAGTCGTCCCCGGATATTAGATAAAAATCACCTCGAAAAGGAGGGTAGGTGATGCCATGAAAAGATGGATTCCGGTTTTAAGCGTCTTTATTCCCGCCTTATTGCTATTGGCGGGCACGGCAATGGCGAACGGCACCGTAACGGCAACGTTCCTGTACACGGATTCGGGCGGGGCCGTCCACCCGCTGGATCACGCCTATGTGTATCTGCAGAGCGGAACGAAGGTCAACCCGAAGGAGAAATACTTTTCTACTCCACTTCTGATACTGGGGCCTACCAATGCAAGCGGGTATGTTTCGGTCAGCGTCCCGGAGGGCAAATATTACGTGCGCCTGACGCGAAGGGCGCCACTCACGGGCACCCCGGCCCAGGCCCAGTCGTACGGCCCCCCCAGGGCCGGTGATTACACCTGGAACTGGGGCACGCCCACGGCCCCCGAGATAACCGTCACCACCGGCTCGGTGTTCAACCTGGGTACGGTGTACGCGACAATATTCGGCGAGCATATTACGATTTCGGGGAGGGTCTTCAATGTCTCCACCGGGGCGGCCAAGGCGGGCTGGTTCGTGAAGGCCACTACCCAGTACTGCGTGGCTCTGGACAGCGGCTATTGTAATTCCATCGAGGCAGGCGGGCGCTGTGCCGGGCTCCATTGGAGTCCCACGGCCAACTGCGGGACTAAATACCCGGCGCAAAAACTTACCGATTCGAACGGGAACTACACCATATTCCTCAAGAACCCCGGGACCTATTATATCCTGGCATGCCAAACCCCTAACGGCTGCTCATATGGGGGATACGGCACCGGTTCCAACGGGCAGATCGTGACCCTGAGCGTCGGAGCCGGGCAGCAGCTTACCAATGTAAATATCAGCGGTTACTTTTAGCGAAAGGAGGTGTTCTGACAATGAAGATAAGATATTCCAGGCCGAAAGTGGTCGGCTCCGTCTGCGTGCATCCCTGCTAAGGCAGGCGGCCTGCAGATAGTGCAGCAGTTTGACTATGCAGGCCGGGCAGATGGCGGATTGAGCGACATGGCTTATTTTCGTGGCCGATGCCGGCGAAGCGAAGCGTCCGCATCTCCGGCTGTCTGAGCCGAAGGGGACCAGTCCCGAGGGACCAGTCCCCGAAGGCGAGTTTCGGAGATGCAGTGGAGCGAGTCCATGCAGAGGCAGAAAACAAGCCGAAAAAGCGAAATCGCCATCGCCCGGCAAACCAAACTGAAGTACTACCAGGGGTGGGGGCGGCAGACGGACAAGGGTTTGAGGGGCGGGGCTTGCCCCGCTGGTTGACAAACGGAGTGTGGGGACAGGCGGCCGGAAGGGGGTGAGATGGATCCTTGCCGGTCCCGCCTCCGCCATACCGCCTGAGGGGCGGTTAATCATCACCATGGAAAAAGGGGGGCGATGGGATGAAGAAATGGCCTTCCTTTTTTGTTGTTTTGATGCTTATGGTACTGCTTTCCGCCGCCGTGGCGGCGACCACTTATTACACGTATGTCCTTTCATGGGGCTCCTTCGGCACGGGTAACGGACAGTTCAGATACCCGCACAACGTGGTGACGGACGCATACGGCAATGTCTATGTCTCCGATTACTGGAATAACCGCATAGAAAAATTCGATTCAAACGGCCACTTTCTGGCCGCGTGGGGCTCCTCTGGCTCCGGCAACGGGCAGTTCAACGACCCGTCGGGAGAGGCGGTGGACTCCGGCGGCAACCTATACGTTGCCGACAGCGGCAACAACCGCATCCAGAAATTCAGTCCCGCGGGAGCATGGCTGGCCAATATAGGCAGCGGGCAGCTCAGCGGACCGGATGCCGTGGCGGTGGACTCATCCGGATACATATATGCCGCCGATACGGGCAATACCCGCATCGCCAAATTCGATTCAAACGGCAACATGGTGGCCCAGTGGAACAACGGCAATTACGGCTGCGACCCGGCGGGATGGTCCTGCGGCTACCAATTTTATCCGACCGGCCTGGCCGTGGACGCAACCGGCCACCTCTACGTCTCTGATTCGAGCACCGCCAACGTGGAGGTATTCACCACAAGCGGCGTTTTTGTAAGCCAGTTCGGCCATTTCAGCAATCCGCAGGGCATTGCGCTGGATTCTTCGGGCAACGTCTTCGTCTCCGATACAGGCAACAACCGCATCGTGGAATACAGCACAAGCGGCGTCTATGAGACCGAGTGGGGCTCCCAGGGCTCGGGCGAATTCCAGTTCAGCAGTCCATGGGACGTGACGGTCGACCCCTCCGGCAATGTCTATGTCGCCGATTCGTCCAACGCCCGCATCGTGAAGTACGCCATCGCCCAGGCAAACCTGTCCATTTCGGGGATAGTGGAGACGATTGGCTCAACGGGCATATCGGGCGCCACGGTCTCCGTGAGCGGGCCCGTGACAGCAACGACGGCCACGGACGGAAACGGCAATTACAGCTTTGCCGGCCTTCCCCCGGGCGTCTACACCGTTACCGCCAGCGCCGCGGGGCTCGCCTTCAACCACTTGAGCCCAACGGTGACGTCCAGTTTGGTCGATGAAAATTTCATTGCCACAAACCTGGCGGAAAACTACACCGTCACGGCCCAGTCGGGCAGCAACGGCATGTTAACCGCGACACTTTTATATCAGGACGCAGGCGGGGTGGTACATCCGATTGATAACGCCTATGCCTATCTGCAAGGCGGCAATCAGCTCTCCCCAAGGGAGAAATATTTCAGGAACGCTCCATACATAGTTGGGCCCACCAACGCCAACGGGTATATATCGGCCAGCGTGCCTGCGGGCACCTACCATTTGCGCCTCCTCAGGCGGGCGCCGCTTGGGACAACACCCGCCCAGTCGCAGCTCTACGGCCCGCCCAGGGCGGGCGATTACACCTGGAACTTCGTCGGCCCCACGGTAAGCATCGGCGCGGGCAAGGCCGTCAATTTCGGCGCCGCGTACGCCTCGACCTTCGGCCCGATCACGATCACGGGCAGGGTCTACAACTCCTCTACCGGCCAGGCAAAGGCGGGCTGGTATGTAAAGGCCAGCACCCAGCAATGCCAGGACGTTGAGAGCTGTGAGTACTGCGGGGGGCCCCAGTATTATATCTCCGATCCGAACGCCAACTGCGGGACTAAATATCCGGCCCAGAACCTCACGGACGCAAACGGCAACTACACCATAAAACTCAAAAACCCGGGGACATATTACATCTATGCATGCCAGAATCCCGGCACATGCCATGGCTTGTGCTGGCAGGGGGCGTGCAATGCGGGCGGATACGGAACCGGCTCGGGCGGCAATATCGCCCCAATAACCGTCGGCAAGGGGCAGAGCCTGACAGGTGTAAACATAAGCGGCAATTTTTAGGTAGAGCAGGAGGGCCGCAAGTTCCGCGAAGTTTTTGCCGGCCCTCCTTTCCACTTGCAGTTGTGCCATTTCGCGCTTTCATCAAACGAATATGCGCCATATAGCACATATTTTGGCGAGTTTTTAAAGTTATAAATATATAATTTATAAAAAAGAAACCGCCTATTTGAAATAAAACCTTAAATGAGTTAGATTAATCTGCTGCCAGGAGTTTATATGCCCATGGCATGGAAATTGCGCCTGCAAAGTGCAGCATGGAAAGTGGAAGTCCATATGTTGGCAGGAAAGGAGGAGGCGGAAGATGAAAAAGGCAAGGTATTCAAGGCCCCGTGTAATCGGTTCTGTTTGCGTCCATCCCTGCTGATTTAAGGCAGACAAGTTAATCAAAACACCCGCGTTTTGCTGCAGGTGAAAGAGGATAAGGCAAGCGTGAAAAAACCCTTACGGGAGGGTGGGGATGCCATGAAAAAATATCTGGTTTTTATTGTCTTTTTTATGTTTGCGGCTGCGCTGTCGCCCGTGGGGGCCGAGGCAAACGGCACGGTCTCGGTGACCGTCCTCTATAACGGCCAGCCGCTCCAGGGCGCCTATTTATATCTGCAAAGCGGCGCCCAGTTGGCGCCCAGAGAGCAATACTACCGGAGCGCGGCCGGCATCTACGGACCATCCAATTCGAGCGGAAGCATAACGGCCAGCGTGCCGGAGGGCACCTATTACGTCCGGATCACAAAGAGGGCGGGCAGCGTTTCGTATGACGGCCCGCCATACCCCGGGGATTTGACCTGGATCGACACGGGCACTCCCGCGACCATAACGGTCACCACCAATGGCCTGGTCTCCCTTGGCACGGTGAGCGCCACCATATACGGCCAGCCGATCACGATAACCGGCACGGTGAGGGGCGCATCGGGCAAGGCGCTGGCCGGATGGGCGGTAAAGGCCGCGACAGTACCCTGCGAATCGGGCAACTGGGCCTATGCCCATTCCTTCAACGAGTGCGGCACGCAGAAATATCCGGCATGGACCGACTCCAACGGAAACTACACCATCAACCTCAAGAACACCGGGACCTATTACGTTTACGCGAGCCCGACCCTGAATTTCGCAAACACCAACTATCCCGGCGGCTATCCCACGTGCGCAACCAGTGCCGGCTGCGAGGACTGCGGAGACTATTACTATTACAACTGCCCGACAAACGTCGTCTCACCCGGCGCATCCGGGGTGAATATCGTTGTGCCCGGCTATTAGATTTTCCCGCGGCCTTCAGGGCCGCGAGGATGTTCAATTCAAGTGGGGAAGGAGGGTGTGTGACATGAAAAAACTGGGATATGCCAGGCCGCGCGTGATCGGCTTTGTTTGCGTGCACCCCTGCTAAGGCAGGTTGGGAGAGCTGCGGGGTGGCAGTTTAAAGGCGAAGGCCCTTTATATAAAAGACTGCCACCCCTCTGTCTGTGGTGGGTAGTACATCATAGTTAAAAGGAGAGTGAGGGGGCAATGAAAAAGTGGTTTTCAGTCTTGGCCGTTTTTATGTTCGCCTTTTTGTTTTTTGCCGCGGCGGCCGGGGCAACCGGCACGCTCACGGCGACATTCATGTATAACGGCAGCGGGATTGCCGGGGCCTACATATATCTTCACACGTATCCCAGCGGGACGCCGATCATGGGAGAATATTTCAGGAGCGCGCAGTATGTACTCGGGCCTTCGGATTCAAACGGGAACTTTTCGGTAAACAACGTCCCCGCGGGGACCTACCGCGTCAGGATCACCCGGAGGGCCCCGCTTACTGCGTCCATCCCCACCCTGGCGCAGGCGTATGGGCCGCCGAGGACGGGGGATTACACCTGGTATGATGCAGGCTCCACCATAACCGTTACCAACGGCTCCGTAACCAGTCTTGGCAGCGTGTACGCCACTATATTTGCTCCCGGCGCTGCCCCGATTACGGTTTCGGGGAAGGTCACATCTGGCGGCTCTCCCGCTTCCGGGTGGTTTGTCATGGCAACAACAGCGCCCTGCAAGGATTCGACGACGGATTGTGGCGGGGCGGGATGCTGGTCGGGCAGATACGATGCCTGCAACGGCGGCGCGGGCGGCTCGGCGGTCAGATATCCGGCCCAGCAGCTTACCGACTCCAACGGCAACTATACCATAAAGCTTGCAAATCCCGGGACCTATTATATCTATGCCATGCCGAGCCCGGGGGCCACTGCCGGCAGTGAGGTGCCAGCCTCCACCTGCAGCAACTGGGTGACTGTTTGGGACTCGATAGGTTACTGGAACTGCCCGACTTCCGTCTCGACGGGCCAAAACATTACCGGCGAGAATATTGCCGGATATTACTGATAGGCGTACGGGGTTGTTCATTAATAATAAGTGCTGTGATCCCGCCGGATTTTTCTTAATAAGATCCGGCGGGATCACAGCACGGAAGGCAATGCCCCCATACCTGCAGCAGCGCTAGTGTAGTGAACTCCGCCTTTTGCGCCCATTCCATGTACGTGCGCGCGTGTTCGGTGTTGTGCTCCGCCCAGTGGGGCAGAAGGACTTTCAATTTCCGCGTGATTTCGGATTGAGGCTCCGGCCCGGCCATGTTCCACGACTTCGGTGTCCTGACTGGGTCATATCTCTCTGCCCGCAATCCTCCTGAGTGTTATTTCCCGCATTGCAACCCTAAATATTTAAAATATTTAAATTTTTAAATTAAAAAAAGAAGGGCTAACCATTTAAAAAAACTTGAAATTAAACGCGTAGTTTGGTTATTTTACACGTAGCATTACAATTAATAGAATAAAAATTGCTAAGTAAAGTTGTACGCAAATATCCATTTCCGATGAAAGGAGGAGGGGACAGATGAAGAGAAGGTATGCAAGGCCTCGCGTAGTCGGTTTCGTTTGCGTGCATCCCTGCTAGGGCACTAGCGGTCCTGCCGCCAGGCGGGGAAAAATAACAAGTTTGTAAAAATATGCAAATCACCGAGGGAGGGAGGTGATTATATGAGAAACGCTATCGTCTCATCGGTCTTGGTGTCGCTTGTGCTGCTTTTTGCCGGGAGGGCAACGGCGGGCACGCTCACGGCGACGGTCCTTTATAACGGCCAGCCCCTTCAAGGGGCTTACGTGTATCTTCAAAACTCCGCACAGCCGCTTCTGGAGCAAAATTACCAGAGCGTCGCCTGCCAGGCTTCAAACCCGTCCGCCTGCATCTATGGGCCATCCGATGCAAGCGGGAATATCTCGGTAAACGCGGCGGCGGGTGTCTATTATGTCCGGCTCATAAAGAGGGCAAACGCGTGCCCGTACAATTACTGCAGCGGCAATTACGGGCTGCTTGGCCCGCCGTATGCCGGAGATTATACCTGGCATTCAAGCGGCACAGTCGCCATCCCAGCCAGCGGCACCGTCTCCCTTGGCACGGTGAACGCCACCGTATACGGCCAGCCGGTCACGATCACGGGCACGGTGAGGGGCGCATCGGGCAAGGCGCTGGCCGGATGGGCGGTTAAGGCCGCGACGGTGCCCTGCGAATCGGGCAACTGGGCCTACGCACATTCCTTCAACGAGTGCGGGACATCGAAGCATCCCGCATGGACCGATGCAAACGGCAACTATGCCATCACGCTTATGAACACTGGCACCTATTACGTGTACGCGAGCCCGAATCTGAATTACGCGAATACCAACTATCCGGGCGGCTATCCCACGTGTACCACGGCCGTCGGCTGCGAGGACTGCGGAGACTATTACTATTACAACTGCCCGACAAACGTCGTCTCCCCCGGCGCACCCGGGGTGAATATCGTTGTGCCCGGCTATTAGGGGTTGCAAACATGGAAAGGGATTCTCGATTAGAGGGGAAGGAGGAGTTGACATGAAGAAGCCAAGGTATGTAAGGCCGCGCGTAGTAGGCTCAGTCTGCGTGCATCCCTGCTAGAGCTGGCAAACGCGGGCAAGGGGAAACGCCGGGAAAGCCGGCATGCGGTTGCGCAGTTAAGACAAGCGAGCGGCCGACGGTACAAGAAGAGCAGGCGGAACAGGTAAATGCCGCCTGCTGCTTGCCTTTGCCCGCAAGGGATGCCTGAGAGGCGCTTGATATCACTTGAAAGGGGTAGCGACGCCATGAAAAAATGGCTTTTAACCTTACTCGTCTTTATGTTTGCCTCATTGCTTTTTGCAGGGGCAGCGATGGCGGACGGCACGCTGACCGCGACATTTCTCTATAACGGAAGCGGCGTCAACCAGCCGCTGGCCGGGGCGTACATGTATCTTCACGCGTATCCCACAGACAGCCCGATCATGGCGAAGTTTTTCAGGAACGCGCAGTACATCCTTGGGCCCTCGGATTCAAACGGGAACTTTTCTGTGAGCGTCCCGGAGGGCGCCTACCGAGTGCGCATTATCCGCAGGGCGCCGCTGGGCTCAACCCCAGGCAAAACGTACGGCCCGCCCAATACTGGGGATTACACCTGGCATGCCACCGGGGCTCCGATAGGCATCACAACCGGTTCCGTCGTCAACCTCGGCACCCTGTATGCCACCGTATTCGGCGGCTCTTCCGCTTCAATCACCGTCACCGGGATTGTCTATGACTCGAGTTGGGCGCCTGCGGCGGGCTGGTTCGTGTTTGCCTCACAGACATTGTGCATGCCGCCCGGCTACTGGGGGACGCCGAATTGCATGATGGTCAACGGGACGCAGGCAACGAGATATCCGGCCCAGGCGCCCACTGACGCAAACGGCCATTATGTCCTGCATTTGAGCAAGCCCGGGACTTATTACATCTACGGCATGCCATATCCCCGCGCCAACGCGGTGGGAGTTAGCGACCCATATTCCACCTGCCGGGTGGCGAAGGCATGGAACAACGTTGTATACCCGGATTTTAATACTTGCTTTAACTCGCGCGGTTCGGGGCCCTGCTATGCGGACTGTCCGATAACCATTAATGCGGGGGACCAGCTCACCAACGTAAATATCGTGCCCAATTAGCTTCCTTCAATCACCTTTTTGGCCTTTTCAAGGAGGGCGTTTAATTTTTCGCCCTCCTTCGATATCTCCTTCAATGTGCGGGCAAGCTCCTCCGCCCCGGCCGCCTCCGCCTTTTGCGCCCATTCCATGTACGTGCGCGCGTGCTCGCTGTTGTGCTCCGCCCAGTGGGGCAGAAGGACTTTCAATTTCCTCATGATTTCGGACGATTGAGGCTCCGGCCCGGCCCCCCTTCCGGTTATATCTCCCCCGGCCGCGTGTCCCCCGATTTCGTGTTCATGCTCATGGGCATGTTCATTGCCGTGGCTGCGGCCGGCCTCAGGGCCGTGAGCGGTCTCAGGGCCGTGGCCGTGAGCATGTTCGTGGTGTTCGTGCGGGCCGTAGTGGGTGTGCCCGTGTTCATAGCCGTCGTGGGCGTGGACGTGCTCGTGGATGAGGTTTGCGCTGAGCAGCATGTCGTGTTTCCTTAAAAGCTCCTGCGGGCCTCCCTCCAGGAGCACCCTGTGGTTTTCACCCATTACGATGGCCCTGTCGGAGATATCGGCGATTATGTGCAGGTCGTGCGTCGCGGTGATTATGGTCTTTCCGGCCTTCTTGAGCGCGGCTATAAGCTCCACAAGCTCCACCTGGCTCCTGGGGTCCAGTCCGGATGTGGGCTCATCCAGGAGAAAGACATCAGGGTTCGTGCTCAGGCATGTGCCGAGGGCGACCTTCTTCATCTCCCCCCCGCTGAGCTGCCAGGGGGAACGGTCCCTGAGGCGCTCTATGCCAAGCAGACCCATGACCTCCTCCGCCCTCTGTCCGGCGGCTTCCATCCCCATGCCCCTGAGATGCAGGGGGCCGAACATGAGCTCGTCCCATACGCTGAGGGAGAAGAGCTGGGCCTGCGAGTTCTGGAACAACAGGCTTATCCGCGCGCGGGAGCCATCCGAAAAACCGTCTTCGGAGAAGACGCGCATCCTGCCCGAGGCGGGCATCAGGAGTCCCTGAAGTATATACAGCAGCGTGCTCTTGCCGCAGCCGTTGGACCCGAGAATGCTGACGGCTTCGCCCTGGCCGATACTGAAGCTTATACCGTCCAGGGCCTTGTGGCCGTTTTTATGGGCGTAGGATATATCCTGCAGCTCGAAGACCTTCATATGAGCAGCACCCCCGCTCCAAGGGCAATGAAGGCGAAGTCGGCCGCGCATGGTTTCAGCTTTCCCTCCGTGTCCCGCAGGCCATAGCTCATGCCGCGCGCCTCCATCGCCATCCTCAGATCGTCTTTCAGCTCCAGGCTTATAAGCAGCAGCGACGCCGCCCGCGAACCCGTCCATGCCCTCGCCTGCCTGCCGGATATGCCGCCGGCCGTGCGGGCCTTCTGGGCCAGGACAAATTCCTCCAGCCTGCGAACAAGGAAGAAGATGTACCGGTAACTTATCCCGGCCAGCGTGCGGAGAAAGCCTGGGAGCATCGAGCCCAGTCCTTTTACAAGCCGCGCGGGCCTCGTGGTGAAGCTCACCAGGAAGACAAGCTCCAGTGAGGCAAGGACCCTTATGACCAGCCCGAGCGCGGAGAGGAGCCCCTGCCTGGTCAGATAAACCTCGGGCGGAAGCCCGTGCCATCCGCTGGTATGGAGGATGGTGAAGACCTTCTGGCCCTTTACCACAAGGTTCAGCGCGGCCGGCAGGGCGACCAGGGAGGTCATCATGACCGGAGGCATGAGTCTTTTCAGGAAGACGCCCACCGGCACCCGGGAGAGCGCGGCCAGCACAAACGCGAAGACCGCGAAGGGCAGCATTTCAAGCGGGCCCCGCTTGAAGCTAAGGGCTACGATGAGCGCCAGTGTGACGGCTATCTTTATCCGCGCGTCAACCTTTTGCAAAAAACCGTTTCTTGCCGATACGCTTTCGTTGAAGAACGCGTCGTCGAGGAAGCGCACGGCCTCGTGCAGCGTGCGCTCCAGCACCGGTCTTCTGCCGCGCCCGGCCGCCGCGGTCTGCCGGGAAACGGCGGCCTCCGGGGTGGTCAGCCATCCGGGCAGCCCGGATTCAGCTTTTCTGTTATTTTCTCTTTCGTCCATCTCCTGAAAGGACCCGACCGATCGCAAAGCCGGCGATAACGATTACTGCCACCCCTATCACGGCGGAGGCCATATAGCCCAGTTTCTCCGGCATGCCGGCTATCCCGTAGTTTGTGGCGGGCGCGTGCCAGAGCCCGGCCAAACCTTTCATGCCCCCTGGGATATAGCCGATTATTCTGGCAAGTTCCCGTTTGCCCCATTCGCCCCAGGCCCCGCCCGCGCCAAAGAGGCCCGGTATCCAGAGCCCAAGCGGGGTAAGCAGGACCAGCAGGGCAAGCGGCGCCCAGAGTTTCCACCATTTCTTCATACTGTGCGCCTTGCAAGCAGCTCCGGATATGCCTTCCCCAGGTAGGCGACCGCAAACGCGGTAAACGCCGCCTCAAGCGGGCCGAAGGCGGCAAGGTGCCCCACCATCATGGCCGGGATGGTCACCTTGAGGGGGAAGGGGCAGTAAAGCGGCCTTCCATCCAGTCCTCTGTGGAGGATCGGCTGAATGCCCAGTTCCACCGCGGCCAGAAAAGCGGATGCGTTCAATCCGGCATAACCCGCCAGGGCCGAGGCCAGGATCGTCCTTTTGCCCGGATTGCGTGGCTGCCCGTCAGCCGCGTTTTTCCCGAAACCGCGGGTTATCAGCCTGTATACGGCATAGCTTACCATCGCGTCCGTGAAGGCCATATTAAAGCAGTTTGCCCCGAGCGCCGTTATGCCGCCGTCGCCAAACAGGAGGGCCTGGACGGCAATGGCTATGGAGACGGCTATCACGGCCGCCCACGGGCCCAGTGTTATCGCAAGCAGGGCCGTGCCGGTCGCGTGCCCCGTCGTGCCTCCCACGATGGGCACATTGAACATCATTATCACGAACGAAAGCGCGGCGCCCAGCGCCAGAAACGGCACCTCGGCGGCCTTCAGCGTCTTTTTGATGCGGCTGGAGGCGAAGTACCAGATGCCCGCCATCGCCGCCCACAACCCCCCGTATGTCGGCGGGCCCAGATAGCCGTCAGGGATGTGCATCAAAAACCCTCACAGCCGGCGCAGGTCCGTTTTGTCTTGTCCATATTCATTCAAGTCCCTTTCCCGTGGTGGTTATAGTGAGCCTGCCGTGCTTAACGCCCCTTGTGCCTATGAGCCTGTCGGCTATCGCCTGCAGGTCCCGCGCGGGGCCTTTCAATATGACGACTTCCAGGCAGTTGTGCGCGTCAAGATGGACGTGCATGCTGGAGAGTATCTCCCTGTGGGACTTGTGCTGAAGATCGGTCAGGGTGTCCGAGAGTTCCCTCGTATGGTGGTCGTAGACGAGCGTAACGGTCGCCACGGCCTGGGCCGTGCCCCCTTCCCACTGCTTCTCAACGAGCGCGTCCCTGATCAGGTCGCGGATCGCCTCGCTGCGGCTCGGATACCCCTTGCCCTCGATGAGCCTGTCGAAACTCTCCAGGAGAGTTCCATCGAGCGAGATGCCGAACCTGACTATTCCCATTTGGTGTTATTATTTTAAAAAAAGTGCGAAAAGTCAAGGGGTGGGAAAGGTTCTAGTATACGTCCCTTTTGGTTATGAGCACGATCCCCTGTCCGGGCCGGAGGTCGTACCTGAAGGGGGCCGGGATGTAGTCGAGGCGGTATTCGGGCGAGATGTCGATGGTTGGCGCGCCGGCCTGCAGGAACCTGTGGATGCTCTCCACGCATATGTGTTGTTTGCCATAGGCGTCCCTGTTGAGTATTAGGAGGGCCTCCTCCCGGGTGGCCACCGACGCCTTCCACATCACGAGCACGTTCGGGTTGTCATAGGGCAGCAGGGCCGTCGGGGCCTCTTCCTGGTAGAGCGCATGCGCGGTCTTTATATCGTTGACCTTTTTTATGAAGTCCCTGAGGTCTATCCCCGTTTCCTCCCAGTCCCGGGGGGTTGTCCTGACGACGTGGAGGGCCTTTCTGAACCCGAATTCAAAGCCGATGGGGATCATGACGCCCGCGGAGAAGAGGGCCGAAAAGAGGTAGTGCTGCTTGAGCCCGTCGATGTTGCCCCCGAGCTCCTCCGAGAGCCTCAGCGTGTCGTGGCTTTCGGGAAAGCTGATGGAAGGGGCGATCTCCCTGGTAAGGGTGTACTGTTCGAGGAGCCAGTGGCCACGGAAATCCCACCACTTGGAGCTGTTAAAGATATAATCGAACCCCGCGCTTGCCGTTTTTCTTGTCTGGTCCGGCGGACAGCCCAGGGTTTCCGCGAAGAAGAGGGCGTGCGGATGCCTTTTTTTCGTCTCCCGGATGAGCCTCTGCCAGAACGGGTTTGGAAGCTGGTAGGCCGCGTCGCAGCGAAAGCCGTCGAAGCCGGTTTTTATCTGCTCCTCCACCACCGACCGGAAATAGGCGAAAAGCCCTTCGGGGTCATTGGTCCTCGCGTGGTTGAATTTGGCGAGGTCCTTCCAGACCACTTTTTTTCCGTCCTCAAACGCGAAGGGGTGCTCCACGCGCCCCCTGGACTTCCAGAGAAACCACTCCGGGTGTGTCTTTAAAAGCTCGGAATCCGCGGCGCAGTGGTTGGCCACCAGGTCCGTCATTATTTTAAGCCCGAGGCCGCGGGCGGTTTTCACCATCGCCCTGAGCTGTTCTTCCGGCGGCCTTTCGTCCTTGGGATCGATGAAGGCGGGATTCAACGAGAAATAATCGGCCACCGAGTACAGGCTGCCGGAGGAGCCGGGTCTCTGGACCGGATTTATGAATATCCAGTTGAAACCCATCTCCGCGGCCCTCTGCAGATGTTTTCCCCAGTCGTTGAATCTCCCTGCTAGGAGGGGAAACAGGTTGTATATCAGCATCTTCTCGGGCGCACGCATTTTTTCCTGTACCTCCGGGAATGCGGCTCAGTATCCGCTTTAAAGGGGCGCAGCCGGGCCGGATGAGGGCGGGGCCGGCTGCGCCGGGATATCTATCCGGTAGTTCCTGCCGAGATTATTGTCCCAGTGGCCCTCCGACGGGAAAAAAAGGACGAAATCCAGGAACCTGAGGCCTGCCCGCAGATCGATTCTTATCGTGACTTCTCCGCCCGCCGGGTCCAGGGGAGTCTGGAGCGCGGCATGGTCGAAGGGGTTGCTGCCGGAGGGCCAGTTCTGCTTGGGCGGCACCTCCCACGGCCCGTCCGGCTCGCGCTTAAAGCCCCAGTGAAGGACGAAACGCTCCTGTCCGCCCTCCGCCCTGATGACCATCTCCGCCTGGTCTTCCCAGGTGCGTTTTTGAACGAACAGCACGATGCCGCTTTCGGTATTGATTTTTTCAGTAGGGGTCATTTGTTTATATCATAATTTTAGCAAAAGGCGGCCCCGAGCAGAAGATTTCCCACGGAAAATCCGCCTTACTTCTTCGCGGCGGCGATCCTGGACTTTACCTCGTCGACCAGCAGGCGAATCATCTCCTCGGCGGTCTTGAAGCCGGTCTTCGAGACGTCGATGGCCAGATGGTAATTGCCCGCGTCAGACCAATCGGCGCCGGTCATGGTGTTTATGAATTTTCTCCTGGCGCGGTCCGACTTCCCGACCAGCCCGCCGGCCTCATCGGCGCTCATGCCATAGGCCTCCATGACCTGTCTTATGCGGAACTCCATTGGCGCGTGGAGGAATATGCTTACAAGGCCGGGCTCCTCCCGAAGCACGTGGAACGCGCAACGGCCGACGAAGACGGCGTCATATTTTTCCCCGAGCTGCCGTATGATGGCAGCCTCGGTCCGGAAGAGGTCGCGGTCGTCCACGGGGCGCAGCGGCGGCGGCACATAGGCCGTCTCGGGCGAGCCGAAGATGAAGGGCCTGACCACCTCTTCGAAAAAGCCCGAAAGCCTTTCCTCCCGCTTCTCGATCATGGCCTCCTCTTCGCCCAGCCGCTCCGCGGCCTGCCGCAGTATCTCCCTGTCGAAATACGCATAGGAAAACCGCTTGGCGAGGGCCTGGCCGATCAGGGAGCCTCCGCTTGCAAACTGCCTTGAGATGGCTATCAGTATCTTCCCCATTGCCCACCCTTTTTCCCGCCTGCCGGTTTTCGCTCCATCAGATTCTAATCTATCACGATTTTAAAAGAATTGTGATCATGCCCATCCTCCGCGTCTTCTTGACTAAAAAAGGCGGGGCTTTTTATAATGCTCATCTTATGGCTGAAGAAACCACTAGTGATCTTGTTGAGCAGAGGCTCAAAAAACTGAAGGAGCTGAGGGCGCTCGGGATCGAGCCCTACGGCGCGCCCTACGAGGTCAGGGACCACGCCAGGCAGCTCAGCGAGCAATACTCCGAAAAGTCCAAGGAGGATCTGGAGGCGGAGCCGCCCAGGGCGGCCGTCTCGGGCAGGCTGATAACCGTGAGGGATTTCGGCAAGGCCTCCTTTGCACACCTGCTGGACGGCACCGGGAAGATACAGCTCTATCTGAAGAAGGACGTCGTCGGCGCTGATAAATACTCCTTCTTCAAGAAATATATAGACATGGGCGACATCATCGGCGTCTCCGGGCTGCTGTTCAAGACCCGCACCGGGGAGCTGACCATAGAGGTGCAGGATTTTGCCCTCCTGAGCAAGGCGCTGCGCCCCCTGCCCGAAAAGTGGCACGGCCTGCATGATGTGGAGACCCGCTACCGCCAGCGGTATCTGGACCTGATCGCAAATCCGCAGGTGAAGGAAACCTTCAGGCTCAGGAGCGCGGTAATAAAGTCGATAAGGGATTTCTTCGAAAAGGAGGGGTTCATAGAGGTCGAGACCCCGATGATGCACCAGATCGCGGGCGGCGCGGCCGCCAGGCCCTTCAGGACGCACCATATCGCCCTGGGCATGGACCTCTATCTCCGGATAGCGCCGGAGCTATACCTGAAGCGGCTCCTCGTAGGCGGCTATGAGAGGGTCTTCGAGTTGAACAAGAATTTCAGGAACGAGGGCATATCCACAAAGCACAACCCGGAGTTCACGATGCTGGAATTCTACATGGCGAACAAGGACTACGTCTTCCTGATGTCCTTCACCGAGCGGATGTTTGGCGAGATCGCGATGAAGGCCCTCGGGAAGATAAAATTCCCGTACGGGGATGTGGAGATTGATCTGACCCCGCCATGGCCCAGGTACCCGATGCTGGATATCATGAAGGAAAAGGGCGTGCCGGAAGACGCGCTGCGGGACGAGGCAGCGGCCAGGCGGTGGGCCGGGGAAAGAAACATACAGGTGCCCCCCGGCGCCTCTTACGGCAAGGTGCTGGATGAGATATTCAAGGAGACGGTGGAGCCCTTCCTCATACAGCCCACCTTTATTACGGATTACCCGGTGGAGCTCTCCCCGCTTGCCAAAAAGAAGGCAAGCGACCCCACGCTTGTGGACAGGTTCGAGCTTTTCATCGCCGGCAGGGAGATAGCAAACGCCTTCTCGGAGCTGAACGACCCCCTGGACCAGAGGGAGAGGTTTCAAAGGCAGTGCGAGGAGAAGGCGCGCGGCGAGGAGGAGGCGCACCCGATGGACGAGGATTTCATCAGGGCGCTCGAATACGGGATGCCGCCCGCGGCCGGCGAGGGCGTCGGAATAGACAGGCTCATGATGCTGCTGGCCAATGTCCCGTCAATAAGGGACGTCATACTCTTCCCCCAGATGAAGCCGGAGTAGGACCCGTTGGATTCCCCCCATTCGCCCTTTTTTTGTGTTTTTTTGTTCAAATCAAAAGTCAAAACCTCCCGTTTTTAGATGGTTTTTTTTGCCGGGACGTTCAACGTGTTCAAATGGACGCCCGTGTTTTGCAAGTCCCGGGACAGGATCAAATGCATCCGGCGATCTCCCGGATCCCTCGTTTCGAGGGATGATGCAGCGAATTTCGTTTTCAATGAACAACGCCCAGCCGGGCCTATCATAATACGCGGGGCCATGAGTGTTTCCAGTAAATCAGTTTGCAAAAACCAGTTTAAAAAATTGGCCTTGTAGCCGTGAATGTTCAGGTTTACACGCATCCTCAAGCCCCTCGGAGTTCCGATTTTTGAGTAATCATTTGTTTCCCCTTCTACTTTAGCCTTGTTGCGATTTCTTGAAACTGTTTTATTCTGGTTGTACTCTTCAGAAGCCGGGCGGCCATA
>JAKAHV010000061.1 GCA_021825295.1 Nitrospirota bacterium
GCTTGTATGCGCAAGCTGTTAGGCATTCTTAATGCCATTGTTAAAAACCAGACTCCGTGGCAAGCTGATTTTTCAACTTGCTTAACCCCAAATAACCCTTGACAAAAATCACAGTTGCTCAAGGGAGGGGATGATTTACTAAGAACACCACTGGTAAAGCCTCACAGTTGTCATTCCCGCAAGCGAAGCGCGTCGGGAATCCTTCTGAAAACAAAGAAAGATTCCGGACAAGCCGGAATGACAGCAGATGGGCCGAATATGGCTTTGCTAATGTATATTTTAGTAGATACCCTGCGCTTGCTGCAGGGTGGTTCATTCAATTTCGAGACAGTTTCTATTGTAAAGGAAAAAATTGCTTCTGACTTTCGGGGAAGGAGACTTGAAACAAAAAGGAGGAGGGCTCAAGCCCCCCTCCTTACTTACCCCGGTGCCGGCCTTTACCCGATATTGACCTTTATCTCCCTGGGTCTGGCCTCTTCCTTTTTGGGGAGGATGACCGTGAGGATGCCGTCCTTGAAGCTTGCGGCTGCCTTCTCGGAACTTACCTCCACGGGCAGCTTCACGGTCCGCGAGAAATGTCCGTACGCCCTCTCCCGGACGTAGTAGCCCTCGTCCGCGGCCTCTTCATCCTTCTTTATCTCGCCCTTCAGCGTAAGGGTGTTTTTCTCTATCGTAAGCGAGATGTCCTCCTTGGTTGCGCCCGGTATCTCGGCCTTTATCACGAGCTCCGTCTTTTTATCGAAGACGTCCACGGCCGGCACGATAGCGGCGCGCTCCGTGGGCCACCATCTCCTCCTCCTTGCGGGTTCGAATATCTCGTCGAAAACCCTTTCCATGTCTCTTCTTACGTCCTCCAGTTCCTTAATGGGCGACCATCCTGTTACCGACATGTCGTACCTCCTTTTTTCGTGTGAAATCCCCTCCCCACTGCTTCGTCTCCCGGTTATCAGTTTGCGGCCTGTCCGGCCGCGGCCTTCTCGGCCTTCTCCGCCTGACGGCGGAGCGACAGCCTTCCATCCTTGCCGACGTCCACCTCCACCACATCGCCTTCCTTGAACGCCCCTTCAAGCAGCTTCATCGCAAGAGGGTTTAAGACCTCCCTCTGGATGGACCGCTTCAGGGGCCGGGCGCCGTAGACGGGGTCGAACCCGAGTTGCGCCAGCTTCTCCTTGGCCCGCGCCGTAAGCGCGATGTCGAGCCCCTTTTCAAGCAGATAGTGCTTCATCCTGTTTGTCTGTATCTCCACGATCTCCTTCAGGAGCTCCGCCGTAAGAGCGTTGAAGATGATTATCTCGTCAACCCTGTTGAGGAACTCAGGCTTGAAGTGCGCCTTCAGGTCCTGCATCACCTTGTCCTTCAGCTCCTCCTCGTTTTCACCGGGCGGGCCCCAGTAGACGCGCGGCCGCTTTTTCCTCTCATCCAGCAGTTCCTGGATGTGGACGCTGCCTATGTTCGAGGTGAGTATTATCACCGTGTTCCTGAAATCCACCATGCGGCCGTGGCCATCCGTAAGGCGGCCGTCGTCCAGGACCTGCAGAAGGAGGTTGAAGACCTCCGGGTGCGCCTTTTCTATCTCGTCAAAGAGCAGGACGCAATAGGGTTTCCGGCGCACCGCCTCGGTGAGCTGGCCGCCTTCCTCGTAGCCGACATAGCCCGGAGGCGCGCCAATGAGGCGCGACACGGTGTGCCTCTCCTGGTACTCGGACATGTCTATGCGCACCATCGCCCCTTCGTCGTCGAAGAGGAATTCGGCAAGCGCCTTTGCAAGCTCCGTCTTGCCCACGCCGGTCGGCCCCAGGAATATGAAGGAGCCGATGGGGCGGTTCGGGTCCTGCACGCCGGCCCTCGCCCTCCTTACGGCGTTCGAGATGGCGACGATCGCCTCATCCTGGCCGACCACCCTCATCCTGAGGCGGTCCTCCATCTTCAGCAGCTTCTGGACCTCGGTCTCCAGCATCCTGGAAACCGGTATGCCGGTCCACTTGGAGACGACCTGCGCCACGTCCTCCTCGTCCACCACCTCCTTGAGCATCTTCCTCCTGGCCTGAGCCTGGGCGAGTTTCCCGGTCTCGGAATCGAGGTCCTTCTGAAGCTCAAGCAGGGTGCCGTACTTCAGCTCGGCGGCCTTCCCCAGGTCCCCTTCGCGCTCCGCGCGCTCGGCCTCTATGCGCTTGCTCTCCGTCTGCTCCTTTATCTGCCTTATCCTTGCGATTATCTCCTTTTCGCTCATCCACTGGGAGCGCAGAGCGCCCCTGCGCTCGGACAGCTCCGCTATCTCCCTGCCGATGTCCTCCAGGCGGTCCTTTGCCTCATCCGAGCCGTCCTTCAGCATCCCCTGCTTTTCGATTTCGAGCTGCCTGATCTTGCGCTCCAGCTCGTCAAGCTCCACCGGCATGCTGTCTATCTCCATGCGGAGTTTCGAGGCCGCCTCGTCTATCAGGTCGATCGCCTTGTCGGGCAGGAACCTGTCCGTTATGTAGCGGTCCGAGAGCGCGGCCGCCGCAACGAGCGCTGCGTCCCTTATCTTCACGCCGTGGTGCACCTCGTAGCGCTCCTTCAGGCCGCGCAGGATGGAGACCGTGTCGTCCACCGAGGGCTCCTTCACGAAAATCGGCTGAAAACGCCGCTCCAGGGCCGGGTCCTTCTCTATGTACTTGCGGTACTCGTTCACGGTGGTGGCCCCGATGCATCTGAGATCCCCCCTGGCAAGGGCGGGTTTCAGCATGTTCGAGGCGTCCATCGCGCCCTCGGCCGCGCCGGCCCCCACGATTGTGTGCATCTCGTCTATGAAGAGGATCACCCTGCCCTCGGCCTTCTCTATCTCCTTGAGCACGGCCTTCAGCCTCTCCTCGAACTCGCCCCTGTATTTCGCCCCCGCTATAAGCGCGCCCATATCCAGGGCGACGACCTTCTTGTTGCGCAGGGTCTCCGGCACGTCTCCCTGCACGACGCGCTGGGCCAGGCCGTCCACTATCGCGGTCTTGCCGACGCCGGGGTCGCCAATCAGGACGGGATTGTTTTTCGTCCTTCTTGAGAGGACCTGCACAAGACGCCTTATCTCCTCGTCCCTGCCTATGACGGGGTCCAGCTTGCCTTTTGAGGCCAGCTCGGTCAGGTCCCGGCTGTAGCGGGCCAGGGCCTGGTACTTTTCCTCCGGGTTCTGGTCGGAGACCTTTTGGGCGCCCCTGATCTCCCGCATGGAATCGAGTATGGCCTCCGGGGTCGCCTTGGACCTGGCCAGGGCCTCGGCGGCCGGCCCGCCTTCACCGGCTATCGCATAAAGCAGGTGCTCAACGCTTATGAATTCGTCGGTCATGTGGCCGGCCTGTCTCATGGCGCGCTCAAATACGTCTGTCAGCCTGGCCGAGGCGTAAAACTGGCCAAGAGGCGTGGCTCCCATGACCTTCGGGAGCCGGTCCACGAGCTTCCCGACATCCGCCCTCAGCATGCCGGTATTTACCCCGAGCCTGCTCAGGACCTGCGCGGCGACGCCCTCTTCATCCTCAAGGAGGGCGAGAAGCAGGTGTTCGGGCTGAAGCTCCTGGTTGCCCTTCGCCTCCGCGATCCTCTGGCTTTCGGCCAGCGCCTCCTGCGATTTGACGGTCAGTTTATCCATTCTCATCGTATGCTTTCATCTCCTTCTCTCTGTAAACATGGCAGCGCCCCGCGGGAAACGGTCATTGCCTTACGATCATTGCCTTTCCTGGTCATCGCCCGCCATCGCGCCAAACATCCGCCTCACCCTGCGCTCGAAATCGTCCCGGAAATCCTCCTCCATATGCTCCATCATGCTGAACATCTCGTGCTGCAGCCTCTCGATGCGCTCGCGCATTCTCAATATGATGTCGACGCCGGCCTTGTTCACGCCCATCTCCCTGGTGAGCCTTATCACGAGGCCCAGGCGGTCGACGTCCTCCTCGGAGTAAAGCCGCTGTCTGCCGGTGCGCGTGGGATGGACAAACCCCTCGCGCTCGTACATCCTGAGCGTCTGCGGGTGGACGCGCAGCATCCTGGCCACGACGCTTATCATATAGAGGGGTTGCTCCTTCTCCCGTTTCATTTAAAGGCCTCCCTCCTGGGGTTTTCCCCGTAGGCGCGCTCCAGCTCGGCAAGCGCGGCCCTCGCCTTCTCGTCGAGGCGCTTCGGGAGCGCTATATTGACGTCCACGTAGAGGTTGCCCCTTCCCCCCCTTGGCGATTGAAACCCCTTGTCTTTCAGTTTGAAACGCTGGCCCCCGGCGGTGCCCGCCGGCAGCTTCATTATTATGGTCCTGCCCTCGGGGGTGGGCACCTCGATCTTCGCGCCCAATGCCGCCTCGGCCACCGTCACGGGGACTGTGACATATACGTTGTTGCCGTCCCTCCGGAAAAACGGATGGCCGCCGACCGTGACCTTGATTCTGAGGTCCCCGGCCGGAGCGCCGCCTGTGCCGGCATTGCCCAGCCCCTTCAGCCGGAGCATCGAGCCGCTGTCCACCCCGGCCGGTATCTTTACGGAGACGGTCTCCGTGGAGAGTTTTTTCCCCGAGCCCCTGCAGGCTGAGCAGGCCTTTAACACCTTCTGTCCGCTGCCGCCGCACTCGGGACAGGCCTGCACGGTGCTGAAAAAACCCCGTTTGCTCTGCAGCCTGCCGGAGCCCCCGCAGCGCGGGCATTTCTTCACTTCCATGGCGCCGGCGCCGCCGCAGACGGGGCAGACGCCTTCCCTCTTGATGGTCATGTGCCTGGTGGTGCCGCTAAATGCTTCTTTGAAGCTGACTTCCATCTCCGCATAGAGGTCCGCCCCTTTCTGCGCAAAACCTCTCTCCTTGGCCGCCCCGCCAAAGAGTTCGGAGAAGATATCGCCGAAACCGAAGTCGTACTCGAAGGGTTTCCCAGAGCCGAACGGCCCAGCGCCGCCTCCGGGCTGCGCTCCGCCCCAGGGGCCGGCCCCTTCCCACCTGAACGTCTCCGGCCCGCGGTCGTACTCCTCCCTTTTCTTTGGGTCGCTCAGGACGGCGTAGGCTTCGTTTATCTCCTTGAACCTCTCCTCCGCCGCCTTGTCGCCGGGGTTTAGGTCCGGATGGTGCTTGCGGGCGAGCTTCCGGTAAGCGGCCTTTATCTCGTCCGTGCCGGCCTTCCGGCCAACGCCCAGTGTCACGTAGTAGTCCTTTGCAGGGGCCATCTGTAGCTCCTTTCCTGATTAAAAGTATATCCCTTTAGTAGATTCATGTCAAGCCATTTTATATCTACCCATTAATATTTATTTACTTGTTTCTTTAAGGTACGTTGGCGGTCTTTCCCGCCTTGCCCCACAAATTCAAGCGATTATGTTTTATTCTTATTGATATGGAAGATACATTCATATATGGCATGAACCCGGTTTTGGAGGCCATCAGGGCCGGGGCCGCCCTGATGGTGTACATCTCCGGGACGAGGAGGCAGGACGTTTCCCTCATAGAGGGCCTCGCGGCCAAAAGCGGCGTGGCGGTCCAAAGGGTGGGCCCCTCTTTTTTTGACGCCTTTCCGAAGGGCCACCAGTCCGTGGCGGCGAAGGTAAGGAAGCCGGCGCTGGCCGGGCCGGAAGAGATGCTCGATGCCGCCGGAAGACTTGGCGAGCCCCCCTTGATAGTCGCGCTGGACGGGGTGGAGGACCCGAGGAACCTTGGGGCCATCATGCGCTCAGCCCTCGCCCTGGGCTCGCATGGTATAATAATACCCAAGCGGCACGGGGCGGGGATCTCCCCGGAGGCCGTAAAGGCCTCGGCGGGCGCGGTATGGGGCCTGCCGGTTTCGGTCCAGCCCAATATAAAATATTCCCTTGACGAGCTTAAGGAAAAAGGGCTGCTGATCGTCGGCGCCCAGGTAGGGGGCGGGGTTGTCCCCTGGCAGTGCGACCTCGGGCAGCCCCTGGTGCTGGTCCTGGGCGGGGAACAGGCCGGGCTGCGGCGGGTTGTCGCCCAGAGATGCGATTATCTCCTGTCTGTCCCCATGAGGGCGATAAACTCCCTGAATGTCTCGGTGAGCGCGGGGATTTTTCTCTACGAGATTTTCCGGCAGAGAAACAGCAAAAAAGACAGAAAAACCTGAATTCTGCGGAATTTTACTTCTTTCTTTCAAATCCACTTGAATTTGAGAGTTGACAGATATATAATATAACCCTTATATTCAATGTTTGAGGAAAAAGGGAGTAGTGCGCTCTATAGACCTGAAAGCCACCGTAGCTCAGCAGGCAGAGCAGCTGATTTGTAATCAGCGGGTCGGGGGTTCGATTCCCTTCGGTGGCTCCATGCCGTACCATTGCGGAGAGGTTCCCGAGTGGCTAAAGGGGACGGGCTGTAAACCCGTTGGCGTAGCCTACGGAGGTTCGAATCCTCCCCTCTCC
>JAKAHV010000036.1 GCA_021825295.1 Nitrospirota bacterium
AAAAATCTACCCACCCATGGATCAAACTGGGCATCAAGCCTAAGAAAAACTGGTGGGCCTATGCGTACTAACAAAGAGGACATTTCTACTTGGCCCAAATGAGGACATTTCTACTTGGCCTTGACAAGCCGAGACAAAATCCTGCCCACAATTTCCAAATCTGTTATAATTCCGAAATTTCAATCGGGCATCTTAATAGGCGAAGTGGCACCCAACAAGAAATCCAGTTTATGGGTGCATGGCAGACGTGGCAAATTCGAATTAAAGAGGAGAAATATGTCTCCATATTCCTCAATTCAAATATGAACCGAAAATCGGTAAATTAAGAAAAAAAATATCATGGCTAAGCATACTCACGAGGTTAGGGACCCTATCCATGTTTTTATTCAATACAATTCTTATGAGCGTTCCGTTATAGATTCTCGCCCCTTTCAAAGGCTACGTCATATTCATCAACTCGGAATGACATACCTGTTATATCCGGGGGCTACTCATCGACGTTTTGAGCATTCATTAGGCGTCATGGAATTTGCAGGTCGGGTATATGATGTTATAACTCACCCGGACAATGTCCTCCCAGAGATCAAGGAATCACTTACGGAACTTTCCGATGAGCATGACAGAGCTTATTGGAGGAAGGCAATTCGTATGGCAGGATTGTGTCATGATTTGGGGCACTTGCCATTTTCTCATATGGCTGAAGAACTCCTCCCAGAAGGTCAAAGTCACGAGCATTTGACAGTTCGGCTTATATTGAGCGACGAAATGAAATCAATTTGGCGTAAAATGAAAATATCTCCTGAAGATATAGCAAAACTTGCTGTTGGGCCAAGAAAAATCAAAGGACTTATAAAAGACACTGATGCAACATTTAGTACTTGGGAAGCATTATTGTCTGATATTATTATTGGGGACTCTTTTGGAGTAGATCGAATTGATTATCTCCTTAGAGATTCCCATCACGCTGGAGTGATGTATGGGAAATTTGATCATTACCGTCTCATAGACACACTAAGAATCCTTCCAAAAGATAAGGAAAGTAACGAACCAACGCTTGGGATAGAAGATGGCGGCATTCATTCGGCTGAAGCGTTACTTTTGGCTCGCTATTTTATGTTCACTCAAGTCTATCTTCATCCTGTGCGGCGCATTTATGATATCCATCTTAAAGATTTCCTGGCAAATCATTTACCAGGTTCAAAATTTAGTGCTGATTTAGCAACTTTTCTTAATACCACTGACAATAATATAATTAACGAGTTAGTTACTGTAGGCGCAAAATGCTGATGGCGCAGCAAGCGATGCCGCAAGAAGAATTGTCAACAGAACTCATTTCAGAGTGTTGTATGAGAAAAATCCAGACGATTTACTGATTTATCTCGACCCAGGGAAAGCCATATATGAAGAGGCTATTAAAGAGTTCGGAGAAGAATCCGTGAGACGTGATTCCTATTCCAAAGGAGCAGGAGCCAAGGAGTTTCCAGTGAGGGGAAAGGATGAAAGAGTCGTTTCTTCTCTTTCCGCTTCTGAAGCGCTGGGAAAAATACCCGATGCAACTATCGATTTCATTTTTATCGATCCTGCCAAAAGGGAAAAAGCCAAAAAATGGCTTAAAGAAAAGCGGATAATAATATTGCAAAAAGCGGCAGAGGAAATGGTGGAGGAAGAATAAAATGTTAAGACAAGGATTAAAAAGAAAAGCGGTGTTGCTTTCACTTATAGAAGCAATGAATCGAGAAGAAAGTTGGTGCAGTGAGACTCATATTCAAAAGTGCATATATTTTTTGCAAGAAGGACTCCGTGTACCAATAGGGTATGAATTTATTCTTTATAAGCACGGGCCTTTCTCTTTTGAGTTGAGAGATGAATTAGCGGAAATGCAGGCGAATAATTTTATTTATATGAAGCCTCAACCGCCTTATGGCCCCTCTTTTTTGCCGGGGCCTTTAGCTGGCGCATTAAAGGAAAGATTTCCGAAGACGCTTAAAAAATACAAAAAATCTTATAAATATGTTGCGGAAAATATTTCTAAGGGTAATGTCAGCGATTTAGAAAAAATTGCAACTGCTCTTTATATAATAAAAGAAGAAAAAATTGAAAAAATCAATGCTTGCGCGAGGAGACTAAACGCAATTAAGCCTCATATCTCCATTGATGATGCACGAGAAGCTTGCGTAAAAGTAAATAATCTGCTCGAAAATATTTTATGAGATAAATATCTGTTTATAAAATAAGAGTAGCGGCGTGATGTTCCTTGACTCAACGACCGCAGAATTCCGGTTATTTAAATCCAGCTTTACAAACGATTATTTCTTGCCGAGGATGGCATCCTTGGCGGCCTTGGCCACTCGAACTTCGCGACATCTTGGTCGGCCCCAACGGTGGGGAAGTCCGGGCCAAAGACTGTTCCGGGTCAAAGACATAAGCCATTTGCCTTAAAGCGATCCACTCCAAATGCCAGAAAGCTTTTTTGCGTGCCTCCCCCACACCTCCTAATTTTAATAAAGCGCCAACTGTTTATCGTATGGCGCTGGAAATACCCCAATAATTACCCAAGGATTAGGAGAAAAACCGTGGAATTGCCTAATCGTGCCTAGAAAAAAATGAAGGTCCTTTTTTACAAATTCATCGAAATATTTCGCTTTCATAGCGGTAAGGGCAGCACTCTCATTGTTTTCAGCCTTTTTTAAACAATTCCAGTACAGCTGTCCGCATTCCCAGTCAAGCACCTGCATTTCACTCTTTCTGCCTGATGCGTCAATAAACTTATATGAAAATTCATAAGGAAGTTTCGGGATTAACAGGAAAGTTCCCCGCCATTCATCACTAAACAGCTTGCTTTGGGCAACTTGAACACGCATAGCATCCAGCTTCTTGGAATTCCATTGTCGGTCACATTGTTTCCATGTAAAATCAACAATTTCTGCAGGTTTGAATACAGCCAGGGACAGACTGTTAGCCTTTGCCCCTTCCATCAGCGGCTTTAATCTATTGTAAACATTGTCAGACCGCAGCAGTAGTCGTCTCCTTTCGCGCCAATTATGCTGCGTATCAACATGCCCTGTCTTCTGTATGTCCGTCGAATCAAGAAGACGATACGTCTCCGGGCGCGGATCCGAGCGGCTCTTCACCAGGCCTGCTTCTATCCAATCATATTTTTGATAACGCTCTTCTTCTTGCAAGCGACGGAAAGGAATCGGATACAGACGTACCCACGAGCCATCTTCTCGAATGCCAGCAGTGCATACCAATTCACCATATTTTTGAGAAAGCGTCGGATAGGTTTTGACGGTTACGAGAATGCGCTCTCGTGGCATTCAGATATGCTTAATGAGGAGGCCATTGCCATCGATTTCCTTTATCTTTTTGGCAACAACCATTCGGTGACATTGAAAGGGATCGCGCTCAACACACATAAAACAACTTACATCTTGGGCAATGACCTCTTTATACAAATCCCTCATCTCACCAGTGAGAGATTCAAGATACGTCCGGTATTCCTCAAAAAAAGATTTATAATTTTTATCCCTATGAAGTTTGTCCCGCAACGGTTTAGGGCTGCCCAATTTCCCAATATGAATATATTTAATTCCGGCGCCCTGGAGGTGCTCACTAATTCTTTTTTTTGAGAAGTCACGTTTCCTGCTGTTAGGAATTTCACGGATATCGATAATAGTTTTTATTTTACTTTTTTTTAATCTGCTCAAGAATTCGTCTATAGACCAATCTTCATAGCCGATTGTGAAGACTGTAATTGGCTCCAATCAATTCCTCCCAGACTTAAATCGATGCCGTCAGTATAGCATTTTTCAAATCAATTTTGATTTGAGTCCGGGAAACAAAGCATCCTCTTACGGGGTAAGCACAAACCAGCGTAACGATAGACTCTCTTGATACGAATGGATTCTTACTTCTTCCCTAGAATAGCATCCTTTGCGGCCTTGGCCACCCGGAACTTCACGACCTTTTTGGCCGGGATTTTTATTGAAACGCCGGTCTGGGGGTTTCTGCCCATGCGGGCCTTGCGCTGCATGAGCACGATCTTCCCGATGCCGGGCAGCGTAAAGGGGCGAGGGGTAGCGACTCTGCCTCATGGTTCAAGATACCCTTTATGAGCATCACCAAGTTCCGATCGAAAATACCCCATTGCAGTTTTTAATTTCTTAAACCCCAGTGTCCCGTAAAAGGCTTCAACGCCTGGCACAGCGTATAAAATAATATTTTTTGCCTTTATGCTGTCCAGAAGGTGCTTCACAATTGCCGTTCCAATTCCGCTGTTCCGGAAATCCTGATGGACGACTATGTCATAGAGGACCGCCTGATATACTTCATCTGAGAGGGCCCTTCCGCAACCGATCAATTTACCCTTGGAAAATGCGAAACACTTGATAGTGCTGTTTTCGAAAGCGGCTTTCAAATCAGCATCCGCTCTGCCGCTCATAGGAGAGTTTCTAAATATTTCCGCGAGCTGATCCCACAGGTCGGCTTTCAATTCGGCCCTGAATTCCAAATTGCCGGATAATATCATTTGAGTCTCCTTTTTTTAAAAATTTCAATAGTATAAGGGATTTTTACCTGAAAAAGGGGCTCCTGCGCCGTGCCCACGTGTTAGAATTTTGCTATAGCCAAACCAATGGATGAAAAAAGAAGAAATCTGGTCCACAAGGGCTTTGAAATAGGCATACTGCTTAAATTCGTTGACGGCATCCTTGAGCTGATAGGCGGGATGGCGCTCTTTTGGCTCTCCCCTCAAACGCTCAAGGGGTTTGTCTGGGCAATAACCCGGCACGAATTGAGCGAGGACCCGACGGACCTGGTGGCGAATTTCCTGATCAGGTCGGCCCAGCACTTCAGTGTGAGCGCCAGGGTGTTCGGGGCCGTTTACCTGCTGTCCCACGGGATCATCAAAATAGCCCTGGTCCTGTCGCTCTGGAGGCGGAAACTCTGGTCCTATCCGGCCGCGATTGTTTTTTTCATCCTCTTCATAATCTACCAGATGTACAGATATGCTCATCATCGCTCGATATGGCTTGTCCTGCTTTCAATATTGGACGCGCTTGTGGTGATGCTTACATGGCTGGAGTACGAAAATCTCAAGCGGCAGCATTTGAGAAAGAGGGGGTTGCCTGTCAGATCGCGTTTTGATTTTTTTACCCGCTAACGCCGATTGCTTTCCGTATATATTCGCCGCGCTCAAGGACATCGAGCATAAAGGCGGCGAGCGTCTTGCGTGAAATTGAGATTGCGGCGCAGGCAAATTCACCCTCGAAGACGCGATAGGGAGTCATTTCCAGGTTGGTGAGCCGCGGCGGGCGCACAATCGTCCAGTCCAGGTTGCTCCTGGCGAGCTTTTCCTCCATCCGCCTCATGTCGGCAAGGCCATAGCGAAACACATAACGGGCAATATCGGCAGGCAGTCCGCCTCCGGGGAAAAGGAGAGCCGCCGAAATGACAATGAGCCGGCGGGTCCCGGTTTTTTTCATTGCCCGGCAAATGGCCCCGGCGAAATCGGCCAGCAGCGTGGTTGGCAGAAGACCGGAGGTGCCGAGGGCCGAGACTACGGCGGCCGCGCCCGAAGCCGCCTGGGCGAGCTGGACCGGGTCACGCACGTCGCCCTTGATAACGGTCAAATCTTCATCTTGCAAGTTCAATTTCTCCGGAGAGCGGACGAAGGCCATGGGCTGATGGCCGCGTTCAAGCGACTGTTTTATCAGCTCCATTCCCGTCCGGCCCGTGGCCCCGCAGATCAACAGCTTCATTTTTCAAATCTCCAGCGCATAACAACCTCTTTTTCCAAAACTATTGACCCTTCCCTTTAAAAATGGCGTCCCCCGGAGGTTAAATTTCCTTCCGGGAGAATTTTCTCTCTCCCTATCTAAAAGGTAGCATCTTTGGTCTCAACAAACCATTTCATGGCTTCCTGAGTCTTCGGGGGGAAAGACTCAACCCCATTGAAATTTATCCGGTTGGTGATAGCCTTTAACAAACGGACAGGTGTTTTTGCCTCCTGGCGGCCGTGAGCTCGTTAATTGTGGTAAGGACGTAGCTGATGAGAAAACGCAAGATCTTATGCTGCATTCTTACAGCGATTCTGGCAGGCTGCTCATTTATACCTTCCTACAAGAGGCCTGTTTTGCCCACGTCCGCATCGTATCCGGGAGTAACCGGTAAACAAGCCTCTATGAATATCGGGCAGCTTGGCTGGCGCGACTTTTTCACGGACCCGCGTCTCCAAGGGCTGATCAGCCAGGCGATCGAGAACAACCGGGACCTGCGGATATCGATACAGAGGGTGGAAGAGGCCCGCGCCCAATATGGCATCCGGCGCTCCGAGCTGCTGCCCAGCATCAGCGCCGGCGCGCTTTACAACCGATTGCGGACGCCGGCCGATCTGTCGTTCGGAGCCCCGCTCAATCTCTCCGTATACCAGGCTACTCTCAATCTCAGCACCTGGGAGCTGGACTTCTGGGGCCGGATCCGCAGCCTGAAAGAGGCGGCGCTGGAATCATATTTTGCCACTGAGGAGGCCAGACGCGCTGCCGTTGTCAGTATCGTGGCCCAGGTCGCCAATACTTATCTTTTGCAGTGCGACTTGGACGAGCGCATTGCCATCGCGCGGAAAACGATTGCCGACCGGCAGGGGTCCTATCGTATTACCAGGAGGCGCTATGAGGTAGGCGCGGCGCCAAAACTGGATGCCGTTCAGGCAGAATCACTCCTGAATCAGGCCCGTGTCGACTTGCTCGATTTACAGCGCCAGCGTGATCTGAACCTGAACGCGCTGACACTTCTGGTCGGCGCGCCAGTTACGCTTCCCGTTCAATTGCTGTCGCAGGTCGAGCCCGGCTTTGTGCGTCAGATTCCGGCGGGACTGCCTTCAGACCTGCTGTTTAACCGTCCGGATGTGATCGCCGCCGAGCATCAGCTTAAAGCGGAAAACGCAAATATCGGGGCCGCCCGCGCCGACTTTTTCCCGAGCATTACGCTGACGGGGGACCTGGGCACCGCCAGCACGGAGCTGAAACATCTGTTCGAATGGAGCAGCCGTGTCTGGAGCTATATGCCAGGCATATCATTGCCTATTTTCACCGGCGGCCGGCTGCGGGCCAACCTCGCCTTATCAAAAGCGCTTCGCAATGAAGCTGTAGCCAACTATGAAAAAACCATTCAGACTGCCTTCCGCGAGGTCGCCGACGCGCTGGCAGACCGCCGCTGGCTCGCACAGCAGGTTATCGCCCAACAGGCCACCCTAGCGGACGAAAACGAACGCGTGCGGCTCGCCTGGCTGCGATATCAGAATGGAGCGGCGTCATATCTTGAGGTGCTGGATGCCCAGCGGGACCAATACGCTGCCGAGCAGGCGCTGGTGCAGGCTCGTCAGGCCCTGCTTGCCAGCAATGTCAATTTATACTCCGCTCTGGGGGGCGGCGCGATAGAAAGAGCACAGCCCAATCCCGGATCACCCTCCGCTGAAGAAATGGAGAAAGGGCAATAACCATGCACAAGAAAAAATGGTTGATCAGGACCGTGGTGGCGCTCGTTATCGGCATTCTGGCCTTTGCCGCCTGGCAAATAATTGGGAAAAGAAAGAATGCGGGGATAGTCAGCTGCAACGGCCGTCTCGAGGCCACCGAGATAGACGTCGCGGCCAAAATTGCCGGCCGCATCAAGGCGATGTTTGCGGACGAAGGCGACTTCGTCAAGGCCGGGCAGGTGGTGGCGATAATGGACACCGACGCCCTCGAAGCCCAGCGCAGGGAGGCCGAGGCCGATTGGCATCAGGCGATGAGCGATGTCGCGGTCGCCCGGGGCGAACTGGCGCAGCGGGAAAGCGAAAAGGCCGCGGATTTGGCGACAGTCGCGCAGCGCGAGGCCGAGCTCGATGTGGCCAGGAAGAGCTTAAACCGTTCTTCCATATTGGCCGTGGAGGGAGCTACTTCGCAGCAGAAGGAGGACAATGACCGCGCGCGGGTGCTGAGCTCCGCCGCTTCGCTGAAGGCCGCGCGCGCGCAGGTCGACGCCGCCCAGGCCGCCATCGTGACCGCGCGTGAACAGATCGCCGCCAAGCAGTCGGCCGTCAAGGCCGCCCAGGCCACCATAGAACGCGTCCAGGCGAATATAAACGACAGCGTCCTGAAATCGCCCCGTGACGGGCGCGTGGAGTATCGGGTCGCCCAGCCGGGCGAAGTGGTCAGCAACGGGGGCCGGGTGCTGACCATGGTTGATCTGACCGATGTGTACATGACTTTCTTCCTGCCGACGGATGAGGCCGGGAAGGTCCCGCTTGGCGCGGAAGTCCACCTGGTGTTCGATGCCGCCCCGCGGTGGGTCATACCGGCCTATGTGACATTCGTGTCCGCCGAGGCCCAGTTTACGCCCAAGTACGTGGAGACAAAGGAAGAACGCCAGAAGCTGATGTTCCGGTTCAAGGCCCACATCCCCCCCGCGGGGCTCAGAAAGCATATTACCAGGGTCAAGACCGGAGTGCGGGGCGTGGCCTATATCCGCCTTGATCCCAAAAAACCATGGCCGCCCAACCTCCGGGTAAAAATACCGCCGCTATGAACGAGTACGACCCGATAAATGTCGCCGCATCCGCGGGCCCGCCCGTGGCCGGATTACCCGTGGCCAGATTGCGGGGGGTCCGCCTTCATTACCGTAAAACATTGGCCCTGGACGATATCAATCTTGAGCTTCCCTCCGGCTGCATGGTTGGCTTCATCGGCCCGGACGGCGTGGGTAAATCGAGCCTGTTTTCCCTGCTTGCCGGCGCGCGCCGGATCCAGGACGGAACGGTCGAAGTATTGGGCGGCGACATGGCCGATCCGGGGCACCGCCGCAGGGTGTGCCCCCGTATAGCGTACATGCCGCAAGGGCTCGGGAAAAACCTGTATCCGACACTCTCCGTATTTGAAAATGTCGATTTCTTCGCAAGACTGTTCGGGCAGGGGGGTATCGAGCGCGAGCGGCGGACAGCCGGTCTCCTGAAAGCCACAGGGCTGGCCCCTTTCCCGGACCGGCCCGCAGGAAAGCTCTCCGGAGGCATGAAACAGAAACTCGGCCTCTGCTGCTCGCTTATCCACGACCCCGACCTGCTGATCCTTGACGAACCAACCACCGGAGTCGATCCGCTGTCGCGGCGCCAGTTCTGGGAACTGATAGACCGTATCCGGGCAAAGCGTGCCGGCATGAGCGTTATGGTCGCCACCGCTTATATGGAGGAAGCCGCGCGCTTTGACTGGCTGGTTGCGATGAACGCCGGGCGTGTGCTTGCCACGGGCACGCCAAAGGAACTCATGGAGCGCACGCAGTCCGACTCTCTCGAACAGGCGTTCATCGCGCTTTTGCCGGAGGCGCAGCGTGAGGGACACAAGCCTGTAACCATCCTGCCGCGAAAGGCCGGCGTTAAGGAAGAAGCGGCAATCGAGGCGCATGGCCTTACCATGCGCTTTGGCGATTTCACCGCCGTTGACCATGTCAGCTTCCGCATAAAGCGCGGCGAGATCTTCGGCTTCCTGGGCTCAAACGGCTGCGGAAAGACGACGACGATGAAGATGCTGACCGGCCTTCTGCCGCCGAGCGAGGGCCGGGCGCAGCTCTTCGGGCAGGCCGTGGACCCGCACGATATCGACACGCGCCGGCGTGTGGGTTACATGACTCAGTCTTTCTCGCTATACACCGAGCTTACGGTCCGGCAGAATCTGGAACTGCACGCGCACCTGTTCACATTGCCGGAAGACAGAATCGGGGACCGCGTGCGGGAAATGGCCGGGCGTTTCGGCCTGACCGGCGTAATGGATGATCTGCCCGATGCCCTGCCCCTGGGCCAGCGCCAGCGCCTGCAATTGGCGGTGGCCATGATCCACGGACCGGAAATGCTGATCCTCGATGAGCCGACCTCCGGCGTTGACCCGGTTGCGCGCGACGCCTTCTGGCAGATCATGATCGATCTGGCACGCAACGATAACGTTACCATTTTCGTCTCCACACATTTTATGAACGAGGCCATGCGCTGCGACCGTATTTCGCTCATGCACGCCGGCCGGGTGCTGGTGAGCGATGCGCCGGCGGCGCTCATAGGGAAGCGCGGGGCGAAAAGCCTTGAGGACGCGTTTATAAGCTACCTCGAAGAGGCGAGTGAGAAAGGAACGGACAGCCCCGCCGCACAGGTAGCCGAAACGGCCAACATGCCATTGCCTGATAAAGGGCCTCCGCAGATACCTGAGCTGAAAGGTTTTTTCAATCTGCGGCGGATATTAAGTTACAGCAGGCGGGAGTCCCTGGAATTAATCCGGGATCCGATCCGGATGGCGGTGTCTTTACTGGGCAGCGTGATGATGATGTTTGCCCTGGGCTATGGCGTAACCCTGGAAGTGGAGAATGTCAAATTCGCGGTGCTGGACTATGACCAGACGGTCATGAGCCATGATTATGAGCTCAATATGGCGGGGTCCCATTATTTCACGGAGCGTCCTCCGCTTAAAAGTTACGCCGATCTGGACCGCCGGATGCGATCCGGGAAGATCAGTGTGGCCATAGAGATTCCCCCCGGGTTTGCCCGTAACCTGAAACGCGGCCGCAATGTCGAGATCGGCGCCTGGATTGACGGCGCCATGCCGACCAAGGCGGAGACAGTCCGCAACTATGTGCAGGGCGTCCATAATCAGTGGCTGGCCACGCAGGGGCTCCAGGCCAGCAGCGCCGCGTCAGTCGAACCACTGTTCCTCTACAATCCGGGCCTGAAGGACCTTCCTGCCATGGTCCCAGGGGTGATTCCCCTTATACTGCTGATGATCCCGGCCACGCTGACCGCCCTGGCGGTGGTGCGGGAAAAAGAAATGGGTTCGATCGTCAATCTGTATGTGACGCCGGTGACCCGTTTGGAGTTTCTTCTTGGCAAGCAGTTGCCGTACATTGCAATGGCCCTGGCAAATTTTGTCCTGATGGCCCTTATGGCGGTCACCCTGTTCCGGGTCCCGGTCAAGGGCAGTTTCCTGGCGCTCTCGGTTGGGGCGCTGCTCTATGTTACTGTAGCCACCGCTTACGGACTTGTCATGTCGTCCTTCACCCGCAGCCAGGTCGCCGCCGTGTTCGGCACCGCCATACTGACAATGCTGCCCGCCATCCAGTTTTCCGGCCTCAATGATCCGGTCTCCTCTTTGGAGGGGATAGGGGCCGCGATTGGCGCGGTCTATCCGACCACTTACTTCATGGTCATCACGCGCGGCACCTTCACCAAGGGACTTGGATTTGGTGATCTTCACTCTTCATTCATTCCCCTGCTGCTGGCCGTCCCCGTGCTGTTTATTCTCGGGGCCGTCCTGTTAAAGAAACAGGAGCATTGATATGAGACCAGCCAATATTTTCCACCTGGGCATAAAGGAGCTGCGCAGCCTGATGCGCGACCCGGTAATGATTGTCCTGATCGTTTACGCCTTCAGCCTGGCTATCTATTCCGCAGCCACTGCCACGCCGGAGACCCTGCACAAGGCGCCCATAGCAGTTATCGATGAAGACCGCTCGCAGCTCTCCACTCGCATAAGGGACGCGTTCTATCCGCCCTTGTTCAGCGAGCCGAAACTTATCAGCCATTCTGAAATGGATTCCAGGATGGATGCCGGTCTTGACACTTTCGCCCTCGATTTCCCCCCTGATTTCCAGCAGGACGTGCTGGCCGGCCGCACACCGTCCATTCAACTGAGCGTGGATGCGACCAGAATGAGCCAGGCCCTCGTCGGAAGCGGGTATGTACAGAGCATAATTTCCCGTGAGATAAGCGATTTTCTTCATAATTATCAGGCCGTGACTGTCCCAAACGTTGACCTCGTCCTGCGGGCGCGCTTCAATCCGAACCTGAGCAGGATTTGGTTCGGCGGGGCAATGGAACTGATCAACGAGATCACCATGCTGGCGGTTATACTCACCGGCGCGGCGTTGATCCGCGAGCGGGAGCACGGCACGGTGGAGCACCTGCTTGTCATGCCCATCACCCCTTTCGAGATCATGACAGGCAAGTTATGGGCAATGACACTGGTTGTCCTTGCCGCCTCGGCATGCGCTCTGTTTATTGTCATCCGGGGGGCGCTGAAAACGCCCATAGAGGGGTCCATTGTTCTGTTCATGGCGGGCGCGTCGCTGGATCTGTTTGCGACCACTTCCCTGGGCTTTTTCCTTGGGACTATCGCCCGGTCGATGCCGCAGTTCGGTCTGTTGGCGATCCTGGTGCTGGTGCCGATGCAGATCCTCTCAGGCGCTTCCAGCCCTCGCGAAAGCATGCCCAAACTCGTTCAGGAGATCATGCTGGTGGCGCCCAATACTCATTTTGTCATGCTGGCCCAAGCCATCCTGTTCCGCGGCGCCGGGTTTTCAACCGTATGGCCAAACTTTGCCGCTCTTGTCCTTATCGGGGCGATACTCTTCGCTATTTCGCTCGGACGCTTCCGGAAGACCATAGGACAGATGGCTTAACGCCTATAATTTGGATATGCCGTGACAAACCGGCGGGGGATGGATATGAAAATACGGCGAAAAATAATCAATCCGATACCGGATAGGGCAATCAGCCCGATTTCCGCTTATCTGCGAAAGATCAGAGAGCTGCCGCCCGCCCAGGTCGAGGGTATTGATTCTCTCGCCGATCTGGCGCTGGACATGCACTGGTACTGGAACCATGCCACGGATGAAATATGGAAACAGCTCGACCCGGAACTCTGGGAACTTACGTATAACCCATGGGTCGTACTGCAGACCATCTCGCTCGAACGTCTCCGCGGCGTTTTGGACAACCCGGCTTTTCTCCAGCGGGTGGCTGATCTCTTGCAGGATCACCGTCAGAATTTAGCGTCGCCCGCGTGGTTTCAAAAGAATCATCCCGAGGCTCCGCTTACCGCTGTTGCCTATTTCAGCATGGAGTTCATGCTGAGCGAGGCCCTTCCGATATATTCAGGCGGACTGGGCAATGTAGCCGGAGACCAGCTCAAAACGGCAAGCGACCTTGGCGTGCCTGTCATCGGCGTAGGGCTCCTGTATCAGCGGGGCTATTTCCGCCAGGAGTTGGACAGGAACGGGGCGCAACTGGCCATCTTCCCATACAACGATACCGGCCAACTGCCGATCATGCCTGTGCGCGAACAAAACGGCGAGTGGCTGAGGATCAGGATTGAAGTGCCTGGATATCCACTCTGGTTGCGGGCGTGGCAGGTCCAGGTGGGGCGGACGAAACTGTATCTGCTGGACAGCAATGATCCGGCGAACACCCCTGCCCGCCGGGAGATTACCAGCGAGCTGTATGGAGGCGGCCAGGAACTCCGTCTCATTCAGGAGCTTGTGCTGGGTTTTGGCGGATGGAGGCTTCTCCGGGCCCTGGGCATCAGGCCCGAAGTATGCCACCTTAACGAAGGACACGCCGCATTTGCCATTTTGGAGCGCGCCAGGGCTTTTATGGAAGAAACGGGACAGCCTTTCGAAGCCGCGCTGGCCGCGACCAAAGCGGGCAACCTGTTTACCACCCACACTGCAGTTGGCGCCGGTTTTGACCTCTTTCCCCCTTCGCTCATAGAGCAATACCTTGGTCCCCGTGCGCAGAAAATGCTTGGCATCTCAATCGATGATCTGCTGGCGCTGGGCCGCAAGAATCCTGAAGACCCCTCTGAACCATTCAATATGGCGTATCTGGCAATCAGGGGCAGCGGGGTGGTAAACGGCGTGAGCCGCCTTCACGGCGAGGTGAGCAGGCATCTTTTTGAACCCCTTTTCCCCCGGTGGCCGTCGGCCGCCGTGCCGGTGGGTCATGTCACGAACGGGGTCCATATACCCACCTGGGATTCAAAAGAGGCCGACTCCCTGTGGACGGACGCATGTGGAAAAGGCCGCTGGCTTGGCGATCTGTCAAACCTGGAGGAGAACATAAAAAAGCTGCCGGACTCAAGGCTCTGGGAATGCCGCACTGCCAGCCGTGAAGCCCTGATTGAATATGTGCGCAGCCGCCTTTCCCTGCAACTGGCGCCCTTCCGTCTTCCCGGGCAGATGGAAGCCCCGGGCGCATTACCTGTGGAGGCTGAAGATGCGAGGCACATCTTTGATCCCAATGCATTGACACTGGGTTTTGCGCGCCGTTTTGCAACATATAAAAGACCAAACCTGCTTCTGCACGACCCTGAGAGGCTCAGGCGAATACTAACCAATCCGGAGAGGCCGGTCCAGCTCATCATTGCCGGCAAGGCCCATCCGGCAGACCAGGCGGGACAGGACTTGATCAGACAATGGACCAGTTTTATCAGCCAAAATCAAATGCGAAAACATGTAGTCTTCCTGAGCGATTATGACATGCTGCTGACAGGGAAACTGGCGCAGGGAGTGGATGTCTGGATCAATACGCCCAGGCGGCCATGGGAAGCCTGCGGGACAAGCGGGATGAAGGTGCTTGTAAATGGGGGGCTGAATTTGTCTGAACTCGATGGATGGTGGGCCGAGGCATATATGCCGGAAGTGGGTTGGGCTCTTGGGGATGGGAAAGAGCATGGAGATGACCCGGGCTGGGATTCCATTGAAGCGGATGCCCTTTATACGCTGCTGGAAACAAAGGTGATACCTGAATTTTACGACCGTGGCGAAAACGGCATTCCGGCGGCCTGGGTCTCGCGTATCCGCGAGAGCATGGCGCGGCTGACGCCGTGCTATTCGGCAAACAGGGCGGTCAGGGAGTATACGGAGAAATATTATCTCCCCGCCGCCATTGCCTACCGCAATCGGGCCGAAGATAAAGGCGCAATGGGCTCCAGGATAGTGGAGTGGAAGCGCGCCGTGGAACGCAACTGGGGCCATCTGCATTTCGGAGAGGTTTCGGCCAGGACAACAGGGGAAAAGGGAAAACATGAATTTGAGGCCCGGGTCTATCTGGGTGACCTCGATCCGGATGCCGTCCGCGTGGAACTCTATGCGGACGCAATAGACGGTAAAGGGCCCGAGCGGGTGGAAATGACGCGTGGCCGGAAGCTCGCCGGTGGTGTAAACGTTTACATCTACAGCGCGGCCGTGCCTGCAACCCGGCCGGCTGCGGATTATACCGCGCGTGTAATACCGTACCATCCCGGCGTTTCGGTCCCTCTTGAAGCGGCGGAAATACTGTGGCAACGGTGAGCCTATCGGCTTCCTTAGCCATAGTACAATTCGGGCAGTTTTATCTTATTGAGGAGGGCAACTTTGACTTCAAGGAGGATATGCTCGCTTAATATGAGAGACCACCTTTTCCGCGTCGCGCCTGCCCTTGCCGGACAGGGGCCTTGCCGGGTCCTCCTGCTCGCTAATGGCCTCGCCGTGCTGGATGAGATATAGATGCAATGTCCACCTCCAGGGGAAGAATCTTTTCCTAAAGTCTAGCAAAGAGCGGAAATGGATGCCGGCGTCCCGGCAAAAATCATCGGGCCAATTGATACTTTGGCCGAAATGTGATTAAATTTGCATAAAATGCGGAGGGCATGCGGATGAAGGCGATTGCATTAAAACCTCAGACAAGGGACATTCGGATTGCCGGGAGGGCCGAGCCCTCCATAACGGCTCCCGATGAGATAAAAATACAGGTGCTCCGCGTGGGGATATGCGGCACGGACAGGGAAGAGGCCGCCGGCGGGCGGGCCATGGCGCCTGCCGGCGGCGGCGATCTGGTGATCGGCCATGAGATGTTCGGAAAGGTGGTGGAGACCGGCCGGGATGTCAGTCGTGTAAAGCCTGGAGATTTTGCGGTATTTACGGTGCGGCGGGGGTGCGGAAAATGTCTGCCCTGCGCGATGAACCGGCCGGATATGTGCCGGACGGGCGATTACAGGGAACGGGGCATCTGGGGCCTTGACGGCTACCAGACAGAGTACGTGGTTGACCGCGAGCAATACGTGGTCAAAGTGCCTGCCGCCATACAGGATACCGGCGTGCTCATTGAGCCGCTTTCAGTCGCCGAGAAGGCCATTGACGAAGCGGTGCGCCTTCAGTCGGCCCGTCTGCCGGATGCCTGCGCCGCTCCGGCATGGCTTTCCGGCAAGAGGTGCCTTGTGGCAGGGCTCGGGCCTATCGGCCTGCTGGCGGCCCTGGCGCTCCGGATACGCGGGGCCCGGGTTTACGGGCTGGACATAGTCGACCCCGGCACGGCCCGGCCAAAATGGATTGAGGAGATTGGCGGCAACTATATTGACGGCCGCAATGCCGGGCCGGGGCAAAAAAAGGCCGGCGGCGCAATCGGACAGATGGACATGATATTCGAGGCCGCGGGCATAGCCGCCCTTGATTTTAACCTGTTGGATGCACTGGCCAGTAACGGGGTATACGTGCTCACGGGCATACCCGGCGGTGACAGGCCCCTGCAAATTGACGGCGCGGAGCTGATGCGCCGCCTCGTGCTGTTTAACCAGGTGATGGCGGGAAGCGTGAACGCCGCCCATGGCCATTTCCAGATGGCGGTAAATGATCTCCTTCAGGCCGGCATCATCTGGAGCGGTCATGCCGAAAAACTCATAACCCATCGCCACCGCATCGAGGAATTCCGGGAAGTTTTCGCCGGTCATCCACCGGATGAGATAAAGGCCGTTATCGAATGGGCGTAGTTTACGCGCCGGGTTGGCCCGGCATTCCGGCAAGATGGACATCGAGCGCGAAAAGCGGGGTCGGCACGTCGCTGGACCCCTCGAGCCGCGTCTGGTTCACGATAAGCCACGGCATACTGAATGAAATCTATTATCCGCGCCTGGACCTGGCATGCACGAGGGACATGGGACTCATAGTGACCGGCGGGCGGGACTTCTTCTCGGAAGAGAAGCGGCACGCCAAATCCCTGGTCTCGCGGCTGGCGGATGGGGTGCCCGCTTACAAAATAGTGAACACCTGTCTGTCCGGCAATTATGAGATCACAAAAGAGGTCCTCACCGACCCGGCCCGGGACGTGCTGCTTCAAAACATCAGGTTCAAGCCCCTGAAAGGCGCGCTTAAGGATTATCGCCTCTATGTGTTGCTGGCGCCCCATATCGGCAACTCGGGCGCGGGCAATACCGGATGGACCGGCGATTACAAGGGAGTGCCCATGCTCTTCGCCAGCAGGGGGGACACGGCGCTGGCCCTGGCGTGCTCCGCTTCCTGGCTGAAACTTTCCGCGGGCTTCGCCGGCGCCTCGGACGGATGGCAGGACCTCACGGCGCACAGGGAAATGAAGTGGGCTTACAGCCGGGCTGAAAACGGAAACATCGCCCTGACCGGGGAGATCGACATAAACGCCTCGGGCGGCGAATTCCAGCTTGCTCTCGGATTCGGAAGAAATGAATCGGAAGCCGGACTGAATGCCCTTTCGAGCCTGTCCGCGGGGTTCGAAGAGGCCCGTTCAAACTACGTCGGCCAGTGGCAGTCCTGGCAGGATTCGCTCGCTCTGCCGGAAACGGAGGCGGGGGGCGATATCTTTTACAGGACGAGCGCGGCTATCCTGCGTGTCCATGAATCGAAATGGCTCAGGGGAGGGGCCATAGCCAGCCTTTCCATTCCATGGGGTTTTGCAAAGGGCGACAACGACCTGGGAGGTTATCATCTGGTGTGGCCGAGGGACCTAGTTGAGACGGCCGGCGGCCTGCTTGCCATCGGCGCCAACAGGGATGCGCGCCGGGTTATCCATTATTTGAAGTGCACGCAGGAGGCCGATGGCCACTGGCCCCAGAACATGTGGCTGGACGGCACTCCGTGGTGGACCGGAATCCAGATGGATGAAACCGCCCTGCCTATCCTGCTTGCGGATTTGGCGCTTCGCTGCGGCGCCCTTGAAAAAGATGAGGTTTCCCGCCTCTGGCCCATGATAAGAAAGGCGGCGGGTTATATCGTTTGCAACGGCCCGGTGACGCAGCAGGACCGTTGGGAAGAAGACCCCGGATACACCCCGTTCACCCTCGCCGCGCAAATAGCCGCCCTGCTTGCCGCCGCGGACTTTGCCGCGATGAACGCGGAAGATTCGACGGCCCGATACCTGAGAGAGACCGCGGACGCATGGAACGACAGTATTGACAACTGGATTTACGAGAAAGACACGGACCTTGCCCGCCAGATGGGAATCGAGGGCTATTATGTTCGAATAACTCCCCCCGATACCGGCACGGCGTCATCTCCCCTGCAAGGCTTTGTTCCCATCAAGAACCGTCCGCCGGGGCAGAGCGCCCAGCCCGCCTCATCCATTATAAGTTCGGATGCCCTGGCGCTTGTCCGTTTCGGGATTCGCGCTGCCGGGGACCGGCGCATCACAAATACATTAAAGGCCATCGACGGGCTTTTGAAGGTGGAAACGCCATTCGGGCCCGCATGGCACCGCTACAACGATGACGGTTACGGAGAGCATGATGACGGTTCGCCCTTCGACGGCACGGGCACCGGGCGGGCCTGGCCGCTCCTGGGCGGAGAGCGCGGGCATTACGAACTGGCGGCGGGAAGGTCTGATGCCGCCGCCCGGCTGCTGAAAACAATGGAGTCCTTCTCAAACTGGGGCATGATTCCGGAGCAGATCTGGGATTCGGCGGATATTGCCGGACGCGAACTTTTTTTTGGCAGGCCTTCAGGCTCCGCAATGCCGCTGGTCTGGGCGCATGCCGAATACCTGAAGCTGAAACGTTCCCTCCGTGACGGGAAAGTCTTCGACATGCCGCCCCAGACCGTAAAGCGGTATCTGGAGGAAAAAATCACCTCCCCTTACGCCATCTGGCGATTTAATCAAAAAAGGCGCGCAATGCCGGCGGGAAAAACACTTCGCATCGAGGTGCTTTATCCCTCCACGGTCCGGTGGACATCTGACGGCTGGCGCACGTTCGAGGACGTCAATACCCGCGACACGGGAGTCGGGATGCATTTGGTGGAAATCCCGGCAAAAGGCCTGCCGCCTGGAACCTCTCTGGAGTTTACCTTTCACTGGACGAATACGGACACCTGGGAAAATGTGAACTTTAGCCTGGTTATCACGTGACTTTTTTGTAACCGGCCAGGGCCGCAATCAGTCCCAGGCCCACCCCGGCCGCCGCTACTGCAGGTACGGCGGCATAGCCCCAATAATCGGCAACCACCCCCCCCAATCCCGCTCCAATCACCCCGGAAAACGCGGTCACCGCATTGAAAACGCCAATAGCGCCCCCTTCCTCGTTTCCGGAAGGGGCAAGCTGCGCGGTCAGCGCTGTCCCGCTTACGCTCAGAAGCGACCATGAAAACACGACCATGGAGAAGCCCGCCAGGGCGAACCAGCTGCTATCCGTAAAATGCGTCCCTCCCAGAAGGAGGAGGCCGATAGCGGCCAGCAGGCGCACTCCGAGAGCGGCCTGAAAAATTTTTTTCGCGCCGAGGCTATCGGATAGCTTCCCCGCCGGGATATAAAGTGCAAGCCCGATGCCGGCGGCCACTGCAAACCCCAGTGATGATAAATACGGCGGCACTCCATAAGCCTTCCTCATCAGTACCGGGTAGAGAGAAAAAACCGCCGCCGAACCTGTATAGCTTAAAAACCAGGAAAGCAGAAAACGCACAAAAGGCAATCGTTCCGCTTTTTTTATCTCGCGGATTGCGCCAAGGGTTATGTAATGATAAAACCGAAGCGGCGAGCCGGAAGCGGGCCATTCGGCATGGCGCACAGGCTGCTGCAAGCGGGGCCTTCGATGTGGCGGAACATCAGGAGTATGAGTTGCAAACCAGCCGGGCAATATGCCGAGAAAAGTCAGTCCCGCAGCCAGGAACAACCCCGCGGACTGGCCTTCCCGGCTGAAAATACTCGCAATAAATAACCCGATCACCTGTCCGGACCCGTAAAAAGTCTGCAGCCAGCCTATGCGCCGGTCCCATTCGCTCTTCGGGTGGGCCTCCACGACAAACAGGTTTGCAATTGTGGCGGCGCAGGCGGAACCCACACTTTGCATAAAGGCCAGCCAGAGCCACGCCGCAGGAGAAATTGCAAGCGGGAATATGCCAAGTCCCGCCGCGGCAAGAAACAGCCCTCCTGCCAGCAAAATACGGTGCAATCTGTATTTATCAGCTACGGCGCCCCAAACGGGAGCCGTCAGGCCGCCGATGCTGAATGCAGCCATGACCAGCCCAACCTGTGCAGCGCTGCCTGAACGGCTTAAGTATAAAGGCAGTAAAATCGGGGCCAAACCTGCTATGGTTGTTCCCATCAAGGCATAGGCCAGATACCAGGTTTCCATGGCGTAAAGTCCAAAACTCCTTTCTTTATTGTTCCAGTCTCTGATAAGCCGGCAACTCCTGTAAAAATTATAAGATAACAATCGGGGATTTGATATTCTGTTGCCTGGAAAGCCGCATATATGGGTGATTGCCGTTTCCCGGGGCACTTTTCAACTGCGAAGGAAAAGGCGTGAGTTTCGCATTCATGGAGGAAGACTGGCCCCGTTGTCCGGGGCGTCAAGGTTTTTCAATGGTCTCATGGTACGCGATGCTTTTCATTATCTTTGCGGCCGGACTGATCTGCATTAACAGGTCTCTTTCCATCTACGCGCCCGCCTTGATGTCCAAAAGCCTGCGGTTAATATTCTCGAGCTTCCCTGAAATAAGCGAAATCGCCTCTTTTCTCCGACCCACCTCTTCCTCCCCCTTCGAGCGCCGGCTCATGCCCGTCTGTATGGCCGTTGATATCCCTTCCATTGTGGCCTCTATTCTCCTTAGCATCTCCCATCTGAAATCCAGCTTGCTTTTATCCAGCCTCTCCGAAAAGTCGTGATGCGCCCGTCCGGACTGGATATCGATCACCTGGGAAAGGTACTCCTTCATTTTCCTCAAGATCAGCTTGTCGCCTATGAATTTGGGCAGCGCCAGGGTCAGCGAAGAGGCGACCATCTCAAGCCCGACGGGCTGGTCCTTGAACTTGTAATAGAATTCAGATCTGGCCGACCAGAACGCCTCCATCCTGACTGCGTCAAAAGGAATTTCAAAGAGATCGGACGAGAACTTCAGTAGTCCGTCCACCGTTTCATCTATTTTGACGATAAATCGCCGGCAGATGGTTTCAAACGCCTTGGAAAGCCGCTCGTCCTCGATGGCGCGCCATACGTTGAACGCCTGTTTCACATGCGATATGACCAGTTGTTCAAGCTCGTTTTTGAGGTCCTTTGAAGACATTTTTTTCACCATTTTGGCGAACTCCCTCTCAAGGTGGGCCAGCTCGTTGGCAATCAGGTCTTTCCTGAATTTTTCCAGGTCCCCGTCCAGGATTGTTTTAATGATCCTCTTTGTTTCGCCGTCCAGGAGAATGTCGAAATCCTGTTTTCCCGCCATTACCTCCTGTTTCCGGGCCTCGAAAGTCTTGATCTTCTTCTGCAGCTCCTCAAGCGGCGACGTAAGGGACTTCATCTCCAGTTCCAGTTCGAACCTGGCCTGCGAGATTATCTTTAAAAGGTTGTTCGCAGCGACAGTTAGGATAACCTTTCCCTTTTCTTCCATGAGAAAGGAATTAAGCATGGAGGCAAACTCAGGAAGCCGGCTCTTCTTAAGGGTCTCGGGAGAATTGCCGGTCTTCCCCTCCAGGGCCAGCCGGGCCGAGACCGGGAATATCCGCGGGGACTGGTCCGGGGATTGATCCCCTGGGGAGCCCATGATCTCCCTCAGTCCGTTTGTCGTGAAATCGATAGATTCCGCGAGGTCCTTTTCATTGAGGTAATCCGCCTTGTTGAGGAGGAAGAATATCTTGTTTGAATACTCCTTCACGTCATGCAGGAAATCCAGCTCCGCCTTGCCCATCGGCTGGTCGACCGACAGAAGGAAAAGGGCGGCGTCGGACTTTGGCAGATACCGGTAGGCCACATCCGTATTGTGCTGGTATATGGAACCAACCCCCGGGGTGTCGATGAGCCGGACCCCGTTTTTAAGATAGGGGGACGGATATGTGACGATCACCTCGCTTACGTCCTTGATGTTTTTCGGGTTGCCTTTCTCGGTAACGTATTCGGGAAGGCTCTCCGGCCTGATCTCGGCCACCCTGCCGTCGTTGAAGCAGACTTTCAGCCGCAGGGCCTCCCCATATGTCATTATGGTGGCAATGGACGTAAGGGGGACAACGGCCACGGGCAATATTTCGGCCCCAAGGAGGGCGTTAATGACACTGGTCTTTCCCCTTTTGAACTGCCCGACAACCACGAGATTGAACAGGTCCGTCCCTATCTTCTCTCTCAGCTCCTCGCAAGGGCAGCCTCGAATGCTCTCAATGCCAAGCATTTCATCGATGCAGCACAGCAGTTCACTTTTTAATTGCGAATATTCGGATATGGCCACTGCTTGCACCTCCCTTACCGGGTAAAAATTAAAAAACTCCTGCCAAAGAACGAGAGACCCTTCAGCAGGAGTTATTAGAACCTGTCTCAAAATTGATTTTGAAGCGAAAGAGAGAGGAAATTGTGGCAGACAAGGAAGAAAGGGGAAATCGCCCGGAGGCGCAGCAGCGCTGCGTTGAGGAAGATTTCCTCTGTATGACGCTGTATGCCGCGATTTCAGCCTCTTGCAGCCAGAAGCGATTTTGAGATAGGTTCTAGTCCTTCCGGACAGTTTAAGGCGAACCCCATCGCCGTCCTTCTATAATCGATATATCAATTATATCCTATTGGACTGTTTTTTTTACAAAACAGCCATTTTCTCCAAATTAAGTGGATAGCGGCCGTATTTCGCGCGGTCTCTGCCGCGGGAAATCTTCAATTATATTTATCCGGAGGCCAGGCAAAAGGACGCCCTGGAAGAAGATGTATTTGACATCGCAAGGCATGCCCTGGTAATTTTTAAGGGTGCTCAGGATAGACTGCTACATCTCGGAGACCTGCGGCTCGGAAGGGGCCCTGAGGGACAACATCCGGCAGGCCCTTGAGCTTGAAGGACGGAGCGCCGAGGTAAACATGAGAAGGACAGACGCGGCGGAAGCCGCGAGGCTCGGGCTTCACGGCTCGCCTTCCGTCTTCATAAACGGCAGCGAGGTGCAACCCTCCCCCGATATCACGGGCTTCTCCTGAAGGATGTTTACCGATTGGGCCGGCCGGCTCTCAAACGTCCCCCCGGTTGAAGTCCTGCGGGACCATATCAGAATGGCTTGAACCTTCTTCCGTCTTGGGCATCCCGGGCCGCCCGCTCGCCGCAAGCGCATGAGGTCCTGGGAAACCCTCAAAACCGGCGTAGGCTAGAGTAGTTGGAGGATATCCGCCCGGTCCTTGAGTGAGGCAGCAGGCGGACGGATTATGCCGCGCCGCATCCTGCCAATTTTCGCCATTCGCCCTGGAGGACACCCTAAATCCCCAGCGAAAGCGTCTGTATACGCCCGGAACCGCGCTGCCCGAAAGAAAGGCCGGGCAGATATCGGGCATAGGCAGGAAAAAAGATATCTTCGGTTCTAGGTATGAAAGCCTTCCGGGCGGGCCAGGCCGTGCCGCTTTAAGATATCGGTGAACTGCCGGGACTGAAACAACTCCATAAGTTTCTCCGTCGCGTCCTGCTGCCGCCTGGACCACTCGCCCTTTATCCTGACCGCGTAAAGGGTTTCCGTGCGGTTGCCTGGAATGGGTTCGGGTTCCTCCGGCGTTCCGCCCAGGGCAACGATATCGAAGAGGTCCGGGAAAACGGCCTTCGCCTGCCTTGCCAGGTGATAAAAAATAATGGCGGCGTCGGCCTTCCCATAGGCTACCGACCACGGTATCTCCCGATGATGGATGCGCCTTCCGCAAAGCCACTTGTTTTCCCGCCCGCCTGCCGCACCGTTGAAGATGAGATCGAAAAGGCCCCCGGCCGTCATACCGGGCGGCGGGGCCACGTCATGTCCGGCGATGTAGTAAACGGAGCTTGCGTAGAGCCTGAACGAACCCGCCTCCGAAGCGGGATTGGGCGTTATCAGCCGGACGCCGCCGCGGCCCAGGTCCCAGACCGTGAAGATGTCCTTCGGGTTTCCCTTCCGGACCAGGATCACGTTGCCCCTGCTTTCGCAGACCGGCAGGGCGCCGCCTGCGGCAAACCCGGCGGCGGCAAGGGAATCGATGATTTCCATTGGGCCGACGGCCACCTGGGGACGGCAAAAGGCCACAAAATTCCCGAACCGGACAAGACCGTTTTCGATCTGGGGTTTCGCAACCGGCGGGCTGGTCGTATAGAGCCAGTTTCGAAGGGGGTCATGCGGCGGAAAGCTCTTTAAATAAAGGTCCCAGAGCTCGCGCAGCGCCATGTGGTAGTTGCCCGAGGTGGTGAGAACCATTTCGCATTGGCTGATGCCGGCATGCAGGTCGTTGACAAGATTGGCGGTGGGCTCGCCGAGCGAAGGACCCAGCTCGCCCCAATCGGAAGGCCAGTCCAGAATTTTCGGCCCGTCTATGACGGGTGTTCCGGTTATGGCCGGCATCCGGTCCTTCATCAGCGCTATTTTATCACATCGCGTTTTTCGCGTTTCGAAGACAAGCGGCGCTGCGCCTGACAGCGGAGAAAAACCCGTCTTCCTGAAATTAGTGGCATTTGCGCTTATATGCGATAATAAGTAGATGCCGGAAAACGGGCATGTCCATAAGAGCACCGAAAAGCGGCTTGCGCTGAGCCTGGCAATCACGCTTGCCGTGATGCTCGGAGAGGCGGCCGGAGGGTACCTCGCAAACAGCCTGGCCCTGCTAAGCGACGCCGGCCACATGTTTACGGATTTCTTCTCCCTTGGCCTGAGCCTTATTGCGGCACGCATAAGCAGATGGTCCCCGGACCGCAGGGCCACCTTCGGATACCAGCGGGTCGGCCTGCTTGCCGCGGTCATAAACGGGGCCGGCCTCTTCATCATAGCGTTCGTGATATCCGCGGAGGCCGTCAAACGCCTGTCCGCGCCCCCCGCTATCGACACCCGGCTCATGATGGCCGTGGGCGCGCTTGGGTTCGCGGCCAACGCCGCCATGATGCTGATACTCAGGCACGGGCACAAGGACCTCAATATCAAAAGCGCCTGGCTTCACGTGATAGGCGACGCCCTCGCCTCCTTCGGCGTGCTCGTTTCGGCCGCCGTCATAATCCTTACCGGCTGGACGCACGCGGACGCGGTCGCGAGCCTGGCAATCGCCCTCATAACGCTGGTGGGCGGCCTGAGGGTGGTGGCCGAGGCGACCCATGTATTCCTGGAGCTTACGCCAAGGGGCATCAGCGTGGAGGCCGTGGCAAAAAATATATGCTCCTTCCCCGGCGTCATGGGCGTGCACGACGTGCATCTCTGGGCCCTCACGAAAGGCCACGTCATGTTTACGGCGCACATCTGGGTGAAGGACGAAAAGCTGAGCCACGTGCAGCCATTAAGCGATAAATTGAAGGAGATGCTCGCAGGCATGGGCATAAACCACGCGACCCTTGAATTCCAGTGCATGGAATGCGAGGACAAGGGGATATACTGCGAGATGAAGGAGGAGGCATGAAGTTGAATTCCCAAAATTCCATACGGGGAGGTGCAAGGTGTTGATACCGCTGCTCATCGCGCTGCACGTCGCAACCATCGTGCTGTGGATAGGGGGCGTGGCATTCGTCACGATTATCATCTTCCCCCTCATAGGCAGGATGTCGGATTCTTTCGACGCGGTCATGCTCTTTCAGGGGGTCGAGCACCGCTTCGCCAGGCATGCGAAGCTCTATGTGGCAATCTCCGGCATTACCGGGTTTCTGGCGCTCTACCTGGAGGGGCTGCAGGGCCTCCTGTTTACCGCCAGGGGAATAGGCATCACTATCATGCTCATAGCCTGGACTTTCTACCTGCTTGTCCTTATTTTTGAAAAGAAAGCCTTTAAAAAAATCTTCGGAAAACCGGAGAAGTTCGACGTAAAGAAGGTTTTTACGGGCCTGGGCATCTTCCACTGGTTCGTGCTCGGACTGAGCATGCTGGCCGTGCTTGCCGGGGTCTGGCAGGGCCATGCCGAGCATTTCTGACAACGTCCGCCACCCTCTCCCAACCCTCTGCCTGCCAGGGAGAGGGTTTCACATAAAAACGTGGCGGGCCAGGCAGCGGGAAATTCGTCTTCTTTCAATTGACAGGGACAAACCCGGTCTTTTAAAATTCCCTTTGTTACAATGAAAGCGGCAGCGGACGTGAACAATAACGAGAGGCGGATTTTCGAGGAGCACATAGCCCAGCGCGGTTTCAGGATGACCCGCCAGCGGGCCCTCATCCTCGATATCTTCCTGAAAAAAGAGGGCCACCTGAGTCCCGAAGAGCTCTATGACCTTGTCAAGGCAAAGGATGCAACGGTGGGCAGGGCCACCGTTTACAGGATGCTCAGGCTCATGAAGGAGGCCGATTTGGCCCGGAAGGTGGACCTCGGCGACGGACTTTCAAGATATGAGCACAAATACGGGCACGCCCACCACGACCACCTTATCTGCCTGCGCTGCGGAAAGGCGATAGAGGTGGTCGACGAGGAGATAGAGACCCTGCAGGAAAAACTCGCCAGGAAACACGGCTACACGCTGACGGCCCATGAGATGGACCTGTTTGGCCTCTGCCCCTCCTGCAAAAAGAAAGAGAGGAAATAGATGTCTATACTGGTTGTGGGCTCGGTTGCCCTGGATACGGTCAAAACCCCTTTCGGCCGGGTGGAGGAGGCCCTTGGCGGCTCTGCCACCTATTTTTCAACCTCGGCAAGCTATTTTACCGACGTGAAGGTCGTCGCCGTGGTCGGCGAGGATTTCCCCGAAAAGCATGTGAATTTCCTCAAGACCAGGCGGGTGGATTTAAAGGGGCTCGGCCGCGTGCCCGGCAGGACCTTCCGTTGGGAGGGTTTTTACGACTACGACCTCAACAAGGCCCACACGATGAAGACGGAGCTTGGCGTCTTCGAGACCTTTCGCCCGGAAATCCCGCAGGAGTACAGGGACGCCGAAGTCGTGTTCCTGGCAAACATAGACCCCGTGCTCCAGAGAAACATCCTCTCCCAGGTGAAGGCCCCGAAACTCGTGGCGGCCGACACCATGAATTTCTGGATAGAAAGCAAGCGCGACGAGCTTGTGGAGACCCTGAAACTGGTGGACATACTCACCATAAACGACGCGGAAACAAGGGAGCTGGCCGGCGAGCCGAACCTCGTCAAGGCCGCAAGGAAGATAATCGGCATGGGGCCCAGGACGCTAATCGTCAAAAGGGGCGAATACGGCGTGCTCATGTTCAACGGGGCAAACACCTTTTCCGCACCGGCCTATCCACTGGAGTCCGTCTTCGACCCAACCGGGGCGGGCGACACCTTCGCGGGCGGCTTCATGGGTTACATCGCAAGCATCATGGACTGGAAGGACGGCAACCTCAGAAAGGCCCTCGTCATGGGAAGCGTCATGGCGTCATTCGCGGTGGAGGATTTCAGCCTGGGCGGCATCTCGGCCCTCGATTACCGGGAGATAGAAAAACGCTTCCGGGAGTTTAAAAGGCTCTCCCACTTCGAGGACCTGTAGACCCGTGAAGCGGCTTTTTTGCATTTTTTGTTCAAACCAAGAGCTTTAACCGCCGGTTTTCAAATGATTTCCTGTTCCGGACTGTTCAAACGCGTTCATTGGGACCCTGGGTCCTTGGCGGTCAATTGCGCGTCCCACCCGGATTCCCTGCCGGCAACCGCGGGACAAAATCAAAACACTTCCGTTTTCAAAGATCCCTTTCGGGCGCCGGCTTTTGAAAAAGCCCCACCCGCCCCATCATAACCCGCCATGCCATGAAATTATCCAGTAAACAGTTTATGAGATTGATTTCATAAAAAAATCTCCTGCCGGACCTCGCCAACAAAAAAAGAGGCTCTAAAAAAAAGAAGGGCTCTTCGTGAAAGCGTGTGGGTAAATTAGTGGTCGTTAGGCGGCGCATTAATGGCTCCAGACAAAGGGAAAAGAGCTTTTAAGGGGACAGGAAAATCCGTATGCTAAACGGATGGGAAAAAGAAG
>JAKAHV010000037.1 GCA_021825295.1 Nitrospirota bacterium
GGTTGGTGCCCATGTCCGTGGTCAAAAACTGCTTCAACTGGTCGGGATGGCAGGAGGGCCGACCGCAGGTCTTTCTGGCTATCGAAGGGTCAAAGTTGAAGGTGACCGGGTTCCTGTCCTGCCAGAGGATATTTCTGACTTCCGGGTTCGGATAGAGTTTCCCGTCATATTCAATTTTCGGAAGAAGCCCCCGTATCCTGTCAACGCCGCTTGGCACAAGCGGGCCGGCAAGCACGTCCCTGCGGGGGATCAACCTCCCGGCAGCCGATATGAAGAGGGCCTTCAGCATCCCCTTGTGGGCCTTTTTCATATTGTCAGTCCTGCCGTTTCCAAGGTGGCAGTCCCGGCAGGTCACGTTCGGGTGATGGCTCTGCCTCTCTACCATGGCCTGCGTCACGTAGAGCCCGGGATAGCCAAGTCTTTCAAGCTTTTGCCTGTCCGAATGGCATTTGACACAGCCCTCGCTGGTATTGAGCCACGCCCTGTAGCCGGAATACCCGATTACAAGGAAGAACTGAAGGACAATGATAACAGGGAGGGCATTTTTGGCATGGCGTATGAAGGGACGCGGTCCGCCGTCGCCGGTTGTTTTCACTGGGACTTTCATGTCATTTGAGCACGGCTGTCGTCGTGCCCTCGCGCGCCCCCGTGCCGGCTGACTCCGCCTTTCTGAGGCTCTCTATAAGCGGATGGCCGCTCAAATACTGGCGCACCGCCTTCATAAGCTGCCCCGTGCCTATGCCGTGGATGATCGTGACCTCGTTCAAGCCGGCTATGGAGGCGTGATTCAAAAAGGGCTCCAGTCTGGATATCGCCTCCTCAACCCTCAAACCGACCAGATTGATGCTGCCGGAGGCCGAACCGGCCTCGCCGGTCGCGGCGCTTTCAAGCGTGACAGAGCCGGCCCCCGCATCCTTTCCCCCTGCGGGATTCGGCAGGACCCGGCCCACGTCCCCAATCGGCACCTGGATATACATGTCTCCCTTTTTGATCCTCAGCCGTCCGGACTTCACATCGATGCCGATGACGGTGCCCGCGCCACGAAGGGAGTTTACGAATACGCTGTCGCCTTCCTTTATATCCTCCGGCTTTACGGGACTTTGCTCCTGCGGACAAAGGTTTTCCAATTCCCCCCTGATCCTCTGCTGCTCGGAAGTGAGTTTCTTGAGGGCCTCGCGGCCGGCTGCGCCGCGGCCCGCTCCGGACGCCAGGCGTTGTCTTTCCCTCTTTTCCTCGTCCAGGATGGCGTAGACTTTTTGTTTGGCCTCCCGGACAGCCCGGGCCGCCTCCTCGTAAGCCTTTTTAAGGGCCTCCCTGCCGGCCTTTTCCTCCCTGGCCCTCGCCTCCTCAAAAGACCTTTTTTGCTCTTCCAGCGCGGCCTTCTGCCTTTTCAGTTCCTCCAGTGATTCTTCATAGAGCAGGCTTTTCCCCTTCATCTCCCGGATAAGCTCCTGCAGCTCTATCTGGCTGCGCCCGAGGAGCCGCCTGGCCTCAGCCACGATGTCTTCCGGCATGCCAAGCCTCTGCGCGGTCTCAAGGGCGCGGGACTGGCCGGGCTCCCCTTCCTTAAGCCTGTAAAGCGGGGTCTGGGTGCGCGGGTCAAACAGCATCGCCGCGTTTTTCAATCCCTCCGTTTTCTGGACGAAACCCACTATGTCCATCAGATGGGTGGTCGCAAGGACAAGCGCGCCTTTTGATTTCAGGTCCTTCAGAATCGCGCAGGCAAGGGCCGCGCCCTCCACGGGGTCGGTGCCCGTGCCCAATTCGTCCATGAGGATGACCATCTGCTCATCCGCCCTCTTTATGATCCCGGAGAGGTGGGCCACATGGGCGGAAAACGTGGACATGCTCTGCTCTATCGACTGCTCGTCCCCTATGTCCACTATCAATTCCTTCAGAAGGGGGAATGTGGAGGAGGAGTCCGCTGGAACCGGCAAACCCGAAAGCGCCATCAATATGAGAAGCCCCGCGGTCTTTATGGCTATCGTTTTTCCCCCGGCGTTGGGGCCCGTAATCACCATCGCCCGGGCATCCCCGCCAAGCTCCAGATCGAGCGGCACGACAGGCGATTTCCCAAGCAGCAGCAAAAGAGGATGCCTTGCGCCGGACATTCTTATCCGGGAGTCCGCGTTGACAAGAGGGGCGTTCATATCAAGGTTTCCGGCAAGACGCGCAATCGCCGCCAGGACGTCCAGATATACAAGGACGTCGAACTCGGCCGTGATGCCGTCGGCTGCGGCGCGGATGGTCTTTCCTATCTCGCGCAGTATCCGTATCTCTTCGGCCCTGGCGTCGGCCTCCAGGTTTTCAAGCTCGTTGGTGGGGGCGATTATCTCCAGGGGCTCGATGAAGGCCGTCTCGCCGCTTCTTGAAACATCATGGGCAACGCCCGGCACCTGGCCCTTGGCGTCCATCCTAACGGGGATCACCCACCTGCCGGACCTCCTGGAGATGAAATCGTCCTGGAGAAAGACAGCCACCCTTTTATCCGCCACCAGGTCTTCCAGCTTTTTATTGATCCTGGAGAGTAGCCCCCGCATCCTGGCGCGCAACTCGGCCAGGCGGGGCGAGGCGGAATCGCTGATATTGCCTTCGGGGTCTATGGACTTCTCTATCCTGACCGATATCACCGGAAAGCCCGTCAGGCCGCCGGCAAGCCCATTCAATAAAAAAGTGCCTTCTCCCCTTATGTGCTCGCCGACGCCGCGTATGACCTGGAGCACATTTAAGACCTTCAGCAGCTCGGGCGGGTCGGCGGCGGAGCCCTCCGGCCGCAGGCGCTCCAGGATCCGCGTTATGTCGTCGAAATTCGAAAGAGGCAGGGGGGCGCCCAGATCGGAGAGCCTTCTTATCTCCCCGACCAGCCCGAGCCGCCTCTCTATGGCCTGCCGGTCGTCAAGGGGCTTTATGCCGAGCATGCGGGCCCGCGAGGCCTCGCTGTGGGTGTGCCCTGCCGCGGCCAGAAGTATCTTGTCGAATTCCAGCGCGCGGAGCGTTTCGTTTTTAATCATCCTCTTTGCCCGTGTTGCCGGCTTTCACCGGAGGGACATATTTGTCTTTTGACCTTCTGAGCCTTCTTTGCTTCTGTTTTTTTACCTTCTGCGCATTTCCAATATCAACCCTGCCATGCCCCTCGCGGACGGCCTCAAGCCGGTCAACAAGCTCCCGCCTGGCCAGAAATCTGTTTACAGACTGGCTTCTTTCCCTCATGCACTTGATTTCCATGCCGGTGGGGAGGTGTTTCAGGTAGACGCAGGAGGCCGTTTTGTTCAGTTTCTGGCCGCCGTGGCCGGATGACCGGACGAACTTCTCCAGGATGTCCTCTTCGCGTATGCCCAGGGCCTCCATCTTCTGCCTGAGCAATCTGTTTTTCTCTTCGCTTACGGCGAAACCGGACATTCCCTATTATAACCCCCCGCCCCTTTATTAAGGATGAGGGGGAAAGGCGGCAGGAGGTTAGCTAGATAGGTTCTAATCCCTCTCCAGTATCTCGGTCCTTACCAGCGCGAGGATTGAGGAATGGGGCACGATCACGTACTTTTCCCCGTCAAACTCTATCTCCACCGCGTCGTTTTTCAGGAAGATGGCGTAATCGCCCTCCAGGGCCTCCAGGGGGAAATATCTTGTCGAGCGTTTCTTTTCGGCCCAGGGCGGGTCGTCTCCGGCTGAGGTGTCCGGGATGGGGTAGCCGGGGCCCGTCTTGACGACCTTGCCGGCCTGGACCTTCTCCCTCTCCTTGATGTTCGGGGGCAGATAGAGGCCGGCCGCGCTCTTGCCGGCGGAGAGGTCGGGTTCGATCAGGACGCGGTCGCCCACTATGATCAGGTTCTTTTTCGTCTCCACCTTGTTATAATAGCAGATGCGCGCTTTTCAAGGCCGGGCTAAAAGCTTGAAAAAGTGAAAAATGCAATGTTAGAATTTTTTGATGCACGGGGCTAAGGAGGCTAAGACAGCCGGCCTTCTACTGAGGGTTGTAGCCAAGAGTGTCGACGTGATAATAATCCTGGCCGCCACTGAGGTCCTCCCAAAGGCCGGCTTCCTGGCCGGCATAGGCTACATGCTTATAGGCGATGGTCTTTCAGGCGGCAGGAGCCTCGGCAAGAGGCTCCTGGGGCTTGCCGTGCTGGACAAGGAGGGCCTCGCCTGCAAGGTGAAAGAGTCCATACTGCGAAATATCACGCTTGTGGGAGGAATCGTCCTCTGGCAGGTGCCACTCATAGGCTGGATTCTGACAGTGGTTGTCTTTGCCCTGGAGTTCATAATTCTCATCGGGAGTCCGGAGGGCAGAAGAATAGGGGATGAGATTGCTAATACCCGGGTCGTAGAAACCCGGCTGGAGGAGGCTGTTTGATGCTTTTCAACAAGATAATGGGGTGGTTTTCCAACGACCTGGCGATCGACCTTGGCACCGCGAATACCCTTGTGTTCATGAAGGGCAAGGGCATAGTCTGCAACGAACCCTCGGTCGTTGTCGTAAGGAAAGACACCAAGAGGATCGTGGCCGTAGGGGCGGAGGCCAAGCGCATGCTTGGCAAGACCCCCGCGAACATACATGCCATAAGGCCGATGAAGGAAGGCGTGATAGCGGATTTTGACGCCACCGGAGAGATGCTGAAATATTTCATAGCGAAGGTCCACAACAGGCGCAGTTTCGTCTCGCCCAGGGTCATAATCGGGGTGCCCTCGGGCATCACGCAGGTGGAGCAAAGGGCCGTCAAGGACGCGGCGCAGGCCTCGGGGGCCAGGGAGGTATACCTCATAGAGGAGCCGATGGCCGCGGCGCTGGGTGTCGGACTGCCGGTGGGGGAGCCCTCCGGCAACATGATAGTCGACATAGGCGGCGGCACCACCGATATAGCCGTCATCTCCCTGGACGGCATCGTGATAAGCAAGGTGGCCAGGGTGGGCGGCGACAAGATGGACGACGCCATCATGGCTTACATAAAGCGCAGATACAACCTCATGATAGGCGAACGCACTTCGGAGATCATAAAGGTGGAGCTTGGCGCCGCGTGCAAGTTCGACCACCGGGAGCCCAAGACCATGGAGATCAAAGGCAGGGACCTCGTCTCCGGCATCCCGAAGACCTTCACCATCAACGAGGACGAGATCATGGAGGCCCTGCAGGAACCTGTCAACATAATAATCGAGACGATAAAGGTCGCGCTCGAAAACACCCCCCCCGAGCTTGCAGCCGATATAGTGGACAGGGGCATAGTGCTTGCCGGCGGGGGCGCGCTGCTGAGCGGCCTGGACATCCTGATTAAGGAATCCACCGGGCTGCCGGTAAGCGTGGCCGAAGACCCTCTTACCGCGGTGGTCAAGGGCGTAGGCAAAATGCTTGACGAGCTGGAATTACTGAAGAAAATAGCCATCAATTAATGCGGGGGAGGAATTTTAACTTTCTGCCCCTTATCCTTCTGATCATCCTTGCCTCGGCCCTGATGACCTATCAGGCCAGGCGGGCCAGTCCACTTGCGCCGCCCCTCCTGAAGCCGCTAAACGGACTTGTGTACGGGGTGATGGATTCAGCGGAGCGCGCATACTCCTTTGCCGGCGGCATCTTTCAAACCAGCAGCGGCAGGCGCATCAAGGCGCTTGAGGCGCGGATCGCGTCCCTCAACAGGCAGTTGGGCGGCGTTACGGCGCTAAAACTTGAAAACGCCAGGCTGCGGGCGCTTTTGGGGCTTAAACAGCATCAGCCCAGGTATGTGGCGTCCGCAAATGTCGTATTCCGGGGGACCTCCCGCTGGGCAAACACCTTTGTCATAGACGCGGGAAGCCGCCAGGGCATAGGAAAAGACATGATAGCCGTCTCCCCGGACGGCCTGGCCGGCAAGGTGACGCAGGTGCAGGGGGATTTCAGCCGGGTGCTGCTCATAACCGACGTCCGCTTCGCCGCCGCTGTGAGGATAGAGCGCCTTGGACAGGAGGCCATCTTCTCCGGCACCGGGACCCCCGCCTGTGAGCTGAAATATATAACAAACGACATAAAGGTGCAAAAGGGCGATGTGCTCGTGACGTCCGGCCTTGACGGCCTTTTCCCTCCGGGGCTCAGGGTCGGCTATGTGTCGGGTGTGACGAGGGGGGACGGCTTCTTCCAGGATGTCCAGGTCACCCCTTATGTAAACACCTCCCGCCTTCAGGAGCTGGCCATAATAAAGTAAATGAAATCCGCCCGGATATTTTTCTTCATCCTGGCCGCCTTCCTGGCGGACATGAAGCTGTCGGTCCTGGGCTTCAGGCCCGACCTGATCAGTTTTCTTGTCTACTGGTTCGGCTACAGCCACTCCGCCCAGGGCGGGATGCTGTTTGGCGCCGCGCTCGGGACCGCGGAGGACAGCCTGAACATGGGGCTGATCGGGCCGGGCATGCTTTCCAGGGCGGTAATCGGGTTTTTGGCGTCCTTCCTTTCGAAGGGTTTCTTCAGATGGACGCCGTTGCTGGGTTTTTTCAGCGCCCTGCTGCTGACGATAGCCGGGGGGCTGCTGGAATTCGCGTCCAATTACGTATTTGGCAAGGCGCCCGAGGGACTTTTCAGGGAGGGTATCGTGCTGCTGCTTTCCCAGGGGCTCCTGAACGGTGTTCTGGGGATTTTTCTGAGGCCCGTGACGGATGAGCCTTGACAGCCGCAAGATAAAAGCGACGGCCATCGTTATGGTGCTGGCCTTCATGGTGGCGGTGGTCAGGCTCTGGCAGCTACAGATCATCCAGGGGGCGGACCTCAGGAAGGCCTCCGAAGACAACCGGCTCCGCATCATACAGCTCTACGCGCCGCGCGGCATCATCTACGACAGAAACGGCATACCGCTTGTGAAGAACGTGCCCTCCTTCGGCGTCTCCCTGACGCCCGGCATGGAAAAACCGGGCGACCTGCAGCGGATAGCGGCGCTTCTCGCGCTCACCCCGGACGAAATCGAGAAAAAGCTCCGCCAGTCCGGGGGGCCCCTGGAGCCGGTGGAGCTCAAACAGGGGCTCGATTTCGACCAGCTCGCGCAGGTGGAGGCGAGGCTTTCGGACTTCCCCGAGCTCCAGGTGGACGTGGACATAACGAGGGACTACATTTACGGGGATGTGGCCTCGCACCTCATCGGCTATATAGGGAAACTTACGGCAAGCGAGGAAGACGACCCCCAATACGCGGGGGTCCCGAAGGGCGGCTACGCCGGCCAATGGGGCATAGAGCGCGTCTATGACCGCCGGTTGAGGGGGGTCCCCGGCCAGAAACTCATCGAAGTGGACGCGATGGGGCGCGAGCTAAAAGTCGTGGGCGAGATACCACCAAAAAAGGGCAACAACATTACCCTGGCCCTCGATATAAACGTGCAGCTCGCGGCCGAACAGAAATTCGGCGACAGGCCCGGGGCGTTCGTGGCCATCGACCCGAAGACGGGCGAGGTGCTTGGCTTCATGAGCAAGCCGTCGTTCAACCCAAACGCCTTTGTAAACGGAATAAGCGCCGATGACTGGAAGCAGCTCGCCGGCAACAAGGAACATCCGATGCTGGACCGGGTCTTCCAGAGCCAGTATCCGCCGGGCTCCACGTTCAAGATAATAACGGCGATTGCGTCGCTGGAGTCCGGGGCCGTCAAGCCTGCTGACAAGCTGAACTGCCCCGGCACGTTCTGCCTCGGCAGGCACGTCTTTCACGACTGGAAGAAAGGCGGCCACGGCATCATAAATATCAAAACGGCCATCATCCAGTCCTGCGATGTGTTTTTCTATAACATGGGACTCAGGACCGGGATTGACACAATCGCCCGCTACGCGAGGGCTTTCGGGCTTGGCGGGAAGGTCCGGCTCAGGCTGGGCTACCAAAAGACGGGTCTCATCCCGGACACTGCGTGGAAGGAAAAGGTGACGCACCAGAAATGGTATCCCGGCGACACCGTGACCGCCGCGATAGGGCAGGGCTATGTGCTTGTGACACCTCTGCAGATGGCGAGGCTCATGGGCGCGGTCGGCACCGGCGGCAAATTCCTGCCGGATTTGAGGCTGCTGAAACTTGCCCCCGGCGACGACCCGCAGGAGACGCCCGTTGGGATCAAGGTCAGCCCGGACACGATGCAGCTCGTGCAGGCGGCCCTGAAGGGCGTCGTGAACGAGCCGGACGGCACCGCGTACCGCTCGAGGTCCCAGCTTGTGTCGATTTCGGGCAAGACGGGCACGGCCCAGACGGTAAACGGAGGCAAAAAGTACGACGCATGGTTTGTTGCCTATGCGCCATCGGACGACCCGGATATCGCCCTTGCCGTGATGGTTGAGCACACCCCTCAGGAGGGGGCCTCCGCCGCGGCCCCGGTAGCCAAGAGCGCGATTGAGGCATATTACCTGGAGAAAAAGGGAGTGGAGAACCCTGCCGTCCTGGCCAATACGCCCGGATATAAAGCCCCTCAGGCAGGCAACGCCCCGGTTGCGGGCGCGATGACGGCGCCTTCGGCAGCGGCGCCTTACGGAGCGATAGCCAATGCAAGTAGATAGGAGAATGGTGCAGAATTTCGACTGGCTGCTCTTCGGCCTGGTGCTTTTCGTGACCACGGCCGGGGTGCTCACCATATTCAGCGCCACCCGTCCCCTTGAAGGCATGCACCATCCCACGTTTTATATAAAGCAGATGGTCTGGGCGGGCATAGGCCTTGCCGCCATGCTGCTTGCGATAAAGGTGGATTACCGCCAGTTCGGACGGTTCGCGGGGGTGTTCTACGGGGCGGGCCTCCTGCTGCTTGTGTTCGTGCTGGCAAAGGGCCGGATGGGCATGGGGGCGCAGAGGTGGATAAGCCTCGGGGGCATTTCCTTCCAGCCCTCGGAGATATTCAGGCTTGCCTTCATAATAATGCTCGCAAGACACCTCTCCCTGGTGAAGCCGCCGCTTGGCATACGGGAATTCCTGAAGATGGCGCCGCTTCTGGCGCTTCTGCCCCTCGCGCTCCTGGTAAAACAGCCGGACCTCGGGACCGCCACCACCATGGGCATGGTATTTCTCCTGATGTGCATCGGCAGGGGGATGTCCAAAAGGCTCATCACGGCGCTGCTGGTCTTCGGGATCGTTTCGGCCCCCTTCTTCTGGGACATTTTCTGGCAGGGATTTTTAAAGGACTACCAGCGCAACCGCATCGTCGCCTTCCTGGACCCCAATGTGGACCCCTCCGGCATAGGCTATCACATAAACCAGTCAAAGATAGCCATCGGCTCCGGCATGACGCTTGGCAAGGGCTACCTGAAAGGCACGCAGGGGCCGTTCAGGTTCCTGCCGGAAAACCATACGGACTTCATATTCTCGGTCTTCGCGGAGGAATGGGGGTTCGTGGGCTGCCTGGTGCTCCTGGCGGCCTACCTGGCCATCCTCCTCAGAGCCCTGGATACGGCCCGGCACGCGAAAGACGATTTCGGCAGCCTGCTTGCCCTGGGCATCGCCTTCATGTTCGCCACCTATTTCTTCTGCAATATCGGCATGACGATGGGCATGATGCCGGTGGTGGGAATACCGCTGCCCTTCATGAGCTACGGGGGCACTGCGGTCCTCTCCAATTTCATCGCCGTGGGGCTTCTGATAAACATCCGGATGAGGCGGTTCGAGCTGTTTTACTAGAACCTATCTCAAAATTGATTCCGAAGCGAAAGAGAGAGGAAATCGTGGCAGACAAGGAGAAAAGGAAAAATCGCCCGGAGGCGCAACAGCGTTGCGTTGAGAACGATTTTCCCTTGGCGACACCGTATGCTGCGATTTCAGGCTCTTGCAGCCGGAAACGGTTTTGAGATAGGTTCCAGCCCTTTTTTTTGTTATAATATCAACTCCGAAGGCGGTGTAGCTCAGACGGTTAGAGCATGCGGCTCATATCCGCAGTGTCCGGGGTTCGATTCCCTGCACCGCCATTACCTTCTCCTTCCTTTTTCTTCTTGTGACAGGAACTGTAATTTTGCCGTTTAGGCAAGAAGTTTCATACTTTTTCCCTTTCGCGTTTTCAAAGTGACCATCAACGTCTTTTTTTGCGTTTTTTTGTTCAAACCAAAAGCTTTAACCTCCCGTTTTAAAATGATTTCTTGCTCCGGCCTGTTCAAACCGTTCATCGGGACCCAAGTTCCATAGCGGTCGATTGCGCGTCCCACCCGGATTCCCTGCCGGCAACCGCGGGACAAAATCAAACGCTTTCGTTTTCAAAGACCCCTTTTGGGCGCGGGCTTTTGAAAAAGCCCTGCCCGCCCCATCATAACCCGCCATGCCATGAAATTATCCAGTAAACAGTTTATGCAATTGGTTTATGATCTCTTGCCGGACGAAGCTTTCATTGCCGGCCACTGCCTTTAAAATTTCGCTGGCAAATAGGGACAGCGACATCGCTGTCCCTATTTATATAAAAGTAAAAATGGAGGATCAGGAAGACAAGTTTTTTCTTTGCAACCACAATATGCTATAATGTAGTTACGATATATTATTTGGGAGGTTTTGCACATGGGCCAGATATCGGTGAACATTCGAGAACTCAAGAGCCGGCTGAGCCATTATCTCAGGCTGACAAAGGCCGGGGAATCGGTTGTAATTACCGAGCGCGGAACGCCTATAGGCCGCATTGTGCCGTCCGCCGCGCCGGCCGAGGAAAGATTAACAGCAATGATGCAGGCAGGCTTAGTGCTTTGGAATAAGCAAAAACTGAAATCCATGCCGCCGGTTGCCAAAGTACGTGGCAAGCGTACCGTGGCGGATATCCTGATCGAGGACCGGGGTTGATCGTCTATCTGGACGCCAGCGCCTTGGTCAAAAGATATGTAGCAGAGACAGGCTCCGCGGAAGTCGGCAGGCTGATTTCCGGAGCCTCCGTCCTCGGGACGGCCACAATCAGCCGTGCTGAAGTTTCCTCCGCCTTGGCAAAGGCAGTTCGAATGCGTCTCCTTTCGCGGGAGGAAGCAGCATCCGCCCTGCAGGTCTTTAATGCTGAGTGGGAGAGCCTCGTGCGGCTGCAATTAACTGAAGTTCTTATTTCCAATGCTGCAACTTTGGCGTGGGAGCACGGGCTTAGAGGTTATGACGCCGTTCATCTGGCAGCCGGCCTTTTCTGGCAGGATATGCTCGGAGATCCGGTTACTATGGCAAGCTTCGACCGGCAACTACGGGAAGCGGCAAAAATTGCCGGCCTCGACGTTTGGCCCGCGTAGATCCACTAAGTAACAGTTATTTTTGAAACTCGCGTGTCTTGCACCATTGCAGGATTGAACAAATAAACAAATAGGGACAGCGACCATTTATTTTGCCTTTTTGCTAGGTCTTCCCCTTGGCAATGCGCCCAATCTCCTTTCGAGTAACCTTTCCATCTTGCCCATGAATGCCTGGTCGCCACATGGCCGGCCAGTCTTCGTATTTCCCCGAAGCTCATCAACTATAGAGGAGTCCCCCGTCTCTCTAAGGTACACCGGCCAATCCCTTATCTCTTTGACAAGGTAACAGTCTCCGGATATTACCGGGTCCGAAGTCTTCTCCACATGACAGCGCGCGCTTGACCATTGATAACGCTCTGCTTTTCTCACGATTCGTGCCCTCACAGGGTTATTTTCTACATATCGCATCCCTGCATAAAGATGACGCTCATCAAGCGCACATGAGTAAAAAACGACCCTGCCACAAATGACCGGCCGTTTTATTTTTCATGTTGAAATATTGAGAATATCTCATGTGAAGTGCATTGAAGGCCTTGGAAAGAGAATCCGCCTTCATCCCCGCCCCTTTTTCCGGCGCGCCTTAAGCGCCCTGCCCTATTTTATCGAGCAGGCCGCAGATCTGGTCCAGCAGGTTTTCCTGTTTCTGAAGAAGGCCGGCAGCCTCCTTCTTGTTGCCCGCGTTGCTCTCTTTTATCGCGCTTGCCGCCACGTCGTGATAGCGCAGGTGCAATTCCCTCATTGCGCCGAAACTGGGCGAATTGCGATATTTCCCCTCGTTGTTGCCGTTCCATGCGCATACCTTGCAGGCATCGAAGGAAGGGATGATTGACGGGTCGGTGCGTTCCCCGTTCACAACGCAGTTTCTGACTTTCCCGTACATGAGCCTGTGTCCGTCCTTAAGGGTAGTCAGCATTACGGCATCATCGCCCGTATTGAATTTCAGGGCGACGGCGCGGAGATTCACTATCACGCTCAGCAGGGAATTTATTTCGCTTATAATCGTCCTTGAATAGCCGTCCACCTCCTCCGCGATGAGGGAGGCGCCCGTGATATTTCTGGCGATCTCTTCCGACGTGGCGGATTGCTGTTCCACCGCGCCGGCAATCTGCATGACCTGATCGCTGACATTATGGGTGGCCCGGACTATCTCCTGAAGCGGCGCCTGCAGGTCCCTCATAAGGCCGGTCGCCTTCCCGACGCTCCCCGAGGCGACGTTCATGGATTCCGACGTCAGCCGGGAATCCTCCTGCACCGCGCCTATCTTCCCGGAAATTTCCGTCGTGGCCCTGATAGTCCTTTCCGCAAGCTTCCTCACCTCATCGGCAACCACCGCAAAACCCCTCCCCTGCGAGCCTGCCCTTGCCGCCTCGATTGCCGCGTTCAGGGCGAGCAGGTTTGTCTGGTCGGCTATGTCCTTGATTAAAGTGACAATCTCGCCTATCTCGCCCGTGCGCCCGTTCAGTCTTTCCACCAGACCGGCAAGCTCCATCGTCGAATTCTGCACATTGGCGATGGTCTGCACGGCGTTTCCGGCCATTTCCTGGCACCTCTGGGCAATCTGCCGGGCTTCCTGGGAGGCGGCGGCCGCCGCGGAGGCGTTGTTCGAAATGGAGGCGATGGTGCTGGTCATCTCCGCTGCGGCGGCGGCGACCGCGCTTGCCTGTCCGGCCTGGAGCTGCGTTTTCTCGCGCGCGGTATCCGCATTTTTCCGCATGGAATCGGCGCAGGTAATGACGCCGCTGATGGCCATGACCATCTGATTGATGACGCCCGCGAAATACCTTATTGTCTTGTTGATCGCCTCTTCAATCTTGAGCACGGCCGAGTCGGCGCCATTTGCCGCAATGTTTACACCCAGGTTCCCGCCGCTCATTGAGTTCATTGCCTCTTCAACATTCCGTATGGCCTTTGTGGAGTTTGTTATGCTCAGGACAATGGGGGCCCACAGCCCGGCGATCAGCAGGCCGATAAGGCAGCAATATATCAACAGGGAACGGAAACGGTGCATAAAAACCGCATCCGCGCCGCCGATGAAAAAGCCGCTCCCCACAAGCCAGTTCCAGCCGCTGTTTCCATTGACAAAAGACACCACGGGATAAAGTTTGGCTTTTGTTTCGCCGCCCACGGACGGTTTTGGCCAGTTATAGGAGACATAACCCTCACCCTTGTGTCCTGCAGCCACGTCCATGACGGACCTCGGGTGTTTTTTCCCGCCGCCACCCTGCGCGCCTGCGGAGTTGAACCTGGGATCATCCAGGGTTCTGCCATCCAGCTCCGCCATCGTCGTATTCATGACCATTACCGGCTTGGGTGTTTGAGTGCCGATGATCCAGAAAAAATTGTTTCCCGCGTGGCGAAGCGCGCGCACGGCGTATATCGCGGCGGCTTTCGCCTGATCATCCGTCATCTTCCCTTCGGCGGAGAGCCTGTAATAATGACTGACCTCGGAACAGGCCAATTCCGCCAGATTGCGTATTTCCGTCTTTTTCCGGTCCATCAAATCAGTTTTTGACCGGTAGAAAAAAACGGTCACCAACATGCCCGCGCCACAGAGGCCGAGCAACCCCATCAGAATGAATCTGTACATGATATCCAGCCTTGACAAGAGTCGAATCATCTGGTTCCTCCGGATTTTAAACGAGTGAGCCCGAATCCCGCGCAATCACAACAAAAGGGAGGGAGCATCATGGGCAAAAATTTTCCTTAATACGCTTTTTAATACGTAGTTTAGCGCGGAGATTACCCGCGATTTTGTGATTTGAATCACAGATGGGCTGACCATGCGCTGACGCTGCAAGTCAGTTTCCTGACGTTTTTTGTAATGGAGCCTTTATAACCCGCGGTAAATCCATTATTTCCGCCTGGCATAAATTATGCGATCCAGCCACCAGTTGAGCAAAACGGCTTACTGGAGGAGAAATGCGGACATTTATTGCGTCTGCCTCATCACTGTTTATCATCCTGTTTTGCCTTTGTGTTGATTGTTATGCCGCGGGCCCAGGACCCTGCGCCGGACAGAACAACCGTCTGGTTGTGGACACCGCCCGGCATCTTTTGCGGATATGCCAGGGGGGCAGTGAAATTCAACAATTCAGGGTATCGCTTGGCCGCGGCGGCATAGATAAAACAAGGCGGGGGGATGACAAGACCCCTCTGGGCGAGTATCCCCTCGGAAATCCCAAGCCCTCGCCCCGCTTCGGGACATTTATTCCAATCGGCTATCCGACGCCCGCCCAGCACGCGGAAGGCTATTCGGGCGGCGATGTCGGGGTCCACGGGCCGTCGCACATTTATACGTGGTTTGAAAATATAAAATCCGACTGGACACTTGGGTGCATCGCCGTCGGGTCCGGGCATGACATATCCGCGATAGCCCAATGGGTCAAGGAGCATCGCGGAAGCAAGATACTGATCAGATAGAGAAATAACGCTTCTATCCTAAAATCAAACTGCGGCTGGCGGCAGGCCCGCACACCCTCATGGCAGCGCCGAAACTATCTTCCCGTATTCGTCTTCCGTGAAAAGCCGGTGCGTCTCTGTCCGGACGTACCCGCCCCTGGCAATGGCGAGAACCATTTTGGCGACAGCCTCGTCGTCAGGCGCATCGAGAATGAACATGGTGTCGAACTGGCTTCCGAGTATCCCATAGAAGGCCTTCACATCTCCTCCCATTTCCCTGACTGTCTGCTTCGCGGCCTCCACCCTCGCCGGACTGTCCTTTATCTTCTGGATCCCCTGGGCGGTAAATCCAAAGAAGATCACATAGGCATGCATCGCAGAGAGCCCTCCTTTTACGCGTATTCCCTTACTAACTTATTGCAAAAACTGCAAATGTCAATATGGCCCCGCAAAGATTACTTATTGCAAAGACACTCGCATTGCGGTAATTTAGAAGCACAGACCGCAATGAAAAACACAAGAACCTATTTCAAAATTGATTCTTATGCGAAAGAGAGAGGAAATCGTGGCAGACAAGGAAGAAAGGGGAAATTGCCCGGAGGCGCAGCAGCGCTGCGTTGAGGACGATTTTCCCTATATGACGCCGTATGCCGCGAGTTTCAGTCCCGCCATGGCGGGACAGCCAGAAGCGATTTTGAGATAGGTTCTAACTTCCACTCCTCGAGGTAACGCCATGAAGAGACCCGCTTCAAAGCTTTTATTTTCCCTGCTTGCAGTTTTTGCGCTTATCTTGCCGGCGGGCAATGCCCATGCCGGGGAGGTGCTCCGCGCCAGGCTCTCAAACGGCCTTCGCGTGGTGATCGTCCGCGACCCATTGGCCCCCGTGGCGACAACGGTAGTCAATTACCTGGCCGGCTCGGACGAGGCCCCGGCCGGGTTCCCCGGCATGGCCCACGCGCAGGAGCACATGATGTTCCGCGGAAGCCCCGGCCTTACGGAAGACCAGCTTGCCCGGATATCCGCGGAGATGGGCGGCAATTTCGATGCCGACACGCAGCAGGGCGTCACCCAGTATTTTTTCACCGTGCCCGTCGCGAACCTGGAAGTGGCCTTGCACGTGGAAGCCATACGGATGAGGGGCGTGCTGGACAGCGAGGCGCTCTGGATGAAGGAGCGGGGCGCCATAGAGCAGGAGGTGGCGCAAGACCTCTCAAACCCGGAATACGTCTTTTACACCCGGCTGCTGAAAGAATTATTTGCCGGCACCCCATATGAGCATGACGCCCTGGGCACCCGCGGCTCCTTCAACAAGACCACCGGCGCCATGCTCAGGAAGTTCCATAAGACGTGGTATGCGCCCAATAATGCCGTCCTGATAATCTGTGGGGATGTAGACCCGGCCCGCACCCTGAGTGAAATCAAACGCCTGTTTGGCGGCATCCCCTCCAAAACCCTTCCGGCGCGGCCGGAGGTCAGGCTGCGGCCGGTAAAGCCGGCTTCCATACGCATGAAGACGGACCGCCCCTACGGCATGGTCTCGATTGCCTTCAGAATGCCGGGGTATGACAGTCCGGATTATGCGGCATCCGTGGTGCTCTCCGATGTCCTCTCCAGCCAGCGCGGAGACCTCTATTCCCTGGTGCCCGGGGGCAAGGCGCTCTTTGCGGGCTTCGAGATTGCGCCTCTCCGCAAGGCGGGACTGGGTTACGCCGTGGCCGCCTTCCCATCCGGCGCCGACAGCGGGAAACTCCTGGCCGAAGTGCGGGGTGTGCTGCTTTCGGCGATAAAAAACGGCGTTTCCGCGGACCTGGTTTCGGCAGCCAAGCTGCACGAGGTGACGGACGCGGAGTTCGAAAAGAATTCCATTTCCGGGCTGGCGGACACCTGGTCGCAGGCCATAGCTGTGGAAGGCAGGGAGTCTCCCGGGGACGACATAAAAGCCATACAGAAGGTGACCGTGGAGGACGTAAACCGGGTGGCCGCCAAATATCTGCGGATCGGCCAATCCGTGGAGGCCATACTCACCCCCCAGGTCTCCGGCAAGCCCGTTTCATCCAAGGGGTTCGGCGGGAGGGAGAAAACCCTGACGGGCAAACCCGTTCATGTGACCCTTCCCGGCTGGGCGGCGAAGGCCCTGGCCCGGCTCTCCGTGCCCAAATGGACGCTCCGCCCCACGGTCAGCACTCTGCCAAACGGCATACGCCTCATCGTGCAGCCGGAGTCCATCAGCAACACGGTAAGCGTATACGGGCATATAAAGAACAACCCGAAGATGCAGATCCCAAAGGGCCGGGAAGGCACGGACTCCCTGCTGGAGCAGCTCTTTTCGTATGGCAGCACCACGCTTGGGAGGATAGCGTTTCAGAAGGCCCTGGACGATATCGGGGCAACCGAGTCGGCGGGCTCCAATTTTTCCTTGAAGGTATTGCCGGGCCATTTCGAACGCGGCGTCCAGCTCCTTGCAGACAACGAGCTGCGTCCGGCCCTTCCACAGAATGCCTTCAACACGGTGCGGGCCCAGACGGCCGCCTCCCTCGCGGGCGAAATCCAGAGTCCCCGTTTCCTGGCAAGCCAGGCCCTGAAGGAGGGCCTGTTCCCGAAGACCGATCCCAGCCTGCGGTATGCAACGCCCGGGAGCGTTTCGGCGCTGACCCTCGACGATGTGAAGCGCTATTATTCCAGTGTCTTCAGGCCCGATATGACGACCATAGTGGTGGCCGGCAGGATCACCCCGGCGGAGGCCCGCAAGGTGATCTGGAAGTATTTCGCCAATTGGAAGGCCACGGGGCCAAAACCGGATACCGTGCTGCCCCCGGTGCCAAATAACAAGCCGTCCTACCTGACGGTGCCCGATGCCAGCCGCGTGCAGGATGAGGCAGTCATGGCGCAGACACTGCGCCTTACGCGCATGGACCCGGATTATTACGCCCTGGACCTTGGCAACAACGCCCTTGGCGGCGCTTTTTATGCGACAAAGCTCTACAGGGATCTCAGGGAACGCACCGGGCTGGTTTACTTTGTGGATTCCGAACTCGATGCCGGAAGGCGCAGGTCCGTATACCTGGTGGTCTTCGCGTGCGATCCGGACAAAGTCTCCAGGGCGACCGCAATAATCCGGAGGGACCTTGTCCTGATGCAAAAAACCGTCATCCCGAAAGACCAGCTTGAGCAGACCAAGGCATTGGTCCTGAGAAAGATCCCGCTTGCGGAATCGAGCGTCGGCCAGATAGCCGGCGGCTTCCTGGCCCGGACGGACCTCGGCCTGCCGCTTGACGAGCCGGTGCGGGCCGCAAGAATATACAAAAAGCTTACCGGCGCGGATATCCGGCGGGCGTTTTCAAAATGGATGCGTCCCGGCGGCATGGTCCAGGTAGTAAGGGGCCCCGCCCCCAAATAGGTTCTGGGGCATCATCCCGCATACGCCATATTTTTGTTGAAGGACAACGGGAGATTTTTCGCGCGGCGGATACCGTGAGCATACAAAAAAACAGGGACATTTCGATTGGAAACGCTTATAGCGCATTTCCCATACCTGGGGATATTCATTGTCCTTGTGCTTGGCGGGCTCGGATTTCCATTCCCTGAAGGCGTCACGCTCATAATCTGCGGTTTTTTGACGGGCACAAAGGTAACAGAGCCTCTTCCGATCATCCTTGCGGCCTATTCGGGCGTCCTGACGGGAGATTTTCTCTCATTTTATATGGGAAGAAAATATGGACGCTCCATCCTTTCCAGCAGCAGATTTAAAAAGATCCTGCCGCCGGCTAAGCTTGCCGCCTTTGAAAGCAGGTTCAACAGGTTCGAGGTCCCTTTCATGATGCTTGCGGGCCGCCTGATCAGCGGCGTCTTCCTCGTTGCAGGCATTACCGGAGTTCCCCGGCAAAGGTTTCTTGCCGCGGATGCCATCTCCGCCTTTGTGGCTGTCATTATCTGGTTTGCAATCGGATACGCGGGCGGCAGCAGTTTTACGGTCATAAGGGCCGGCATCGTCAAGATAGAGCACGTGGCCGTCCTGTTGTCCCTGATTTTTGCGGTTGCCATATTGCTTTATGTGCACTTCAGGTCCAGAGGCGGCAACAGGCATCCCATGGCTTGATAAACAGGGGCTGCGGTGATACAAATTTAGAAAGAGGCCTTTATGAAAAGGGAGGAGATGACAAAAGAGCAGCTCATGGAAGAGCTGGAGGCGATGCGCCGGCATAGGGAGGAGGTAAAAAACTGCAAAAAGGAATTCGAGAGCACACAGTCAAGATATCAAAAACTCCTGGACGCGGCCCCCGATCCCATGATATTTACAAACCCGGATTACGAGATTATTTTCGTAAACTCCCAGGCGGAGGACCTGTTCGGATACACACAGCAGGAGATGGTCTGCAAACACCTGGACATGCTCATACCGGCCCGGTATCGCCGGGTGCACAAGGGTTACGTGAAGGAGTTTTTCTCAAACCCCCGGAGGCGACTGATGGGGGCCGGCCTGAAGATTTTCGCCATCAGAAAAGACGGAACGGAATTCAGGGCGGACATCAGTCTAAGCCCCATGAGGCTAAACGGCGATCTGATCACGGTGGCCGCGATAAGGGACATCACCGAACGGGTCCGGGAGCAGGAGCTGATAGAGAAGAATTATTTTGTCCAGAAGGTCGTGGATTCCATCCTGAAGATGTCGCTTGAAAACATCCCGCTCGTGCAGAAGATGGCCGGGGCCCTGGACCTCGTCCTGTCATTCCCGTATATGTCGCTTGGGCGCAAAGGGGCCGTTTATCTGGTTTCTGGCGATAACAGGGACCTGGTGCTCGCGGTGGAACGCGGGCTGGATGAGGGGCAGCGGGAGGCATGCCGGAGAATCCCCCTCGGAAAGTGCCTCTGCGGCAAGGCGGCCGCGGAATGCGCTTTGTTGTTTACGGATTGCCCCGGCGAGGACCATGAACCTCAGTTCGCTGGGTTCCCCCACGGCCACTACTGCGTGCCGATTGTTGCGGGAGGCGAAAAACCGCGGCCTCTGGGGCTGATAAACGTATATGTGCGCGAGGGCCACAAGCGAGATCCGGATGAGGAGGCGTTTCTTACGGCCGTTGCGGACATCTTCGCGGGAATGATCGTGCGTGAGATGGCCGAGCGGGAAAAAGACAGGCTGCAGGCAAACCTCGCCCAGGCAGAAAAACTGGCCGCCCTTGGAAGGGTGGCCGCGAACGTCTCGCACGCGATCAGAAACCCCCTCACTTCCGTGGGCGGCTTCGCGAAGCGGCTGCAAAAAATGCTGCCGGACGGGACCTCGGGGAAAGAATACGCCGGCCTGATCGCATCGGAGGTGTCCACGCTCGAAAGCATCCTCAGAAACGTGCTTTCCTTCTCGCGGGCCGCCCCGCCAAAGCTGGAGGGCCACGATATCCGCGGGGTCATCGATTCCATCCTTGCGCTGCATGAAGACGCCTTAAGGCGGCATTCGATAACCCTGGAGAAATCCTACTCCCGGGTACCCGAAGTCCGCATTGACAGGGAACAGGCCCAGGAGGCCATTGAAAATATCATAGTAAACGCCATCGACGCCATGCCTTCGGGCGGCAAGCTCTCAGTGGAGCTGGCCATAACGGCCATCGGAGGGAAACCCCATGTCACGGTAAGGATAAAGGACACCGGGCAGGGCATGGACGAGGAGTTGCTGGAGAAGATCTTCGAGCCATTCTTTTCCACAAAGGCGGTCAAGGGCGGGGCCGGACTGGGCCTGCCCATCAGCAAAAAGATAATGGAGGACCATGGCGGCTCCATTTCCGTGGAAAGCAAGCCCGGGCAGGGCACCGCTTTCTCGCTTAATTTCCCCCTCCGGACACCGGCCTGATGGCTCCGGGCCCTGTTTTCTGCTAATTATTAAGTATGGCGGCGCGTCTTCGCTTCGGGCAGTTCAACATTAGAGACCTGACAATGGAGAAACTGCTGGACCCGGGGAACCCCCAGGCGCTGGCGGCTGCCAGGATCATAAAAAGATTCTGCCCCGATGTGCTTTCCATAGACGAGATGGAGGCAGAGCCAGCCGCACCGGCGGCCTTCGTGGAGAATTTCCTCAAAAAAGGCGAAAACCCCGTCGATTACCCCTATTTCCACATCGGGCAGACGAACTCCGGCATCCCCACCGGATTCCCCCCGCCCTACGACTACAGGGGCTATGGCCGCTTCAGGGGGCAATACGGAATAGCATGCCTGAGCAGGCTGAAGATCGTCTTCGACGGGATCAGAAATCTCAAGGACGCCGCCTGGAGGAGCCTGCCGGAGAGCTATTGCGATGAGGCCGACCGATGCCGGCTTAAACAGGGATGCCCCGATGACTTTCCGCTTTGGAGCAACGCCTTTCTCGACATCCCAATCGAAATGGAGGAGGGGACCGCCCTTCACGCGATACTGGTGCACCCGACCGTACCCCTGCGGGCCTATGTCAACCTGAGGAGAAACGCGGACCAGATGAGGTTTTTAAAAAACTATATAGACGGCCTGGCGGCGGACGGCTCATCCCCCGGAGAAACGCCTTTCGTGGTCATAGGGGACCTTAACGCGGACCCCGACGCCGGCATCGGGACGAATGAGGCCACGAAGAGGCTCCTTGAAGACAGCAACATCACCTACCGCAAGACGGACCGGGCGACATTCCTGGAGGGCGGGGGAGTTGAGCCGCCCCTTGAGAAGAGGCCGGGACTGCGTGAGGCCAGGCTCGATTACATCCTGCCTTCAAGCAGGTGCTTTAAATTGTACGGGCCGGAGGTGTTCGCCCCGGAGGGCACCGCCTGGTGGCCGGTGGCGCGCCTCGCCTCGGACCATTTTTTCGTCTATGCGGACTGCGAATTCATTTGACGGTTTTCAGGCGTTTATGGTATTCTGGATTTAGCCTAACTGCTGGAAACTATTGGTTTTTGGGGAGTCGTCTAAGGGCAAGACGGCAGACTCTGGATCTGCTTATAGGGGTTCGATTCCTCTCTCCCCAGCCATTTTTTGCTCTTTCGAAGGTCCCATCGTCTAGAGGCCTAGGACGTGGCCCTCTCAAGGCTAAAACACGGGTTCGAATCCCGTTGGGACCGCCAAGTTTTCTCAGAAAAATCAGTAAGTTAGCTAACATGTGCACCAAGGGCCTCATCCTGCTGTCGTAGAATTGTCGTAGTTTCCAATCGGGAGACCGCCTCGCGAAGGTTCTCCACGTTCAGGTGCGCATAGCGTTTGGTCATCCTCAAGTCCCGATGACCCGCGAGTTTTGCTATCGTGTGCAGGTCAACGTTCCTCTGGCGAAGCGCCGAACAGTAGCAATGCCTGAGGTCGTGAAACCTGAAGTTCGTTATCCTGGCCGCCTTGAGTGCCTGCCTGAAGGCCCGCTGAACCTTAACCGGATACAATGGCTCTCCTTTGTCATGGAATACGTGCCTGCCGAGGCTCTTTACCCTCTGAAAGATACAGAGTTCCCTGTATACATTCTCAGGAAAGGGAATGCCAAGGTATTCGTCATTTTTCATCTTCTCTGCCTCAATGGTGATCATCCTGTTCATCAGGTCAATTTCACGCCATTGAAGGCTGCAAAGATTTGAAAGGCGAAGACCAGTCCCAAGAGCGGTGATGACAAGACCGTGGAGCCATTTGTCTTTTGCCTCATCAAGGGCCTTGAAGAGCCTCCTGTGCTCGTCCTCAGACAGATAACGGACCCTTTCGTTTCGGACCTTGGGTAGTTCAATGTCGGAAACTGGATTCTCCAGCTTCCATTTCCATTGTTTCCTGGCGACGTTGAACATCCGCCTGAGGATCCCCAGTTCCTTGACGATGGTTGCCGGCGACGTGCCCGCAGTCCGCCTGTGCTGTTCGTATCCGCCAACATTGTCCCCGACATGCTTAAGGGTCGCATTCTCGCCGAAATATCTGTAGAGATGGCTAAAGATAGTCCTGTCCCTCGCCTTCTGATAATAGTCTTTAAGGCTGGTGTACTCGCTCTCGTAGCGGACAATCATGTCCTTTAGCAGTTTCTTCAAGATTTCTTTCCTGAAGTAATCGCCATCGATAATTTCGGCGACAATCTTTGCGTACCGTTCCTCGGCAACCCTCTTCACCTTTGTATCGAGGGAACGCTCGATACGTTTTCCGTCGTATTGCTTGATCATCCAGTAAGTGTTGCCTTTCTTGTAGATGCCCATTAATACTGACCTCCTTTCCGGGCACCGGCAACGGTTCCAGCAACTGAATTATACCTCTTCAGGGTTTCCTCCTTCCAGGATTTGAGCCAGGCATGAATTTCCTCGGAATCGAACCGGAGAAGGGCCTTCCGGCCCGCGCCTATCTTGATAGACGGGATATGCCCGAGTTCAGCCCAGCTATATACTGTTTTGGGCGAGCAGGAGACGATTTCAGCTACCTGTTCGGCAGTGAGGAGTCTCCGCCCGGCATTTCCATTGGATGACGATTTTTCATCTTGTTCTTTCGGCAACTGAAGTACCTCCCGTCTAAAGCTATTGATTATCTTTCCGCGGGCCTGACGTCCTTGACCTTCGAGCCCTCAAATACTTCCTTGACACTATGTACCTGCTTAAGCCCTTCCTTGCTGATGCCCTTGAGTTTGCGCACCTCGTCGGCGGTATAGATCGGCTCCGCAGTGCCCTCATTTTTGAGCGCCCAAATGTCCTCGTCGGTATCGACAATCCACAGGTATGCCTGGAGGATGTTCGAATAGATTTTGTAGGCGGCTTTTTCGGCCGGAATGATCTTTCCCTTATTTATGAGCATCAGGGCCTGGTCTTTGGCAAGCGTTATAATCTGGCCAGCCCGAACCTCCATCTCGCCCCGGTCCGTCTTGGCCTTGAAGCCGGTCAAAACCCTGTAAGTCATTCTTTCACCTCCAATACGTTTATGACTTCACTTTTGTTGTCTTTTTGGGGACCGCTTTCCGCGAAGGATGCCAAATTTGCCGAAGAGTGCCATATATATTTATTGGCATCCTTGGGGCTCTCTTGGCACTCTTCGGCACTAAGGCGCCAGACCCACCCACCTCCGAATTCCGGCTTTTCCGACCTGACGGCAAGCGCCTTCTTCGCCCTCATGAGTGTCCTTCCCGAAATTCCCGCCCTTTTTGCCTGCCTCAGGACCTCATTGGCGTTGACAGACCCGGCTGAAAGGGTCTCTAGGAGAAAATCCTTCGCCTCGTCAAAAGCAGACCTTTCCTCCGGCGTTTGGGGCGCTGCCAGTAAGGCGTCGGCCGTGTGGTTGCAGGCACCGCCCCAGGCGATTTTGGGCACGCCATCATGGTTTTCGATTACATAGGTAAGCGAGGGCGGCAAAGGCGCAAGATTGCACTTTATCCCTGCCACGATGCGCTTGTCCTCGTTATCCGGGTCTTTCGCGATCAGGAAGCCCATGCGGGCAAGGCCGATGAAGCCGATAGACCCTCCGCCACGGTAAACGCTGTGGGACGCCGAGGATTTGTTCAGGTGCCGGATAACCAGAACGGCATCGTTCTTTTCCTCTGCCATTCTCACAAGAGGGGCCAGCCCTTGCCGTATGTCCTGGTCTTTCCAGGAATTGACGTCGCCCATGTATGCCATGAGCGGATCGATTACGAGGAGCCTGGCCTGGACTTCATCGCACGCCCTGGCGATATGGTCAATGTCGGAGATCGTCGGAAGACGGAGATTTCCCTTGGCGTCCGCGATGCCTTGAAGCGCTGCCACCTGTGACTTGTCGCCGCCCGCGGCCTCCAGCCTGGGGACGATAGTATCGGCGAGCCCGTCTTCAAGTGCCAGGATGACAGCGCCGCCAGAAGCGCCCGTGCTTCCGTCTGGCATCGGAAGGCCCTTGGTTACCCGGGCAATCAGGTCGATGGCAAAGAGCGATTTCCCGTTTCCTGGATCGCCGTCAATAAGGGTAATCTTCCCAAGGGGGATATAGGAATGCCAAAGCCATTGCACTTTTTCAGGCTGAACAGAATCGAGCCGGACGAGACCGGACACCGTCTTGCTATGGTGTTTTTCAAATATGCTCCTGACAGTCCTTTCAACGTTCCCGATATCATCCGGAGGTTCATTTTGTGAATTCCAGAGCTGTGCCATCCTGAGACATTCATCAACGGGCACGCCGTCAGCGACCCAAGAGCCCACAAGTCTTGTCAGGCTGCCATTTCTGGATCCTTTTAGGACTCCTTTGTAAAGGTCTCTGAGCGGTGTTTTATCTTGCGGCCTCTGTGCGAGGATCATCGAGGGCAGTTCGGCCAGGGGCAGATCATCGAGCCCTTTCCCTTCAACCCACTGATAGCGGTTTCCTGAAGCATGGACTGAAGGGGGAGCGACAACATATCCGCCGTCTCCGCGCAGATCGATGCCAGGCAGATCGTCGCGCTTCTGAAAGTTCCTCACGCCGGCACTGTAACGGTAATAGGCGTGGTATCCCTTCCCGGTCTTCACAAGAGGCGTGGGAGGAAAGCCATGGGCCTTTGCGAACTCCACGGCCTCAGGGCCATCAAGGTCAACAACAGCAATGCCGGATATAACCCCTGTTACAATTCCGATACCATTACGGCTTCCGTTCCCAAACCATGCTCTTATTTCCTCGTCTGTTGCCCTCCGCTCCTGGAACTCTTTCCATGAAGAAAGAGCAGGCCGTTTTGTGCCCCTTGTAACAGGGATTATGGAAAACCCCCGCGACAGATAACTCCTGGCCCAGTCCAGCGTTGGTAGGCCTTCTGCGGATTGCTTCAAATTCCTGTTCATGCGAGTTGTTCTCTTAAGTATTAATAGCGAGGGGGGCAACCCCTCCTCTCAAAACCACCACGGTTTTCCGTGGTATTTCCGTGGGTATTTCCGTGGGTTTTCTGGCCATTTTTAGAAGGCAAGGAGTTGCCCCCCTTGCTATTTATATTTAGGTGGTTTGAAAGATACCAAAAACGTAGTTTGTTTCTTTTTGAAAATGTGAGAATCGACACTTGTTGTCTTTTTGAATTTGTGAGATTCCGGGCAGGCGTTTGCCCGATAAGCCGAAGGGAGGACAAAAATGCTGGAGGAAATTGCCAGGAAATACGGAATGACGGAGGCTTCATTAAGGTTTCTTATCAAACGAGGGATCATCCAGAAAGACCCGGCCGGCAAGGACATGGATATCCTTTCGGCCCTGGGCCAAATATGGCAGGACCTGGCCTGGCTGAAGATGAGTCTCCGGAGGCGGATCAAGTCAAAGGCACTAAGGGAAAAATTCATCGAGGAGTTGGACCTGACCAAGCCCGAGCGCTATGTCCTGAACAGATACCTGAACACGAAGTGTCGGCTTCCCCTCGACAAGCTTTCCGAAGAGGTTTCATTTTACTATAGGCTGCCGGAAAACGTAGCAAGAGGGATCGTCATGAAGATGCGTAAGCGGGCCTATATGGCAAAGCACAGGCAAAAGCCGGGCAAGAACGGGCAGAGAAGGCCCCAGACGGCCGCCTGGCAGGGCGGCCGCCGCTCCATCGAAGATCAGCTTGAAGCCACCAGAAACTTTTTTGGGTTTTAGCCATAAGGCTGTTTCATATCGAGGGCGGTGCAGAGGTAGGCCGCTTAAGACTATCAGGCCCCATGAAAAGGCGGTGACCAGACCGTAAAAAAAAAGGTCCATGCTAAAATTAAACGGCCGCCCGGCGGGGCGGCCGCCATTCCCCCAGTAATCAGACATCCATCATTAACGTCCTTTCCCTTCGATCCAGATAACACGCTTCGCAAACACGTTCTCTTTAATGAGAGTTTCTTTTGAAAACAAGCGCATTCCCTCCCCAAAGTCCGATACAGACTGCCCCTTCTATCTTAGCCTCCTGAGTTAATACAAAGGATAGCAGGTTTGCCCTAAAGTCTACACCAGTGGACTTTCTTTTAAAATGAAGGGTACGAATGGAAATTTGTTCTGATCGAAGCCACTCAATGCTAAGAAACATGAAATCCGAATTTGAAATGCAGCAGCTTATTGGGAAAAAATATTGCTTGACGCGGAGATTAATATTCTGATATAAAACTTATAGTTCTTATAGCAGCAAGGCGATGGAGTTCACCTTAACCGCCGGTTTCTGAGGCTAATGACTCCTACTCTCAACCGAGGGTAGGAGTTTTTTAATGCTCGGAAAGGAGACGGGTTCATGCTTGACATGATTGAAACTCAGCCGCCGGCAATCATCCTGCCAAATTGCGCATTTTATCCCGTACGGTTTCATGGTGCTGCCGCATCAGCCTTTATTGCTATTTCCTTTAATAAAAGCGGGCGCCGTGGGAAATAAAATTTTATTCAAT
>JAKAHV010000038.1 GCA_021825295.1 Nitrospirota bacterium
GAAGACGATCTAAATCCCGCCGTCTGGATACGTCCGGAACCGCGCGGCCGAACGAAAGGGCCTGGCAGGTATCGGCAAGCGCGAAATATACAAATTATTTTTAAGACTGCTGATCCCACACAAAAGCATGAAGAGCCAAAGAATATTGTAATTAAAAAAAGTCATGGGCGGAGCACACCCCGCCCCTGCGTCCAAAAGATAAATACTTCAACCCGAAATTCTCACCCGCTGAACAATACGACCGCGTGGACTTGTGGCCGTAACCCGCACCAAATGTTAGCTCCCGGCTAACCTCACGGCTTCCGGACGGGTTTTCAAGTGGCCAAATTTGCATAAGAAGCCATGTTTCCGCCAAAAACCCTCGCATAAAGCGGTTATCGGGCGAAGCACTGCCGCATCCTACGCCCTGATGGCCTTCTCGGTCTCCTTGAGCCAGAGGAGCCTGGAGCCGTTGATGACCCCCGCGTTGACCGACTCGGTGAAATCCTCCTCCGATACGTCAAAGCTCTTTTTCTCAAAGGGCCTTGCTCCGGGTTTGGGAGCGCCGCTTTTGCTCAGCTTCTCCACATCCGCCTCGGAGGGTCTTCTTATCTTCCCGCCAAGCTCCCCGGCTATAGACGCCAATATATCGAAATTGCTCCTGGCCTCCCCCTGTGGGGTGATGGCCTTCGGGAGCCATTTCAGCCTGCCCATGTAATCGACGATGCTTCCCTCCGCCTCCAGAAACGCTGCCGCGGGCAGCGCCAGGTCCGCCTTGGAGGCAAGTCCGCCCAGATGCGTATGGACGACTATGAGGAAGTCCGTCTTCGGCCTTTCCCTGATAGGCACGTCGCCCAGGACAAGGAGGGCCTTCAGACCCGCCCCCTCCGGGGCCGACATCTCGTGATAACCCTTGCCCCCGGCTTCCAGCCCCGCCAGCGCCACGCCGCGCGCGTTGCTTTCAAGCGGCACGGCTATGACAGGGGCGGCCTTCACGGCCGCTATGTTGGAGACGGCGCCAAAGAGCGCGGGGCTCGAAAATATGACCGGGTTTTTGGCGGCCGCGAAAATCCTGGCCGCGTTATTGGCCTCATCCGTCACTTCCGCCCCCGCCAGGGCATCCTCGATGTTTTTATCTATCGCAAGCCCGTTTTCGCCAAGCGCCTTAATGAACGACTTTATGCTGTAAACCTCCTCGCCCGGAAGCGCCGCGCTGGCGGCCTCTGAAAGCCTCGTAACCCTGGAATCCACAACGATGAGCTTCGCGCCGCGCTGCACGCTCCTCCTGATCGCTGCGTCCAGAGCGGGCAGCACCCTCTTCCACTGGTCCGGCGCAAGGCCCGCGACCAAAATAACGTCCGCCCCTTCAAGCTCCGCGGCGGAAGAACCTTTAAGCGACTCTTCATCCGCGTACAGCGAAAGCGAGGAGGCGACATTTTTTGAGCCTGTTGCCTTCGCAAGAGCGGAAAGGGCCATGGCGTCTTCGTTCAGGACCGAGGCGGAAGCGACGAACCCGGAGTCCGCCCCGGCTCTCTTCAGCGCGGCGGCCGCTATTGAAACGGCGTCCTCCCAGGTGGTCTCCTCAAGTTTATCGCCCACCCTTTTCATCGGTTTTGCGAGCCTGGAGTCCGCCTCGATGCAATCGAAGCCGAACCTGCCCAGGGCGCAGATATAATTATTGACGGAGCCGGCCTGCCCCCCGGCGTTCACCTTCGCAACCCTGCCGTCCCTGGCGCTCACCTTTATATCGCAGGCATCTCCGCAAAGCAGGCAGACGGAGCCGGTCTTTTCAAACTCCCAATCCCTGCCCTTCTGCCACCTGTCGGCCTCCAGAAAGGCGTTTACGGGGCAGACGTCCACGCAGGTCCCGCAGAAGGTGCAGCCGGACTCCTGCATCGGCCTGTCGTTTGCCGTGACCACGCGGGAGCCCACTCCCCTGCCCATGAAGTCGAGCACGTTGGTGCCGTTTTCCCTGCAGGCCCGCACGCACCTGCCGCAGAGCACGCAATAATCCGGGTCCCTTTTTATGAACGGGTTTGACTCGTCCGTTGGATAGCCGAATTTTTTCCTTGTGAAGCTGGCCTCCTTTATCCCGAACTGATAGGCGTAATTCTGAAGGCTGCAGACGCCGGCCTTGGTGCAGGTCATGCAATCAAGCGGGTGCATGGAGACTATCAGGTCTATGACGAACTTCCTGGCCTCGAGGATGGGTTCCGTGGCGGTGTTTATCTTCATCCCGTCCTTCACCTTGGTGTTGCAGGCGATGACCGGGGCCTTCGCTCCTTCCACCTCTACAAGGCAGAGCCTGCAGGCGCCAATCCCCTTCATCCCCTTAAGATAACAGAGGTTCGGAATATGGACTCCCGCAAGCCGGGCGGCTTCGATCAGATTGATGCCCTCCGGCACCTCCGTCATTTTGCCGTCTATCTTTACCTTTACCTTCCCTGCCATTTATACCTCCTCGATTCCAGCTCGAATTCGATGTGATTTTTGCTTCCCGGCCTCAAGCCTTCTCTGGCTGGGCGGACGCGTCAACGACCACTATTGCGCCCTCGGGACAGACAGGCAGGCAATCGCCGCACTTCACGCACCTCTTCTGCCTTATCTCAAACGGCGGATAACCGCTTAGAAACGGCTTCCTCTTCTCTCCCAGTATCGCGCGGTGCCTGCAGGCCTCCGCGCAAAGCCCGCAATTCGTGCACTTCTCCAGGACGACCCTGTACTCTATCAGCGCCTCGCACTGCTTTTCGGGGCATCTGCCCTCCAGGTGCGCGCGGAAACCGTCCGTTGCCGCCCATTCGAGGATGAAGCGCGCCGTGTCCTTTCCCTTCCTGCACATCGAGGCCTCAAGCATATTGCCGGCTATGCGCACAAGCGCCGCGAGGTCCGCCCCGCCGCCGCGCCCCCCGGCAATGTTTTCCAGCCTTCTTTTTGCCTCGAAGCTCCCCATGGAGCACGGGAAGCACCTGCCGCACATGGGCCCCTCCAGGAAGCCCTCGATATAGTACAGCGCCTGCCGGACCTGGCACGCCTTTGACTGCGCGGCGGCCCTTATATCCTCGACCTTCTGCTCTTTCCTCTCGTCCACGGAACTTGCCACTAGTAAATGTCCTCCGCCATGAAGATGACTTCAGGCAGCAGGTAGGCGACGAGGTCCCTGTAGGAGACCATGCCTATTATCTTTTCGTCCTCCATGACCGGCAGGTGCCTTATCTTCCTGTCGGACATTAGGGTCACGGCCACGCTTATGTCGGTTGCGGCGTCGAGTGTTACGGGATTGGGCGTCATCACGTCTTTTATCGTCATCTGCTTGATCTGGATGTTCCTGGCGAAACAGTGCATGATGTCCCTCTCCGTGAATATGCCGACCAGCTTCTTGTCGTCGTTGAAAACAAGTATCGACCCAACATTCTGGCCGTCCATCATCGTGACCGCATCGGCAAGGTTGCAGCTTACCGTGCAGGTCACCATCTTGGTGGGCTTTGCCTTAACAAGGTCCTTCAGGGTCATTCCGGCCCTCCTTTCAAGGATCTCGATTTTATCCGAAGGTATCTTGAACTGCTCCTCGAGTCTGGCTATGCTGTGCTTCCTTATCTTCACCGCGCCCACCGGGCAGGCCTCGTAACACGCCCTGCACTGCCGGCAATAGGCCGTATCTATGAAGTACCTGTCCCGGCCTTCCTTGACGGCATCGTAGGCGCATGCCTTCTTGCAGAGGCCGCACCGGAAGCACTCGGCGGGACTGATGACGAACACGCCCATGCCCTTGCAGACCCCCGCCTTGCAGTATTTATTGTAGACGTGCTCCTCGTACTCCTGCCTGAAATACTTTATCGTGCTCAGGACGGGATTGGGCGCGCTCTGGCCCAGGCCGCACAGGGAGCCCTTCTGCACCATCTTTCCTATGTGGATCAGCTTCTCTATGTCGCCCGGCACCCCCTGCCCCGCGGTTATCCGGTTTAGTATCTCGAGCATCTGGTATGTGCCTATCCGGCAGGGCGGGCACTTCCCGCAGGACTCGGACTGGGTAAAGGAGAGGAAATACCTCGCCATATCGACCATGCAGGTGTCCTCGTCCACGACGACCATGCCGCCCGAGCCCATCATGGAGCCCACCCTGGCCAGGGAATCGAAATCCACCGGCATGTCCAGGTGCGCCTCCGGGATGCAGCCCCCGGAAGGCCCGCCGGTCTGGACCGCCTTGAATTTCTTGCCGCCCATGATCCCGCCGCCTATGTCGTATATTATCTGCCTGAGCGTCATGCCCATCGGTATCTCCACCAGCCCGGTGTTCTTGACCTTCCCGGTGAGGGCGAAGACCTTTGTGCCGGGGGAATTTTCGGTGCCGATGGAACGGAACCAATCCGCGCCCTTTTCGATTATGGGGGGGACGCAGGCATAGGTCTCTATATTGTTCAGGTTGCTGGGGTAGCCCCATGCGCCGCCGCCGGGCTCCGAGAGCCTGGGCGGCCTCGGCCTGGGGAAACCCCTCTCCCCCTCCACCGACGCGACAAGGGCGGTCGATTCCCCGCAGACGAAGGCGCCCGCGCCTTCCCTTATGTCCACGCTGAAGCTAAGGCCCGTGCCGAGGATGTTCTTGCCCAGCAGTCCCAGTTCTTCGGCCTGTTTTATCGCTATGCCAAGGTTTTTGACCGCCAGGGGATACTCGTGCCTGACGTATATGATGCCGTAGCTTGCGCCTATCGCGTAGGCGCACAGGGCCATGCCCTCCAGGAGGCTGTGAGGGTCTCCCTCCATGATGGAGCGGTCCATGAACGCGCCGGGGTCGCCCTCGTCCCCGTTGGCCATGACAAGCTTGATGCTGCCCGGGGCCTTCTTCGTATGAAGCCATTTTTTACCGGCGGGAAAGCCGGCGCCGCCCCTGCCCCTCAGATGGGCCCTGTCGACCTCATCCAGCACCTGCTCAGGCGTCATGCCGGAGAGCGCTTTTTCAAGCGCGGCGTAGCCGCCAACGGCTATGTAATGGTCTATATCGCAGGGGTCTATCCTGCCGTTGTTTCTGAGCGCGATCCTTACCTGCGTCTTGTAAAACGGGATGTCCGTCATCTCCGGCACGGGCTCGGAGAGGATATCCTGCCGGTAGAGTCCCGGCCTGTACGGCTCGCCGCTGACAAACGTATAGCTTAAAAGCCAGTGGGCCTGCTCCGGTTTTACCCTCTGATAAAAAGTTCCCGAGGGCTCAACTCCCATTACCGGGCCCTTCTGGCAAAGCCCCTGGCAGCCGGTCTTCACGATCTCAAGCTGGATGCCCTTTTTGTCCGCCTCGGCCTTAAGATTCTCCAGGACCTTGTAGGAGCCGCCCGCCGTGCAGGCCGTGCCGCAGCACGCCCTCACCCGGGCAACGCCCCCGGTAAAGGTGCTGGCGGTTATCTGCTTCCTGTAGCCGGCCAGTTCAGAGATGGTGTTAAGTTTGCGTATTTGCTTTTTGCTTTCCATTGCCGTTTCCGTTTTCAACTCCAAGGGTCTCGATAATGCCATCGAGCTTGCCGGGGCTCATCTCCCCCGCAACCTCATCGTTCAATGTGACAACCGGGGCCAGTCCGCAGCAGCCCACGCACCCCACCGTTTCAAGCGTAAGCGACATATCGGCGGTCGTTTCGCCCTCGCTTATCTCGAACTTCTCCTTTACAGCCTCAAGTATCTTCGCCGCTCCCCTCACATGACAGGCCGTGCCCGTGCAGACGCAAAGGACATTTTTGCCCCTAGGCCTGAAATAGAAGTGCTTGTAGAAGGACGCGGTGCTGTAGACCTCCGCAAGCGGCACGCCAAGCTTCCTTGAAAGCGCCCTGAGGGCGTCCTCCGGAAGATAATTGTGCTCCTTCTGTATTTGCTGGAGCGCGTGGATAAGCAGGCCGCGCTTCTTCTGGGACTCGTCCAGCACCTCGCCAATCCGCCCGATCTTCAGGTTTACGTCAAGCTCGTCGATGTTCATCTGAAAACCCCTCTAGCCTATCCCCAAATGCGGTTTCGCGGCCTTCTCCAGTTCCCTTCTCGCCGCCATGTCCATGAGCACGCGTTCCGTGCCGAACCTTCCGGGCTCGTACTTTTTCAACTTCAGGTACGCCCTGGCCTTGTCTATGTACTCGAGGGCCAGGTTGAGGATGTTCTCCGGGTCCGGCTCGAAGTGAAGGGAGCCCATGAACCTTTCATACCATGTTTTGGTCATGATCTCCGTGACCTCCCTGCTGGCGCCGACCGGAGAGCCCCCGCCTCCGAAAATGACCGGCACGCCGGAGGCGGCGAAATAGCAGGCTATGGCTATCGCCTTTTCGCTCATCCATTCGGGGGCGATGCCGACCGCGGGCATGCCGCCTATCTCGTCCGAAAGGCCGCCTTCGGCCGCCATCGCGGAGGCTATCGTGAGTATCCTCGAATTGTCGACGCACGCGCCCAGGTGCAGGATCGGCGGTATGCCTATCGCCTCGCAGACCTCCCTCAGGCCGGGTCCGGCCTGTTCGAGCGCGGTCTCGGGCGTGAGATATCCGGCCGTGCCGTAGGCGTTCGCGCCGCAGCCGGTGGTCAGTATCAGGACGTCCTGTTTTATGAACTCCATGGCGAGGTAACGGAAAAGCCCGGTCGAAGGCACCCTGGGGTTGTCGCAACCCACCAGGCCGACGACGCCGCGTATCCTTCCAGCCATGATGGCGTCGTTTAATGGCCGGAACGAGGCGCGCCACCTGCCGCCCTGCATGTACTCTATGTATTCATGGGAGAACCCGGCTATCACCGGCCACTTGTCGCTTTGCACGAATTTCCCCTTCTTCGTCCTGTTGGGGTAGTTGTCTATGGCGATGCGGACTATCTTCCTTGCCGCCTCCCTGGCGTGGTGCTCGTCGAAGGGGACATGCGTGGCCCCCTTGGTCATGGCCTTCTCGGACGTGGTTATCACCTTCGTGTGAAATTTCTTCGACAGCTCCACTATGGCCGGCATGATGCACTGCACATCGACCGATATCGCGTCGATGAGCCCCGTCATCACGCCAAGCTCCTGGTTGGTAAACCCGCCGGAGGTGGGAATGCCGTGCCGCATGAGGACCTCGTTGGCCGTGCAGCACATACCGCCCAGGTTTATGCCCTTTGCGCCCCTGGACTTCGCGTACTCCACCATCTCCGGCTCCGAGACCACATCCAGGATCGCCTCCGCCAGCGTGGGCTCATGCCCGTGCACGACCAGATTGACCTCGTCCTCCTTGAAGATGCCGAAAGAGGCCTCCGCCCGGACCGGCTTCGGGGTGCCAAACAGCACGTCCGTAATATCGGTGGACATCATGGAGCCCGCCCACCCGTCGGCAAGCGACGTCTTCAGCGCGTGCAGAAGCAGATGATCCGGGTCGTGGTCGACGCCCATGTTGGTCCTGTGCATCGCCTCCACGACTTCCCGGTCTATGGAGCGGGGCAGTATTCCCCATTTCTTCCACCTCTCCTGCGTCTTTTGCGGGGCCCGCTTCGCGTAATTCACCACGCCCTCGCGCCTGCTGAAATCGTCAAGGAGCTTCAGGGCCACTTCCCTGGCCAGCTCCTTTATCTCCTTGCCCTCGTGGGGGATGTCCAGTATTTCCGCCATGCGTTTCAGCTTGGCCGGGTCTTTTATCTCGAAATCGCTCGTCTTGCCTTCGCCCACGGCCAGAAGGGTGATCGCCATGCTCCTTGCGTGGTCGGAATGGGCCGCGGTGCCGGCCGCCACCATCCTGAGCAGGTTCCTTGCGGCGACCGTGGAGACCGTCGCCCCGCAGACGCCCGTCACCTCTTTCTCCGCGTTGCGGCCCACAAGCCTGCAGGGGCCCATGTGGCAGACCTTGCAGCAGGCGCCCGTCTCGCCTATCGGGCAGGGCTTCATCTTCTCGGCGCGTTCAAAGCACGTTATCAGCCCCTCGGACTCGCCCCAGTCGATTATCTTCTGCGAGGCCTCGCTAGCGCTTTTTTTATTCAGCTTCATCCGTTTTTCCTCCGGTTTCTCACGTCTTTTGCCATCACGCGGTAAATCAAATCCCCTCAGCCAGCGGTTTATATGATGGGGTCCATCTGCAGCGCCGGATGCTCCACGCCCGCCAGGTATTCCAGCAGTTTCTCGGAATCCTCGGCCACGGTCTCATCGGCTATCTTGTCCAGAAGACCGGGCGCGCCCGCCTCCGCGGCCCGCTCCTCGAACGCCTCCTTCAGGCTCTCCTTGAGGTTTTTGGTCATCCAGACTATCCTCTTTATGCCGCCGTCGCCCGCAAGGAACTTCTTGCTGGTGATGAAGTTCCTGCCGATGCCCATGAAGCCCGGGGTCTGCATGCCGCCGCCCACGGAGCCCGCAAGGGTGGAGAACTTCATGCCGGCGGGCGTCATCCCCTGGTGGCCCCTCTGCACTATCATCACCCCGTTTGCCTCGGGCACGATGGCCACGATGCACTCGAAGCAGCCGCAGGAGGTCATGGGGTTTTCCATTATCGTGTACAGGTTCAGCGTCTCGACCGCGCCGCCGGTCGATTTCCTGAGGTACTCGTCCACCCCGGTGTACCTGCCGAAGCGCGAATCCATCACCTGGCCCTTCGGCACCGGCTGGTTGCCGCCCGTGGGGTCTATCTCGAATGCGGCCTTGCCGTCCAGCCAGTTATAGGCGCCGCAAAGCCCGAGCCTCTCCGGCGTTATGATGCAGACATGGCTTGGCGCGAAGCTCTGGCACAGCAGGCATGAATAGAACGTGTCCACGGACTCGTCCGTAAGCGAGCCCAGCCTTTTGTCCCTTTCCGCGTATGCCTGCCTCGCCTGCTCCCTCAGCGCAAGCACCTCTTTTTCATCCGTGTATATGGTCACCTGCACCTTGTCGATGATGGAGCGGAAACGGTGGGGCATCATCGTCGTCATGATCTGTCCGAGGTGCTCAAGCGTCACGCCCGCGGATTTCGCGGCCTTGCTTATCCTTATCCAGTTCAGGTCCCTCTGGCCCATGTGCCAGAGCCCCTGCCCCTCGTTTATGTTATGGTGGACCTTCCTCTCGATGACGGACTCGAAATCCTTCTGCATCTTCCTGCCCGCCACGTCTATCACGAGCCCCAGCGGCATCTTGCCGCCTTTTTCGTAGAGCTCCTGCCAGTTGGCGCCCGTTACCGTGACCTTGCCGTCTTCGACTTCCTCCATCTCCCGCATCCGGACCCATTCGAAGGCCGGGGTCCTCTGCCCCCCGAACTCCATGAACATGTCCTCCTTGCGGATCCTCTCGCCCTCGAAGGCCGGGCCATAGGCCACCGGGATGGGCGGCTTCTCCACTATGATCTTCAGCCCCCGGACCTCTATGGATTTCTGGACTATCTTGGAGTGGTCAAACTCCTTGTCCACCTCCTCGTATGTGCACACGCCGGTGGGATGAACGACCGGTATATCGGTGTCCGCTATCGCGGGGAAGCCCATGTTTATGGCCCCCGCGCCGGTCGCCCACTTCATATCGTCAAGCTCTCCAAGCACCATGGCGAACGCGAAGACCCTGTCTTTCTGATATTTCAGGTGCCCCTTGAAATCGCCCGGCTTCTTGTTGCCGAAGATGAGCGACGCCCTTATGGCCCAGTCCAGGGCGTAAAGCGTGTGCTCGGTCCTGGGCCCCAGGGGCACTATCCTCGTGTCCCAGCCCAGCTCCACACCCTTCCTCTGGAGCTGCTTCGTGACGCTCTCGCCGTTTACATGGCCGGAGAGAAAGATGAGTATGTTCTTCTCCTGCAGCTCCCTCACTATATTCAGGGCGGTGTCGTCATCCGGGGCCGCCCCTATTATCGCGGCAAACCCCGGCATGGTGCCGTCCACAAGCTGGATGCCCAGGTTCCTCTGTATGGTGTCCGTTATGAAGCCGTTGTATGCGAGGCCGGTTTCGGGGTCCTTCTCCGGCTCCATCCCCAGCGCGGTCCTCAGGGCGAGCCAGACCTCCTCGGCAAAAAGGGTGGACATGCCGGAGTCCAGGGCCTCCCCCAGGTAGGGCTTCCAGATATGCTCCGCCGGCTCCGCATGAAGCATGTCCCTGGCAAACCCCAGGGCCGTCCTCATGTCCCCCAGCGTCTTTACCGGAAAGCCGGTCATCGCGTATATCATGGGAAGGTAATAAGCCGTGTCGTTGAACTCGAACCGGTGCCCTTCGCCTTTTTCAGCTATCGCTTTTTCGAGGAGCTCCTCAGCCTCCCTGTATATCCTGTTGGCGCCTCTGATGGCAGCCGAGGCGATTGCCTTCGACATTACAACCTCCTTATGTGTTGTTGTACTTGGGCCTCAGGGTGATATACCCCTATTATCGCCTATTTTAAAAGACATCCTGTTTATTTATCAACCTGGAAATCAAACATGATCAGACCGCCCTGGCCTTCAGGAAGGCCGGAATGCCGTTTGCCTCGCGCGGGCCGACGGTAATCTTCCACCCCGCCAGCTTGTCCTCGATGGCGCCGCTCAGGATGGCGACGTATCCGGGGATGATCAGCTCCTTCTGTTCAAGCTCGCCCTCCACGCCGCTTTCGGTTATGAACTGGGCGATCTTCGACGCGGTAAACTTGCCCGCGGCCCAGGCGGTAAGGACGGAAAGCCCCTCGGAGTCCATGACGGCCAGGCGGCACGGGACCTTGCTGTTTTCAACCTCGCCCGAGACTATGAAATAGGTGAGCGAGAAGTTGGTTGTGATCATGAAAGGCGCCTTCGGCCCCGGCTCCCCGATCTTGTAAATCTTCTGCTGCACCTGCATCGGCACCTGGGGGTCCGTGTAGATATTCTGCCTCAGGGAGAAAAGGGCCAGGTTCTTCCACTTTTCAGCCGTGCCCAGAACCACAATCGAGGCGTACTTTTCCACGGCAAGCCCGGCCACCAGAGCCTCAAGCAGCGTGTCCCCAGGCCTGTTTGCGAACGTGATGACGGGGTAGCCCAGGGGCTTGAAATTCTTTTTAAGCGCGGCCCTCCTTATGTAGGTGTTGTCCCTGAGGATTTCGCCCGCGCTCCTAGCGCCGGAGTCGAGCACCATGTCCTCTATCCCGAGGGCCTTCGCCTTTTCGGTAAGCTCGCAAAGCTCGTCGATATCTTTGGCCGCGATGCCCAGGGTCGCCTTGGCCGCTTTCGCCTTTTCGGCCATGGCCTGCAGGTTTCCGGCATTCGCGCCGTAGAGGACGGCCTTTTTACCGGCGAACTGGCCAAGCGAGGCCTCCGCCGCGTCGGGGCTCGTCGTGGAGACGATGACCGGCATCTCCGGCGCCCTGGCGGCGGCAAGCTTCGCCAGCTCCAGGAATTTCGCCGCGTCGCCGGAATCGTTCGAGAGGAAGAGGGCGTCCACCCGCAGTTTCTGCCCCACCCTGTCTATTTCAGAAGCCGCGGCCTCCTCGATCTTCCTTGCCGCATCGGCCGCGGAAAGCGTGTCCTTTATCTCAACGGCGAAGGCGCAGGGGTTCACGAACTTCTTTTCGTGCCTGAAGAGCACCATCTCCTCGCCCATCTTCACGGCCTTTGCGCCCGCGCCAAGCGATACCGGCCTTATGGGAGGCGCGGAGGCCTCGCCCAGTTTCTGCTTCGCTTCTTCCGACACATCGGGGCACTGGTCCAGGGAAACCTGCCTCTGGGCAAGCTTCATGGCGAAGGCCAGGCAGGTGGGCTGACCGCACTTCTTGCAGTTGGTTTTTGGGAGCAGCTTGAATATCTCGACTCCGGTTAGCGCCATCTTATCGGACCTCCATTGAAAACTCGGCTATGAACTTTTTGACCGCGCTTACAGCGGCGGGGTGCCTCATGATGAGCAGCTCGGCCCCCGAGATCAGGAAAGAGGACGCCGTCACGGCCTCCCAGGCGATGCCCCTGCCAGCCAGCTCCCCCCATTCCGGCAGGTCGGCCTCCGCGGCCTGGGTCTCCTTGACCTTCCAGACGTACATGCCCACGTCCGCCAGCATCGGCGGCTGCAGCACGGCGTCGTTCTGCGCCAGGGCCGCCTGCTTTATCCTCTCCATGACGGAATAGGTGTACTCGAGACCGTAGCTCAGGGCCGAGCACATCGGGTCGGTTATCAGCTTCTCCTTGTCAAAGCCCATCTGCGTGATAAGGATGTTGAGCTGCTTCGAGAGGTTTATGTCGAGCTCGCTCATGGCGATGAGCTTCAGGCCGTTTGCCATCGCCGCCGCAGCAATGGTCTTGTAATTCGCCTCCTGGGCCTTGCCGATGACAGAGTTTGTCCCCTTTGCGGCCTCAGCCGCCCTGACGAGAACGGCCGTGTCCTTTTCGGCATGGTTTGAGCCGAGTATTATGAGGGGCACCTTTACCGCGTCCAGGACCTTCTTCACCGTTTCGGCCGCCTGCTCCGCGGAAATGTCGCCCCTGTCGGGATGTGTGCCGGCAAGCCTCAGGGCTATGGCGTCCGCGCCCAGGCTGTCCTGGCAGTATGAGGCCCAGGTGACCGGGTCTCCGGAGACGTCCTTGAAAACCTCTTTTACGGTATCCGGCCAGTCGTCGGGCGGTATGTCCTGCACCTCGAAGGCTACCGCCGGCTTCCCGGGCGCCGAGCCCTCGAACCCGTGGAAGGGCATGACGTTCTCCCCGCCTATGGTCACGGCCTTTTCGCCGCGGCCAATGCCCACTTCAAATATCTTCCCGCTGAAACTATCCTTTGGCGGCGTAAATGGCATCTGCCTTCCCTCCTACATCTCGAGATATGAATGGGCATAGAGAGTCTTGCCCGTGATTATGTCTATCGTCTTGGCGACCTCGCCCATCTCGGCGGCATCCGCTATGGCAGAGGTAAGCCCGTTATACATGAGGAGAGCGAAATAATGCTTGTTTATGATCGGCCTTACGTGCCTGGGGCAGCCGTTTGAGATATTGCTCAGGCCCACCACGGTCTTCATCGGCGGGTCGTTGAGCTCCTGGAACATCCTTATGGCCTTGATGACGTGCAGGGCATGGTCCTGCGAAGTGGCGATCTGAAGCACCAGGGGGTCCAGATAGAGGTCCTCAAGCGGCACGCCGTATTCCATCGCCCTCGCCATTATCTCGGCCGCTATGGCGCACCTTTCCTCCGCGTCGGCGGGCAGCCCGCCCTTGCCCACGGTAAGCCCGATTATCTGGGAGTTGTACTTCGCCGCGAGTTCGAGTATGGGGAACCTCTCCGGGTCGTTCGAAGTCGAGTTGATAAGCGGCCTGCCCCACTGGTTGTCATGCACCTGCAGGCCGGCCTCTATGGCCTTCGCGTTTGTGGTGTCGAGGCAGACCGGAGAGGGCACGGCCTCCTGGATGGCCCGCACCATCCACTGCATGAGCTCCTCGCCCCCGTCTTCGGCGGGCCCGATGTTGGCGTCGATCATCCTGGCGCCGGCGTCCCACTGGGCCTTCGCGATCTCCTGGATCGGGCCCTTGTCCCTCTTCAGCATGGCCTCACGGACCCTCTTGGCTATGATGCTTAGTTTTTCGCCTATGATGAGCATCCTCGACTCCTTGGTTATTAGTTTTTTCGGAAAATCCGAAAACTCCAGAGATATTGAAAATAACATAGTTTCAAAAATGGGTCAAAAATAATTTTTTTATAGGGCTATAAAGAGGAATCCCCCCCGCTCTTAAGGATGACAACACATTAATATATACTTTAAGCCATGAAACGGGTGGGGTTCTTCTATGACGACATATTCCTGAAGCATGAGACCCCGGCCGGCCACCCCGAGTGCGCCGAAAGGCTGCTGGCGATAATGAGGGGCCTCCGGGAATCGGGCATAGCGGACAAGCTGATCTTCCAAAAACCCCGTAGGGCCGAACTCCGGGAGATAGAGGCCGTGCACGACCCGGACTATGTCCGCAGGGTGGCCGGTTTTACCGGCTATTTCGACCCGGACACCTACCTGTCCGAAGGCTCCTATGAAGCCGCCCTCTATGCCGCCGGCGCGGTTTCAGGGGCGCTGGAGCTGATAAAAAAGGGCGAGCTGGACCGGGCGTTCTGCGCGGTGAGGCCGCCCGGCCACCATGCCGGGAAAGACCGCGCCATGGGCTTTTGCATCTTCAATAACGTGGCCGTCGGGGCCAGGGCGGCGCAGGAGCTTGGCTTTGAGAAGGTGTTCATCGTCGACTTTGACGTCCACCACGGCAACGGCACCGAGCACATCTTCTATGAAGACCCCTCCGTCTTCTATTTCAGCACCCATCAGTACCCCTTCTACCCCGGCACTGGGGCGGATTCGGAGCGCGGGGCGGGGGCCGGGGCCGGGACAACCTACAATGTGCCGATGGCGGCGGGCTCCGGGGTAAAGCAGTACCTCAGGGTCTACCAGGACCTGCTGCCGCCGCTGATGGCGCGATTCAAACCGGATGTCATCCTGGTGTCGGCGGGCTACGACATCTATAGCGGAGACCCCCTGGCCGCGATAAACGTATCGAAGGAGGGGGTAAGGGGGATCGTGGAGGCCATACTGCGTGCGTCCCCGGCAACGCCGTCCGTCTTCGTGCTGGAGGGCGGATATGACCTTGAAGCCCTGGGGGACCTCGTTGTCATAACTTTGGAGCGGCTCCTCTATTCGGAATAAAGCAGCGGCTCCTTTATTCGGAATGAAAGCGGCTGCTCTACTGGGAGTAATGAAAGGCCTTCAGGCCGTCTTTTTTCAGCTTCGCGTAATAGGGTTTTGTGCCGCCGGGCCGGCTGAATTTCCCGACCAGCACCTTGTATATGGGTTTCCCGTCTTTCTCCGACTGCTCCACAAAGGCGTCAAACCGTTTTGCCTTGAGGTCCGTGACCAGCCTGCTTGCATTTGCCTTGACTGAAAAAGCCCCGACCTGAAGAGAATAGAAATGCCGCGCGCCGCTTTTTCTTTTTCCGGCCCTGCCATGCCCGATCTCCTTCTCTTCCTTCGAGAGCAGGGCCCAAAAACCCTGGCTTCTTTCCCGCCCGCTGCCGGCGGCCGTCTCTTTTTCACCTCTCCTGCTTTTTGAGGACGCGATCTTTTTTGTTTCCACCCGGGCGGGTTTGGCTGTCCCGAGCTTCGCGGCTGTCCGGACGCCGTTTTTGGCGGGATTTGCCACGACCGCGGCGGCCGCTGCCACGGGGACGGCGGATTTGCCCGCGCCAGCAGCCGTCTTCACGCCGGCTGCGGCGTTTTTTGCGGGCGTGACGGTTTTAAACGCCTGCTGCCCGCTGTTTGAAGCGGCAGGGGCATTGCCTGCGGAAGGGGCAGGGACGGCCGCGGGAGAAGGAGTGTTTTGCTCTATCACCACGGACTGATTTTCGCCCGCCCTGGCCTGCATCTCCTCTTTCCCCCTCCCCGGCTTTGGCGCCAGATACATGAAAAAGACATAAGAGGCGACGGCCCCCACGAGCACTATTGCCAGAACAAGGGCAAGGCTTTTTTTGCCCTTTTTACGCTGCCCCGACTTTATATCTTTCATGCCGGCCTCGGACTCCTCCTCTTCAGGTATATGGAAAATATTCTCTTTATCCGGTAAATCCTGCTTTCCTCCAAAAAGACCCTTTTCCTCTTCATGCCTCATAGCCTGCTCGATATGGGTTTCAAATCCGGCCTTGCGCGTGGCCGGCGGAGCCTCATTTCCGGCATCATATCCGGCCTCATCTGCGCCCCCAGCCGCCAGCATTTCAGGCATTGATGCCTCAGACGCTGGCGTCTCAGGCGCTGGCGTCCCGGATATTGGCATCTCAGACACTGGTGCCCCGGGCACAGACGGCAATTCATCCGGCGGCTGCCCGCCGGGGATGTCATCTTCAATCACATCCTGCCCGGCGTCCTCCGCCATTCCGGCTGTTCGCGATTCAACCCCGGTCGATTCAACCACGGTCCATGCCTCATCCGTCAGGTCCTCCTGACTATCCCCACCGCCGGGCGGCATGCCAGCCTCACCCTCCGGCTGCAAACCGGGGGAATCCGGCAACCCGCCGCTCATATCGATCTGCCAGCCGGCAATGTCCGCCTGTTCGCCGGCCGGCCCCGCGGCTTCATCCGCGGGGGATGAATCCTCCGCATCGTACGCGTCATCCGCAGCTTCCCCGGAGACCCTTATAATATCCTCATCTATAATATTCTCATCCTCAGGGGGGCTTTCCACGGCCCTTCCGGCAGAGGCCTCCGAGGGTATGTCCTCGAGTGCCGCCTTGCTCATGGCGGTTATCTCCGCGTCATTTAAAGGCACCCTGACGAAATTTACAATGCCGTATAAATCCCTGTACCTGGGGTCGTATTCCCCATCTTTTCCGGTAATCAGGAGAATCGGCACCCTGCGGAGAAACTCCATCGCCCTGAGCCTGCTTATGAATTCCGTCCTGCCTGTGTCTTTCAGGGAAAGGTTGAGGAAGATGAGAGCGGGCTTTACCCTCCTTGCCATCACAAGGCCGGCTTCGGCCCCCGAGGCGGTGAAAACGAAATAGCCTTCGGACTCCAGCGCCCTTGCTATCTGCCTTGCGGTATCAAATTCCCTTTCTATTACAAGTACGTTCTTCGGCATAGCAGACGCAACATTATTTCACAATAAAACGGCTTATTTCAAGTAATTTCTTAAAGCTAAGCTTTAGAACCCACCAGAAATTCCATCCCAAAAATAACACTGAAATCATTCCGTCATTTCTCGAATACCCCTCCACATGTTGATATCCGCCCGATCCTTTCGTTCGTCGCGCGGTTCCGGACGTGTATAAACTGAACTATTGCCTTGTCCTCAGGGCGAATGACGAAAGGTTGCAAGGATGCAACCCATCGTGATCCGTCCGCTCTTCTCCTCTCTCAAGAACCGGGCGAATATCCTCTCATGCTGATAATTTTAACGGGATTTCAGTGTGCGGCTGGCGGTGAGCGAGGAGCGAACCGTTAGCCGCACACTGAAATAATTCGCCGGAGAGCTTATTGAAGTTATTTTTGGGACACACACTCAGGTCCTGTTGTCCATAGACTCTATTATTCCGGCGGCCAGGAGGGGAAACATTATCTCATGGTGGCCGGTCAGGGCATAAGAGGCCCCGCCCCGGAGGGTGGGCCGTCGAAGGACGTTTTCCCTGGGCCTGTAGTGCTGTATGAAATCCATGTTCACGGTCGTTATATTTTCGGTACGGTGGCCCAGGTTTCTGGCGACGGTCAGCGCCTTCAGGAAGACCTCGGGAAGGACGACCGCGGAACCCAGGTTTATGTAGACCCCGCCATCGAGCCCGGCCAGCACCGAGGCGAAGAGCTTGAAATCCCGGAAGCTGGCCTCTCCCGTAAGCGCCCCGTCTGCCGACGGGTGCATGTGGATTATATCGGCCCCCATCGTGACGTGCACCGTCATCGGTATTTTCTGCTCGTATCCCTGGGCGAAGATGCTTTTATCCTTGTTGGGGAAGAGTTTTTTCCCTGCGCTTATGGCCCTGCCCACGGACTCTCCAAGGCCGAGCCCGTCATTTACCCCTTTTTTTATGGCGCGGTTAAGGTAGAGGCCGGTCTCCCGGGCCATGCCGAAAGTCCCCTTGCAGAGTTCCTCGGCCACGTCCTCCGAGGTGCGCCCGATGAAGGCAAGCTCGAAGTCGTGCACGATGGCCGCGCCGTTGGTGGCGACGGCCGTTATTATCCCGCGCCTTATGAGGTCTATTATGAGCGGAGAAAGACCGACCTTGATGGGGTGCGCCCCCATGCCCAGGACGACGGGCCTGCCGCTTCCGCGCGCGGCGGCTATTTTCTCCACGACGGCCTTAAGGTCCCTGGCGGCGAGGATGCCGGGCAGGCTTCGCCAGAAATCCGAAAAGCGGCCACCGGCCTGCACCGGCCTTGCGGTCAGATCGATTTCCACCTTGGATTTCCTGCCCGCAAGCGGGACGGTCTTTATCTTCTTCAGATCGACCGCCCTGATCTGTGTCTTCAGTTTTGCTTTCGCCCTTGGCATGGTATGGGATTTTAACATATTATTTATGGCTCTTCCGGTTTATTCGAATTCGCTTGCCTTGCGCGCGCGGTTTGCACGCCCGGTATGGTAAACTAAACAAGATATATGGAAGAAATTGGCGTTGTCATAACGACGCTGGGAAGGTTCGCCAAGGTCTCCATCACAAAGCCAAAGGGAGTCTGCGAGCACTGCACGCTTGGAACGTGCCATCTCTCCGATGAGGGCTCGGAAATAGAGGCCCTCAACTTGGCGGGCGCAAGCGAAGGCCAGAAGGTAAGGGTGGTCATGAAACCCTTCGCCTACATGAAGGGCTCGCTCATTGTCTACGGACTGCCCGTCACGGCCCTCATCCTGGGGGCGATCCTCGGCAAGGAACTCGCCCTGGCCCATCTTGTAGGCAGCGACCCCGATTCCGTCTCCGCAATGTTCGCCTTCGGAGCATTCGGCCTCTCTTTTCTGTTCGTGAAGCTCTGGACATCGAAAGCCGAAAAAAAACTCGAATACAAGCCCGTAATTGAAGAAATACTTGACTGACACTTAATACCGGAGGTTTCTATCCTATGGCAAACTTTGCGGTGCAGGCGATCAGGAATGTGGTTTTGATAGGGCATGGCGGCTCCGGCAAGACCTCTCTTGCGGAGGCCATGCTTTTTACCGCGGGCGCGGTGGACAGGATGGGCAGCACGCAGGAAGGCACCACCGTAATGGACTTCGAGCCGGAGGAGACCGGCAGAAAGGCCACCATCGGCACCTCGGCAGCCGCCTTCAACTGGAAGGGCAGCCGGCTGAACCTCATTGACACCCCGGGGTTCATAAACTTCATCGAGGAGACGCACGCGGGCATGAGGGCGGCCGACGGCGCCATAATGGTCGCAAGCGCCGTTCACGGGGTAAAGGCGGAGGCCGAGAAGGTTTACGAGTACGCCGCGGAATTCGAGCTGCCCATGATCGCCTATGTGTCCGAGATGGACAAGGACCTGGCCGATTTCCAGAAGGCGCTGGAGGAGATCGAGAGGTCTTTCAGAAAAGAGGCCATCCCGCTGCAGGTCCCGATCGGGGCCGGCGCCTCCTTCAAGGGCCTCGTGGACCTCATAGAGATGAAGGCCCTCATCTACGAAAACGGCAAGGCAAGGGAGTCCGAAATCCCCTCCGGCATGGAGGCGGAGATAGAAAATTACAGGAAAAAGCTGGTCGAAAAGGTAGCCGAGTCCGACGACAACCTCCTTTCCATCTACCTTGACGGCGGTGAGATAAAAAAGGAAGAGATCATAAACGGCGTAAAGACCGGCTCCATCACCAGGCAGTTCATCCCGGTTGTGGCCGGCTCCGCCGTGAAGAACATCGGCGCCGATATGCTGATGGACGCAGTCGTCCTCTGCCTGCCGTCTCCGGAGGAGCGGTCCAAAATTACCCCGGCCGGGGGGAAAAACCCGAAGACCGGCGCTCCGGAGGAGAGACTGCCTGATGCCGCATCCCCGTTTTCGGCCTATGTCTTCAAGACCATCGCGGACCCCTTCACGGGAAGACTCTCGATATTCCGTGTCTACTCCGGGACCATCAGCTCGGATTCGACCGTCTTTAATGCCTCAACCGGCGCGAAGGAGCGCGTCGGGCAGCTCTTCTATCCATTCGGCAAAAAAGAGATCCCGGTACAGGGCCTGGGGCCCGGCGAGATAGGGGTTGTGGCCAAGCTCAAGGAGACGAACACGGGAGATACCCTGTCGGATGAGGCCCACCCTGTCCTGTTTGAGAAGGTAAAACTGTCCGAGCCCATAATCTCCTATGCCATCGCCTCCAAATCGAAGGGGGACGAGGAAAAGGTAAGCCTGGGCCTTCACAAGATACTGGAAGAGGACCCGGCCCTGCAGTTCCACAGGGACGAGGAGACGAAGGAGATGATACTCTCCGGGATGGGGCAGCTCCACCTTGAAGTGGCCCTCGAAAAACTCAAACGGAAATTCGGGGTGGAGGTCGAGATGAAGACCCCGAAGATACCTTACCGCGAGACCATAACCGGCAGCGCGAAGGTGCAGGGCAGGTACAAGAAGCAGTCCGGCGGCAGGGGGCAGTACGGCGACTGCTGGATCGAGGTGAAACCAAGGCCGCGCGGGGCCGGTTTTGAATTCGTGGACGCCATCGTGGGCGGGGCGATACCGAGAAACTACATACCGGCTGTCGAAAAGGGGATCGTCGAGACGCTGAAGGAGGGCATCGTCGCCGGCTATCCGATGATAGACGTGAGCATAAAGCTCTATGACGGCTCATTCCACCCCGTGGACTCCTCCGAGATGGCATTCAAGATCGCGGGCTCGATGGCGATAAAGAAGGGCGCCATGGAGGCAAAACCTGTCCTGCTTGAGCCCATAATGAAGGTGAGCATAGTGGTGCCGGAGGAGACGCTTGGCGCGGTCATCGGGGACCTTAACGCCAAAAGGGGCAAGGTGCAGGGCATGGAGCAGTCCGGCAACAACCAGAAGATAACGGCGCTTGTCCCCATGGCCGAGATGCTCACATACGCAAACCAGCTCCAGAGCCTCACTGCCGGCAGGGGCCTCTACACCATGCAGTTTTCCCACTACGAGCAGGTGCCGGGACACCTCACACAGAAGATAATAGCGGACGCCGAGGCAAAGAAAAAGAAAGAGGAATAAGGGGGGTTGACACCCAGGGCATTTTCCCGGGAAACTCAAGCCATTTCGACTTAAACACCGGCCCTGCAAATCCGGCGCAGGCCCCCTGTTACGGAGGGGGGAATTCAATGCCTTTATGTTAAAATGATTGGATGCCGAAAGAGACCGATTATAAAGACACCCTGAACCTGCCCGCGACCGGCTTCCCCATGAAGGCGAACCTGCCCCAGAAGGAGCCCGCCATGCTCAAGGCGTGGCAGGAGACGAAACTCTACGCAAGGTTACTCGAAAAAAACAGGGACGGGGAGAAATTCATCCTGCACGACGGCCCCCCGTACGCAAACGGCCATATTCACATGGGCCATGCCCTTAACAAGGTGCTTAAGGACATCATCATAAAGTACAAGACGATGAAGGGGTTTTCCTCCCCCTATGTGCCGGGCTGGGACTGCCACGGGCTTCCCATAGAGCTGCAGGTGGACAAGGGCCTCGGGCAGATGAAAAACCAGACCACGGCGCTCGAAAAACGGAGGCTCTGCCGGGAGTACGCGGCCAGGTTCGTCGACATCCAGCGCGAGGAATTCGTGAGGCTCGGGGTCTTCGGGCTCTGGGAGGAGCCCTACCTCACCATGACAAACGATTACGAGGCGGACATCGTGGCGGAGTTCAACCGCTTCGTAAAGGCCGGGTATCTCTACAAGGGGAAGAAACCCGTGCACTGGTGCCCGTCATGCGTCACCGCGCTTGCCGAGGCGGAGGTCGAGTATGCGGAAAAAAAATCCCCTTCGGTATTCGTGCGCTTCAGGCTCCTTGATGAGGACGCGGCGAAACTGGGGCTCCAGGGCGACGTCTACCTGATCATCTGGACCACCACCCCCTGGACATTGCCCGCGAACCTGGCCCTGGCGGTAAACCCTGAGGTCGATTACGCGGCGTACCGGGCGGATGGGGCCACCCATATCCTTGCGGAGGGCCTGTACGAGGCCCTGAAGGAAGACCTCCGCGTAGGCGGAGAAAAGGTCCTGGGCATAAAGGGCATGGCATTGAAAGGACTCAGGGCAAGACATCCGTTCATGGACAGGCTCTCCACGGTCATAACCGGCAGGTTCGTGACGACGGAGGAAGGCACGGGCATAGTCCACATAGCCCCCGGCCACGGGGAGGACGACTACATTGCCGGCATGGAAAACGGGCTTGAGATTTACGCCCCGGTCGACGACTACGGGAAATTCAGCGGCGCCGGGATAGAACAGATAGAGGGCGATTTCGTCTTCAAGGCGAACCCGAAGATAATAGAGATGCTCCGGCAGAGGGGCGCGCTGCTTGCGGAAAAGGAGATAACCCACTCCTACCCGCACTGCTGGAGGTGCAAAAAACCCGTCATCTTCAGGGCGACCGAACAGTGGTTCATCTCCATGGAGCACAATGGGCTGAGGGGGAAATGCCTGTCCGAGATAGAAAAGACGAAGTGGGTCCCGGAATGGGGCAAAGGGCGGATCCACGGCATGGTTGAGCGCAGGCCGGACTGGTGTGTTTCCAGGCAGAGGACCTGGGGGGTGCCGGTGGCGCTGCTTAAATGCGCCGGTTGCGGCCGCACGGTCACCGAGCCGGCGGTGCTGGACAGGACCGAGGAGTTTTTCCGCCGCCAGGGCTCGGACGTCTGGTTCGAAAAGCCGGCCTCCGAGTTCGTCCCGGAGGGTTTTGCCTGCCCGTCCTGCGGGGGGAGGCAGTTCACGAAGGAAAAGGACATCCTCGATGTATGGTTTGACTCCGGCGTAAGCCACCAGGCGGTCCTTGGGCGTAGGGCCGGACTCGCCTTTCCCGCGGAGATGTACCTTGAAGGCTCCGACCAGCACAGGGGATGGTTCCAGAGCTCTCTGATAACCGCAACGGCGCTTGAGGGGTCGGCCCCGTACAGGACCGTCCTGACACACGGTTTCGTCGTGGACGGCAAGGGGCGGAAGATGTCAAAATCCCTTGGAAACGTCGTCTCCCCGGAAGACATCATAAAGAAACACGGCGCGGAGCTGCTCAGGCTGTGGGTGTCCGCCGAGGACTACAGGGACGACATAAGGCTCTCCTCCGAAATCCTGGAGCGGCTGACCGAGGCGTACAGGAAGATTAGAAATACGGCGCGGTTTCTGCTCGGAAATACTCATGATTTCGAGGGCGGGCAGGACTTCGGGGGCGGCCCGCTTGCGGAGATAGACCGCTGGGCCCTCTCCAGGCTCCAGGGACTAATCAGGGACGTTGAGACGGCATACGAGAATTTCGAGTTCCACGAGGTCTACCACAGGCTCTACAATTTCTGCGTGGTGGACATGAGCTCCTTCTACCTGGACATCCTCAAGGACAGGCTCTACACGTTCAGGCGCGACTCCGCGGAGCGCAGGGCCGCGCAGTGGGTCCTCGGACGGATACTGGTTTCCATGGCGAAGCTCATGGCCCCGGTCCTCAGTTTCACGGCCGAGGAGATATGGAGCTACATAAACCCGGAGGCGGGACGCGACGCGGAGAGCGTCTTTCTTTCGTCCTTCCCGGCCGCGGACGACAGGCTCTCCGACCCGGCGCTTGAGGAGAAATGGAAAAAGATAATAGACATAAGAAACGAGGTGAACAAGGCCCTCGAAATAAAAAGGCAAAAGCACGAGATAGGAAACTCCCTTGAGGCGAAGGTCCTGCTCTACGCCACGGACGACATCCTCTCCCTGTTTGAGGGTTTCGCCCCGGACTTCCTGCCCACCCTCTTCATAGTCTCCCAGGCGGAAATCAGAAGGGCGGCAGAGGGCGAAGGGGGGCCAGCCCCTTTATTCTTCAAATCCGAAGAGATAAAGGGACTGGCCGTGGACGTCCTGCAGGCCGAGGGCGAGAAATGCCCGAGGTGCTGGATGCGGGACAAGTCCGTGGGCAAAAACCCGGAGGGCATCTGCGACCGCTGCCGGAGCAACATATGGTGATTGCCTGGGCGTTCACCGTAATCCTCGTTGTGATTGACCAGGCGACGAAGACCATCGCCCACAGGTATGTGAGCCCGTATGGCTCGGACCGCATCCTGCCCTTTCTGAACATCGTGAACCTCAGAAACCCCGGCTCGGCATTCGGGATGCTCCAGCACGCGGGCAACGCCTTTTTCATCACCATCACCGCTGCCGCCATCGCCGTGATATCGTTTCTGCTTGTCAAAAGCCGGAGGAGACAGGCCGGGCTCATTCTCGTGCTGTCGGGGGCGGCGGGCAACCTCATGGACAGGCTCCTCTACGGGTCGGTGAGGGATTTCATCGATTTCCACGCGGGCAGGTTCCACTGGCCCGCCTTCAATTTCGCGGACGCCTATATAAGCATAGGCGTGGTGCTTTTATTCATAAGCTCCCTCAGACAGGCCAGGGGCTAGTGTGGCGTCCAGGAAATTCGCGTTTAGAGGATATCCGCCCGGTCCTTGAGTGAGAGAGCAGGCGGACGGATCACGACGCGACGCATCCTGCCAACCTTTCGCCATTCGCCCTGAAAGACGCACAAAATCCCGCCCGTTTGTATACGCCCGGAACCGCGCGACGAACGAAAGGTCGGGCGGATATCTGGCATAGCCACGAGGAAGGTATTTCGGGGAATGACTGATTTATTTCAGTTTATATATGGGACGCCACAATAGGCCCGAAAGGCCGCACCGGTCAGGATGCGGTCCACTCCGCGTGCTCCATCAGGCTCAGCCCGCCGTCCACGTTGATGATCTCGCCGGTCAGGTAATCGCTTCTTGCCAGATATATGGCCGCCTCCGCAATGTCTTCCGGCGTCCCGCGCCTTTTGAGCGGCACCCTGGCCAGCCTCCGCGGGTAACCCCCGCCCGTGCCCTCCGGCGGCAGTATCAGACCTGGCGATATTCCGTTGACCGTAACAGCGGGGGCGAAGCGTACAGCGGTCATCTTCGTCAGGACCGAAAGGGCATGTTTGCTCAGGATGTAGGCGACGTGTCCCCAGTCAAACCCGCTGATGCCGGAGTCCAGCAGGTTTATGACCTTCCCCTTTCCCGCCAGGCGCGCAAAATCCCGAATAAGCACAAACGGCGCCCATGCGTTCACCTGCATGTGGCGAACAAAACTTTCAAAATCGATGTCCTCGATTGCGCCGAAATGAATGATCGACGCGTTGTTCACGAGGATATCCAGCGAACCCGCGGCGTTAAGCGCCCTTTCGACAAGGTTTCCATACTCCTCCGGCTTTTCGAGATCGGCGGCGGCCGCGTATGCTTTCACGCCCCTGCCCGCCAGCTCTCCGCAAAACTCCGTCGCGGCCCCATGCCCCCGGGCGTGGACAACTATGTTTATGCCTTCGTCCGCAAGACGGAAGGCTATCGCGCGGCCGATGCGCCTGACCGCGCCGGTGATGAGGGCGGTCCTGCCCCGCATCGTCCCTTTTTCCGCTCCCGCAGTCCAATGCGGTCCGCTATGTCCCGGCGGCCCTGCCATCACGATGGTCCCCCAATGCGCCTCCGGCGCTCCGGATTTTTTGCTTGACCCCGTGGCAAGGGGACTGGTCCCCAAGCCACGGAGAATAACGCTCGCTGCCCATTTAAATGCTACCCGATAAGGTGTTTATGCTCAAGGCCGAGGAGCTGCCCGCCCCGGATGCCGGTCAAAAACCGAGTATCCGCCTGCAGCGTTCGCAAAACCCGGGCCCTTTCCTGTCGGTGTCAGCGATGCTGTTGGAGAAATACATGATGCATCCGGGGGAGCCGCAGTGGTCCAGGCCGCAGGCATGTCCCAGCTCGTGCGTGGCCTCCTTCGCCGCCCGCTCCTCCAGAAGTCCTCTGTCCGGTGAGAGGCCGTAAAACTCCTGTTTCAGCCTTGCCAGGGAGATAACAACGACGCCCGCATGCATGTCCGCCTCTCCGAATACAAAATTCAGCTCCGGCACGTAAAGGTCCGCGTCCGTTACCCCGAGTATCAGTCCGGGCATTCCGGCTTTCAGGGCCTGAAGCGTTTCAAGTATTGCCGTGGAATTGTACTGGCGTCTCCTGGAATTATAGGATTCGCCGGGCAGGCGTATCCCTTTGCCGGTCCTCATCTCCCAGGGAAAAACCATCGCCAGGGCCGCGGAGATCTTCTCAAGAACAACGGCATCAACGCCGCCAACCGGAATGATATCTACTTGCACCGGCAATCCGCCTCCCGGCTATTGGTCCCAGCTACAGGCTGCCCGTTAAACCGCGCCCTTAATTCAAGTTTACTCCCGGTGATGCATTAAAAATATGGGGTCTTCGCGTAAGAGTGTGGGTTATTACGTCATTCCCCGACTTGATCCCCCCGATCGAGGTCGGAGGACGAAAAACTTTCCCGCGGCCGCCCCCGACCCCAATTTACCGCCCGAGCCTGGGCGTCCCATAAAGACATTTGCCCCGAGCAGACCATATAATGGAGCCAATTTTCCAACCTGTCTTTCTGTCTAGCCTCGCCCCAGGGTTGCGGCCAGAGGTTGGATGGATCATTCGATCCGCCAAGCTCCAGCGGGACTAGGTGATCAACCTCATAGGGCCCGGCAGGCCATGTAGGATGCGCAGCCAGGTATGCCAATATAACATGCTTGCGCTCGGAGCGGGTGACGTGCCGTGCGAGCCTCCCATAGCCGCGAGCGCAGATCATCTGGACAGTCACAGACGTCATGACCGCTCCAGGAGTGAGGGACGGATCGGGCAGGTTGAGGGCCCAAGCGGCAGAGCAAAGAAGCAATATTACAACCGTGAGTAGTAAACGCACGGTCAAATACTACCCTATTTTGTGAATTTTTGCGAGAGAACTTATTGGAGGGCTTCGTTTTAAGTCCAGAAAAATTTACCGGCCACCCTGGTCCGGCGCGAGCGCCTCTTTCTGGACCCATACCGCATCTGCCGCCGTTCCATCAGGACTGTAGAACCTATCTCAAAATCGATTCCGAAGCGAAAGAGAGAGGAAATCGTGGCAGACAAGGAGAAAAGGAAAAATCGCCCGGAGGCGCAACAGCGTTGCGTTGAGGACGATTTTTTCTTGGCGACACCGTATGCTGCGATTTCAGCCTCTTGCAGCCGGAAGCGATTTTGAGATAGGTTCTA
>JAKAHV010000039.1 GCA_021825295.1 Nitrospirota bacterium
AGTCATCCTTTTCATCGCCGCTTATTGACGTATCTCCCAACGAATACTTCCTGGTCAAATTGCCGTAGCTGTCGTAATAAAACTGTGTAGCCATCTCCTTGCACTGGGAAAGACTGCTTGCGCCATCGCAGAGATAATCATCTTTTTCCGCAAGATAGGGGAAATCCACTACCGTGTAGGGAGATGTTGACTGGTAAATATTATGAATACCGGTGTACAGGTTGCCTGAGGAATCTTTGACCTGCCGGTCGGAGATGAGCCCTTTGTAGATGTCATCCTGCAAATACCAGGTCTCCGTTGTAGTGCCATAAGGGTCTGTCGCTTTTATATCACTGAATCCCCTAAACTCCCTGTCCTTAAAAAAACCGCCTGAATAAGTATAATTTGTCGTGGCTACATTGCCGTTCCCGTCACTTACCGTAATTGACGAAACAACCTGGGTGACCACAGGCAAAAAAGTATTGCTGTAATTTGTGGAAGGGGCATAAGTGAAAGTTGTTGTGCCTCCGAGTCCGTTATTCACTTTACTGAGAAGGTCGGGTATGGGTCCGGTCGAGTTGTACACATAAGAGAACTGGCTTCCGCTGGCGCAGTAGCCAGGACCACCGTTTAAACAGCCATTTACCAGCAAATCCGCCTTGCCGTCCCCGCTGAAGTCCGTCGCCAGAATCTTATTGAAAAAGATGCCATCCTGTGATGATGGTAATGGGGTGCTCCATGTCGCCGGGGTCTTAAAGTTATCGGCGGCGGAATATATATAGGTAACGGCATTCGCGCCCTCTCCCGACACCACGGCAATGCTTGCTCGTCCTTCGCCATTAAAATCCCCCGCCGCTATCGGATAGCTAAAATCATGCGATAAGGTGCTTACCAGGAATGAACTCCCGGTTGAGTACAGAATTCTTGCAAAACCATCCGCGCAGCCATAGGCTAATATATCGGATTTCCCATCGCCGTTAAAATCGCCAGTGGCATAATAGTTACAAGATGGAATTGCCTGGTCCAGAGACCACTGGGTTGTTACGAATGTACCATTCGGTTGAGCAACAGAGACATCGAATGAGCCGCCAACGAAATCTGTCATGCCATCGCCGTTAAAATCCCCGCCCAAACTTGTTGCAAATGGAAGAGAATACTGTGAAAAGGAAAACTGCCCGTTTGAATAGCTGGAATAAAACAAATAAGACGCATTGCAGGCAGCGCCGGACAAGGCCAAATCTGCCGCTCCATCGCCGCCGAAACTCCCGGCCAGCGCGCTTGTTATCTGGCACCCCGAAACCGCCGTGCTCAAAGCAACCGGTTGCGAAAATCCGCTGCCGCCCTGAGAAAAATACACGGATGTTGAATTTGTTGAAGTAACATTCGAACTGTCCGCAATGTCTGCGGTTCCATCGCCATCAAAATCTCCCGCCACTGACTGGGCGCCGATTAACGGGGCGGAAACGGGTGCGTTTGCAAACCCGCCAGCGCCGGCCTGGTAAGAAAATGTAATTTGCGGCAGGGCGCTTAAGCCATCGCTGCCAACCCGTGTAATACTATTTAAAAGGGAGCGTCCGGTTACGGGACTTGTTTTATATGAAAAGCTGTATTTTCTGACAAGCTGCCCGCTTGCATACACGTCGACTTCACTCAATTTTTGATCTGAAGAGTTCCCGTTGAGCGTGAAAACCAGCTTATTCGTAGTGCTCAAGCCAGCCGTATTGCCGGTATAATCAATCTCCTTTAAATAAGTGCCCCCATCGTTGCAGCCATACGCAAAAGTCATATAGTTTCCATTTAAATCCTGCACCCTGTCCAAAAACCACTTGAAAACCTGCGGACTTCCGATGGGATTGCAACTGGTATCGGTAGTCCAGGGATTGTTCTGCCTGGAGGCGGTTGTTGATCCATAATAGTACTTAAGCCCGTCTTTTGTGGTGACCTCCCAACCCCCTGTGGAGGAATTATAATAATATTTGGTGAACGCCCCTTCTATTGCGTTTCCGTAATAATTTGTCCCCCAATCCCCTCTGGCAACAAGGTCCTGCGATGCATCATCCTTTTAAAAAATAAAGTCGTTTCCATTATAGTCAACGCCATTTTTTGTTGAGCGCTGGATGGCGCCGGGCTCCAGGGTCCACCCCATTCCCACCCAACCGTATCCGCTGCTCGAATTATAGGAAAGCGCCAGGTTCGGGGAGATGCCTGCCCGCCCCGGTGGGACTTCTATCGCAATGCTTACGACCGCCGCGCCCGTATTGGAAGGGTCCATCGCCTTGACCCCCGGCGCAACCTGGACCTCATCGGCAAAAGCACTAGAAAGAAGAAAAAATAGAAATGAAATGGCGAGCAGCAAGGAAAGCGCCGCTCTTTTTCTCAAAACGGGTTTCCCCACGGCAGGCAATGAGCAACGCAGGACAAACGGCGGGAGCGTACGCACTCATGACAAGACCGGAACCCGGCAAGACGCGCTCCCGATAATCTCATCAAGCCCCTCCAACGTGTCTTGAGAAATTGCCTTGAAATAGCTTCTGAAGAAGAACGCCTACAAATTGGTGGATTAAACCATAAAAATTTTTGCGTGTCAAGTGGTGGTGGCGTTTTTGTGGTGGCGTTTTGGGGTGTCAAGAGGGAGATTTCCGCCAAATATTTCAGGGAGGGGTGGGGCCCCTTTGGGGGGAAAGGGGCCCCGTGCGTCGTGGTGGGAAAGCCTGTCTAGGAGGAATGCTCCCTGCTCAACTGTTTCCTGAGGAAAGTCGGTATATCAAACGGGTCGTCGTAGACGGACGGCCCGGCCTTTTCCGCCGCCTGAGAGTCCCCAGAAGGCAGCTTCAGGGATTTCGCCAAAATCCTCTGCGAGCCTTTTAGGCTTGCCGGCACCTCATTCGCCAGGGAGGACGCGGCCGACGGGGCCGACGCTGCCGGCATGGCCGGAGGCGCCCATTTTTTCACCGGGATATCGAGCTTCTGTTTCCGGGGGGCAAAGCTCGTGGCTATTACAGTCACGCGGCACTCCCCTTCAAGCTCCTGGTCTATGACCGCGCCGAATATGATATTGGCCTCCGGGTGGGCCGAGTCGTAAACCAGGCTTGCCGCCTCCTCGACGTCTTTCAGCGACAGCCCGGAGCCGCCCGTTATGTTCACCAGGATGCCCCTTGCTCCCTCTATGGAGGAGTTTTCAAGCAGGGGGTTTGAGATCGCCTTCTTGGTCGCCTCCTTGGCGCTGGAATCGGCCCCCATCCCCATCACGGCATTGCCTGCCTCCTGCATTATTGTCCTTACATCCGCGAAATCCAGGTTTATGAGCCCCGGGACCACTATCAGGTCCGATATCCCCTGCACGGCCTGCCTCAGGACGTCGTTTGCGCGCGCGAACGACTCCAGAAGAGAGGTCCCCTTGTCAACCACATAGCTTATCCTGTCGTTGGGGATGACTATCAGGGTGTCGACGTTCTTCTCCAGCTCCTTGATGCCGGCCTCGGCGTTATGCCTCCTGGTGGTGCCTTCGTAGAAGAAAGGCTTTGTAACGACGGCCACCGTGAGGGCGCCGGTCTCCTTGGCCGTCTGCGCGACAATCGGCGAGGCCCCGGTGCCGGTCCCCCCGCCCATCCCGGCGGTTATGAACACCATGTCCGCGCCTTTCAGGGCGTCGGTCAGCGCCTCCTTGCTCTCCAGGGCCGCCTGCCTTCCGGTCTCCGGTTTGGAGCCGGCCCCCAGCCCGCGGGTGATGTCCTCGCCGAGCTGGATCTTCCTGGACGCAAGGGATATCCCCAGCGCCTGCGCGTCCGTGTTCGCCGCGACAAACTGCACGTGCTTCAAGTTGGAGGAGATCATATTGTTGACCATGTTGCCGCCGGCCCCGCCTATCCCTATCACCTTGATCCTTGCCGCATCCACCTTCATCTCCTCGATCTCAAATAGCATCCACCGGCCTCCTTCTCCCGTCGTAAAATTTTATAAGAATAAAAACCCGCAAATCTCTATTCGTGAGCGCCCCACTCGAAGCGGCGCACCTTTCCCATGAATTTTTTTGCCAGCGCCCTGCCATATTCGGCCACGGTCTGCCTGACCGTCTCGACGGAATCGGAAAAGGAACGGCTGGAGACGGCGCCGGCCCCTCCTTCCGCATCCAGCCCGTAGAGCAGAAGCCCGGCGGCCGTCGCGTTGCGGGGGTCGCGCAGGGCCTCCTTGAAAGGGCCTCCCTTCGACAAGAACCTCTCAGGCAGTCCGGCCCTTACCGGAAGCCCGAGCAAGCGCTCCGCCATGGGGGCGATATCCTTCATCTGGCTTGCCCCTCCCGTGATTACGGCGCAGAGGGGCTGGTGCCTGATAATCTGCGGCCCGGCCTCATTCTTCACAAGCTCGAAGAGCTCTTCCGTCCGGGGCCTTATTATCCCTTCAAGTTCCGCATGGGGGACCTGCCTTGCCTTCCCGTTCATGCTCCTGGCCTCGATGCTCTCCCCGGCGTCGAAGAGGTTCGCCTTGAATGCTTCAGGGCCGAGGCCGTAGCGCAGTTTCAGCCGTTCGGCCTCCCCCTGGGGCAATTGCAGCCCGACGGCTATATCGTTTGTGGTGTTGGAGCCCCCGACCGGTATGACCCCCGCCCAGCGGAGCGCGCCGCCCTTGAAGAGCGCCGCGCTTGTAACGCCGCCGCCCATATCCAGGAGCAGGACGCCCTGCCGCAGCTCGTCTTCTCTCAGGACGGCCATTGAGCCTGCTAGCGGCTGAAACACCATCTCCACCGGCCTCAGGCCCGAATGTTCGAGCGCGCACTCCAGGTTTTCCAGCGCGGCCTGGGAGGCCGTGAGCACCTGCACCTTGACCTCCAGCCTCACACCCGCCATGCCGAAGGGTTTCGATATGCCGTCCTGGCCGTCAATGATGAACTCCGAGGGCAGCACATGCAGCACCTCCCTGTCCAGCGGCACATAGAGCGCGGAGGCCGAGTCTATGACCCTTTCGAGGTCCGCGGCGCCCACTTCCTTCCCCTTGATGCCCGTGGCCCCGTAGCTTTCGCGGCTCTTTATATGGCTGCCGGATATGCCCACGTACGCGGCCCTTATGTCGATGCCGGATTCGGAGCTGGCCTTCCTTACCGCCAGGGCTACGGAGTTCGCGGTCTCGTCGATGTCGACCACGACTCCTTTCCTCAGCCCCTGCGAGGGGACGCTCACCAGGCCGGCGATCTCCATGCCGCCCCGCCCCACGCGCCCAACCATCAGGCTGATCTTTGTGGAGCCCAGGTCTATGCCGGCAATATACCGTCCCTTCATCCCGCGCGCCCTTTCATTGTCTGCCCCTTAACCGGCGCGGCCCCCTTGGCAACCTGCGCGACCACCGGGGTCACGATGACCCTGTTTGCAAATCTCAGGTCTACCACGCTGGCCTTTATCTGCCTTTTTGCAATCTCCGATTCCAGTTCGGCCAGCATGTTCAATTTTTGCCCGTAATCGCCAAAGCCCACTCGTATGATCTCATCCCCCGACTGCATGGAAAGCTCCTCGGTCGGACAGGCCGCCATTATCTGGATGGGGCGCTGGAAATATCCGAGTTTCTTCAGGCACCTTGCAAGCAGCACGGCCTCCCTGAAGGTATCGGGATAATTCCTCACATCCGCGTCGATGACGGGCAGAAACGGGACCGTCCCCGCCCTCAGAGGCTCCAGCAGCCTGCCCTGAAAATCCGCAAGCCACATGACCCCGTCGCGCCTGATGATGACGAAGGGCTTTCTCTCGTCCACCCGGGCGACGATCCTGCCGGTCAATATCTCCTTCCTCACGGCGGCAGCCTCCACCCAGGGACTGGCAAGGAGCCTTTCCGTGAGGTCCCTCTTGGACATCCTGAGCATGTTCTGGCCGGCCTTCACGTTCAGAAGCGCCAGGAGTTCCCCGCTGGAGAGATTCCTGTTGCCCACGAAGACGATTTTTTTCAGCGGGAACATCCCGTTTGACCTCATATAGCCCCGCAGGGCCATGAAGACCGCGGCGGCAAGCACAAGGGGGATTGCCGCCTTCAGGAGAAGGCCCCTGCCCTTCTTTCTGTTCTTGTTTTTTCTTCCCTTCATCTATCCGTTAAAGACTCTTTGAGTATCTCTTCCACCAGGGCCGGGAAATCGAGACCGCTCGCACGGGCTATCTTCGGCAGAAGGCTGGTCTCGGTCATGCCCGGAATCGTGTTCACCTCAAGCACATATGGTTTTACGCCGTCCTCCAGGATAAGGTCCACCCTGGTCGCCCCGCGGCATCCAAGCGCCATGTGGGCCGCCAGCCCCAGATCGTGCGCCAGGCCCAGAGTCCGGGCGTCCAGCTCCGGGGGCAGGATGTATTGGGTCTTGCCGCCTGCGTACTTCGCCTCGTAGCTGTAAAAACCATGCTCACGCGAGGGGCGGACCTCCACGGAGCCCAGGACCCTCCCGCCCAGGATTCCAACCTGCACTTCCATTCCCCTTATCCTGCGCTCCACGATCACCCGGCCGCTCAGCGCAAAGGCCTTTTCGAGCGCGGGTTCTATCCCGGAGCCGTCATCCACCATGCTCACCCCGATGCTTGAGCCTTCGGTGGCGGGTTTCACTACCCACGGGAAGGGGAAGCCGGCAGTGCCCGCCAGCTTGCGGACAAGCTCCGGTCTGAAATCCGCTTTTGCCAGCACAGCGCCCTCCGGCACGGGTATGCCACTGCCCGTAAAAATCCTCTTCGAAAACTCCTTGTCCATCGCGAGCGCCGAGGCCAGGACACCTGAGCCGGTATACGGTATGCCCATCACCTCCAGGAGCCCCTGCACGGCGCCGTTTTCGCCCGCCCCGCCGTGGAGCGCGATAAACGCCACTTGCACGGCCTCCCTCCCGAGCGCCTCCGCCAGGTCCCTGCCCGCGTCTATACGGCAGGCATTATAGCCAAGCCGCGTTTTCAGGGCGTTGTATATCGCTTCTCCGGTCTTCAGCGAGACTTCCCTTTCCGCCGAAAGGCCGCCCATCAGGACACCGATTTTTTTATCTTTCAGATTCATAGCCTGTTTTTCTTAAGATCATCCTTATCTCGGGCTCAAGCTGCAGCCCGAAGAGTTTTTTTACCCTGTCCGCGACCCTGTCCATAAGCTCAAGGAAGTCGCGGGCCCTGCCATCGCCCCTGTTGACGAAGAAATTCGCGTGCACGGGGCTCACCTCGATGTCTCCAACGCGCATCCCCTTCAGCCCCGCCTCATCTATCAGCCTTCCGGCGGAATGCCCGGCCGGATTCCTGAAGACGCACCCCGCGGAGCGGGCGCAGAGGGGCTGGGTCTTTTTCTTCATCTCGAAATTCCGCTTCATAATCTCCCTGATCTCCTCCGGGTCGCCTTCCCGGAGGACCAGTTCCGCCTTCACAATTATCCCACCCGCATCATCGGGCCCGCCGCTATTATCCAGGATAAGGGACCCCCGGTATCTGAAATCCATCTGTTCCGGAGTGAGTTCCCTCAGCCCGCCCTTTTTATCCATGACATGGACGCGCCTTATGACGTCCTTGATTTCAAGGCCGTGGGCCCCCGCGTTGCCCGCCACCGCGCCGCCCAGGCTGCCCGGAATCCCGGCAAGGGGCTCAAGCCCGCTGAAGCCGTTTTTCATGCAGAAGGCCAAAACCCTTTTCAGCGGCTCCCCCGCACCAACCGAAACGGCAGGCGCGCTGCCGCCCTCCAGTATCTCGATTCCCGTCAGCCCGGCAGTCGATATGAAAAGCCCCCCGATATCCTCATCCGTTATGAGCAGGTTGGTGCCGCCGCCCAGAAAGTAGACGGGCATCCGCCAGTCCCCGGAAAGAAGCGCGGCAAGGGCCGCCGCGTCCGCCGGCCGGGCATAGACCTCCGCCCGCCCGCCGATACCAAGGGAGGTGTGCCTTTCAAGCGGCTCCCCGAAGTTAACCCCCTTCAGCTCCAGCTCCTTTATCAACCGCCTTGCCCTTTCCTCGTCCGCGGGCATCCCATCAGCCCTTTTCGCCCTTTTTGTTTTTAATTCCGCCTTTGCCTTTGAGCTTGCCCGCAAGCTCTTCGGCCACCTTCCAGACGTCCCCGGCCCCAAGGGTGAGGACGACGTCCCCGGGGCGGAGGACTTTCAGGAGATGGTCAAGCGCCGCGCCGCCGTCCCCGACATAACTCGCTTTTTCTCCTGTCTCACGCCTTATGAGGTTGAAAAGCGCCTCCGATGTGACCCCTTCAAGCGGCCGCTCCCCGGCAGGGTAGATGTCCAGCAGCAAAAGACGGTCCGCATGACTGAAGGCGGCCGAAAATTCCTCCATCAGGTCCCTGGTGCGTGTGAACCTGTGGGGCTGAAAGACGACGAAAAGCCTGGAGTCCCCGCACGCTTCTTTCAGCGACTTGATCGTCGCCCGCACCTCGGTCGGGTGGTGGCCATAGTCGTCATAGACGCTTATGCCGGCAGCCCGTCCCTTAAGCTCCAGCCTCCGGCCGATCCCCTCGAAATCCTGGAGCGCGTCCCTTATGACATCCGGGCTTATGTCAAGCTCTAGGGCCGCGCCTGTCGCGGCAAGGCTGTTGAGCACATTGTGGTCGCCCGGGATGGGAAGCCGCACGCGGAAAAGCTCCCTGCCCTTCATGAGCGCGTCGTACTCCACGCTCATCGCGTCTTTTTTCACGTTCACGGCCCTGAGGTCGGCATCCTCGCGGAACCCGTAGGTAAGCACGCGCCTTTTTATGTCCGGCAGAAGGCCCCTCAGGTGCTCGTCCTCCATGCACAGGACGTCCAGGCCGTAGAAGGGCACCTTGTTCAGGAATTCAAGGAAGGCCCCGCGCAGCGCGTGCATCGATTTGAAAAATTCCATGTGCTCGCGGTCTATGTTCGTCACGACCGCGACGGTCGGAGAGAGTTTCAGGAAAGAGCCGTCGGACTCGTCGGCCTCGGCCACGAGGAAATCCCCGCGGCCCAGACGGGCGTTGCTGCCCAGGGCGTTCAGTCTCCCGCCTATGACGACGGTGGGGTCCAGTCCGGCCCTTGCAAGCAGGGTGGCTATGAGAGAGGTCGTTGTGGTCTTGCCGTGGCTGCCGGCCACCAGGACCCCGTATTTGAGCCTGCCAAGCTCGGCCAGCATCTCCGCCCTGGGGATGACGGGCACGCCGTTTTTCGCAGCCATCCTGGCCTCGGGGTTTTCGCCCCCCACCGCCGAAGAGATGACGACCACCTGCGCGTCCTTTATGTTCTCCGGGCTGTGCCCTATCTTTACGGGTATCCCGAGCGAGGCCAGCCTCCTGGTCGTCTCGGACTCCTTCAAATCGGACCCCGTCACCTGATAACCGAGCGTGTGGAGCACCTGGGCGATGCCGCTCATGCCTATGCCGCCTATCCCAACGAAATGTATCGATTTATACTGTTTGAACATCTTTTCCCCTGAAACTCCTTTTCATCCGGACCAGCGAGAGCACAAGGTCTGCCGCCTTCTTCGCGGCGTCGGGCTGGCCTATCGCCCTGCTCTTGACCGCCATCTCGGTCCTGTCGGCCTCGTTCTCCATGAAAAACCTTATCTCCTCGGCCATGCGCCGGCCGTTAAGGTCCTCATCCATGATCAGTCTTGCGGCCCCGAACTGCTCCAGTTTCCTGGCGTTGAACTCCTGGTGCGCCCCGGCATACGGATAGGGCACAAGCACACAGGGCTTGCCGAGCGCGGTAAGCTCCGCAAGGGTAGTGGCCCCGGCCCTCGATACGACCATGTCCGCAACCGCGTATGCCTCCGCCATCTGGTAGATAAAGGGGACAACCATGCCCCTGAACCCCAGCCCCCTGTACGCCTCGCGGACCGCCTGATAGTCGCGCTGGCCGCTCTGGTGCAGGAACTGGATATTCTCCTTTTGTCCGGCAAGATGCTCAAGCGCCTCCGTTACAGCCTTGTTTATGCTGGTGGCCCCGCTGGAGCCCCCGAAGACAAGGACCGTGAAATACCCATCGGGCTCCAGCCTGAACAGGCTGAAGGACGTCTGCCTTTCGGCGGAAAGTATCCCGGCCCTTACGGGATTGCCGGTCAGAAAGGTCTTGCCCTTCGGGAAGTGCCTTGTGCTCTCCATGTACGTTGCGGCCACGGCGTCCGCAATCCTGGAGAGAAACCGGTTTGCGGCCCCCGGCACGACATTCTGCTCCATGATGAGCACCGGCATGGAAAGCAGCCTCGCGGAAAGCACCGGCGCCACGGACACATACCCGCCCGTGCCCACCACTACGTCAGGCTCAAAGGAGGCGAGGAGTTTTCTGGACCTGATAATGGACCGCACCAGCTTGACGGCCGCGGAAAGCTTCCGTGAGGCCGATTTCCCCACCACGCCTTCGGCGGGCAGAAACGCTATGGGGTAGCCCTCCTTCGGAACCACTCTGGACTCCAGCCCCCTTTCAGTCCCCATGAACATGACCTCCGCGCCAAAACGCTTCCGCAGCTCCTCCGCCAGGGCAAGCCCCGGGTAAAGGTGCCCGCCCGTGCCGCCGCCCGCGATGACGACCCTCATAGCCCCACCCCGTAGACATTCCGCCTGGCCTTCTTCTTATCGATTATCTCCCTCAGGCGGTCCTTTACCTGTCTGGGCGGCTCTCCCTTCGAAAGCCGCAGCAGTATGCCCACGGCCATGAAGTTGACGATGAGCGACGAGCCGCCGTAGCTTATGAACGGCAGCGGAAGCCCTTTCGTGGGCAGCAGTCCCGTGACGACACAGAAATTCACGATGGCCGGCAGCGCGATCATGAGCGCTATGCCGTATGCAAGCAGGTAGTGGTATTTCTCGCTCATCCTGTTGGCTATCCTTACGCTCTTTAAAAAAAAGACGCAAAAGGCAGCCACCACCGCGCCCGCGGCAAAAAAGCCAAGCTCCTCCCCGATGATCGAGAATATGAAATCCGTGTGCATCTCCGGCAGGAAAGACAGTTTTTGCATGCTCCTTCCAAGTCCAACGCCGCCAAGCCCCCCGCGCCCCAGGGCTATCAGCGACTGCGCAAGCTGGAAACCCTCCCCGCGGGCATCCGCCCACGGGTTCAAAAACGAGACAATCCTCCTCCACCGGTAAGGCTTGTGGGCCAGATGATATATGGCCGGCAGCAGAAGCAGGACAAGCCCTCCCAGATACTGCAGCCTGGCGCCGGCCAGAAAGAGCATGCTTATGGTGATGAACCCCAGGGTAAGGGTGCCGCCGAAATCGGGCTGCTTCATAAAGACCGCCGCGAAGACAGCCATTATCGCGACAGGCAGAAGGAAAAGCCGGAAGTTGTCCGGCCGGAAAAAATCCCTCGAAAGATACCATGCAAGGAATATCACCATTGAGAGTTTAACCAGCTCCGAGGGCTGAAACGTTGAGGGCCAGAGCCGCAGCCATCTCCTTGCGCCTCCGGCCGATATGCCGAACCTCGTAAAGACCAGAAGCAGCAACGCCATCGAGCCAATGAGAAGAAGCGGCGAGAATTTCCCCAGAAGGTCCGGCTTCGCCTTGTAAGCGGCAAAACCCGCCGCAAGGGCCAGGATTATGGTGAGCACGTGCCGCTTGAAGTAGAATAGCGGGGTCGTGATCTGTTTTTTCTGCATGGCGTATGTGATCACGCTCGTGCTGGAATAGATCATGAGGACCCCCAGGAACACCAGGGCCGCGACCGTCAATATCAGCACCTTGTCCGGCCCGCCCTCCTCTATCAGGTTTTGCTGCCGCCCCGTCAAAGCCCCCGCACCTCCCCGGCAAACTTCCTGCCCCTGTCCTCAAAATCCCTGAACATGTCGAAGCTCGCGCAGGCCGGCGACAGAAGGACCACGTCGCCGGGACGCGCGGCCTGCCTCGCCATGCGGACTGCGCCGCCCATGTCCGGGGCAAAGGCCATCTCGCATGCTCCCTCAAGGGCCGCCGCGATCTTTCCGCCTGCCTCGCCTATCAGCACAAGAAGTTTCACGTGCTTTTTGACCGCATCCCGCAGGCTCTCGAAATCGCCGTTTTTGTCCCTGCCGCCGGCAATCAGGATAATTGGGCTATCGCCAAAACTCCCGAGGGATTTCAGGACCGCGGGCGGGTTCGTCCCCTTGGAGTCGTTTATGTAGCTGACCCCGTCCAGCTCCCTTACAAACTCCATCCGGTGGGGAAGCCCCGGAAATTCCATGAGCGCCTCGCGCACCGTCCCCGCCGGGACCCCAGCCAGAAGCGCCATGGCCCCGGCGGCCATTGCGTTTTCGAGATTATGGGCGCCCTTTATCCTTATCCCGGATGTCTCCATAAGCTCCATATCCATTCCGGGGAGGTTTATGAAGACGGAGCCGCCCCGCTCATAAAGCCCCATCTCCTTATCGCTGCCGAAATAGACGACCCGGGGCGCGGAAGGCGAGCCCTTCAGCTCCCCGGCTATCCGCCTGCAGGCGGGGTCGCCCGAATTGAGGACCAGGTAGTCGCCTTCATCCTGCCTGCCGTATATCCTCATCTTCGTCTCGTAATAGGCCTGCCGGCCGGCATAGCGGTCCAGGTGGTCCGGCGCCAGGTTGAGGATGGCCGATATCCTCGGCTTGAAATCCGAAACGGCCTCGAGCTGAAAGCTCGACACTTCCACCACCACGCAGTCCGCGCGTTTCGCGTCCTCCCCGGCAAACCCGGTTAAGGCGTGTCCTATATTGCCGGCCAGAACGGCCTGCCTTCCGGCCTTCAGGAGCATGTAGTGAAGAAGGGTGCTCGTCGTTGACTTCCCGTTTGTCCCGGTTATGGCATAGAATTCCACAAGCGGGTTTTCATATTTGAAGAGCCTGTAGCCCAGTTCGAGCTCGCTTATGACCTCCACCCCGCGCCCGGCCGCTTCCCTTAAAAGAGGGATGCCCATGGGCACGCCGGGGCTGAGGACGACAAGCTCCGCGCCTTCCAGGGCCTCCTCCGGGTGGCCTCCGAGGAAAAATTCAATCCCATCGGGAAGGTCCCTGACATCCCCGGCCAGTTCCTCCCGGGTCTTCATGTCGGTGATGGCCACCTTCGCCCCCAGACGGAAAAGTGCGAGCGCGGCGGCCCTGCCGCTTCTCTTCAGCCCGAATATGAGGACCTTTTTGCCTTTGAGGGCACCAGTGCCCGGGGCGCCAGCGCCCGAGGCGCCAGTGTCATCCATGCTCATCCCGTCCATTCTCATCTCACCTTAAATGTCGCCAGCGACAGAAGCGCCAGCATTATCCCCACTATCCAGAACCTCACGATGACCTTCGGCTCCGCCCATCCCTTGAGCTCAAAGTGGTGGTGTATCGGGGCCATCCTGAATATCCTCTTGCCCGTAAGCTTGAATGACATCACCTGAAGTATCACGGAGAGCGTTTCGGCCACGAATATCCCGCCCACGACGGCAAGGATTATCTCCTGCTTCGAGATTATGGCGAGCGTTCCCAGCGAGCCGCCGAGCCCAAGGGAGCCCACATCGCCCATGAAGAGGTCGGCGGGGTAGGAGTTGTACCACAGGAAACCAAGCGCCGCCCCGAATACGGCGCCGCAGTAAACCGTAAGCTCCCCGACATTTGGCATATGAAGCACGTGCAGGTATTCAGAGAGTCCCTTGTGGCCGGAGATATATATGAGCACGGCGTTTGCGAGGGCCGCAATGGCCACAAGGCCGATTGCCAGGCCGTCTATGCCGTCCGTGAGGTTCACGGCATTGGAGGAGCCCACCATCACCAGCACCGAAAACGGGATGTAGAAGATGCCGAAATGGAGCATCCATTTCTTGAAAAACGGTATGGACAGCATGTCCGCATACGGGTCATGCGGGTTGATATAGACAATGATCCCAAGGGCGAGGGCAAACAGTATCTGCAGCCCGAACTTGTATCTTGCCGGGAGCCCCTTTGAGTTTTTCTTCGTGACCTTGAGATAATCGTCCAGAAACCCTATCGCGGAAAAACCCACCGTCGCCAGCAGCATGATGAGGATATAGCCGTTTTCCAGGTCGCCCCAGAAGAGCACCGAAACCAGTATCGCCGCCGCAATCACAATGCCGCCCATCGTGGGCGTGCCCTGCTTCGAGAGGTGCCTGGAAGGGCCGTCCTGCCTTATCGACTGCGTGCTTCCAAGCCTCGCGGCCCATTTGATGAAGGACGGCACCGCAAAATAGGAAATCGCGGCCGCCGTCAGCGCCGCCAGCGCGCTCCTGAAGGTTATGTACCTGAACACGTTAAATGGATTTATCCATTTATGGAGCCAGTAAAACAGACTGTAAAGCATCAGCCTCCCCTTTTATTATTCCAAAAGGCGCGGCAATAGATCACCGCCCCTCCAGTATTTCCATCCCAATCGGCACGCCCTTTCCGCCCGCCTTTTATTTGGCATCATCAGATAAAATGCCTTCCAGGGCCCTTTCCATCCGGATTCCCCTTGAGCCCTTGACGAGCACGGTGTCTCCGGCCCTGAGGTTTTTCTTGAGCGCCTCCGCGGCTGAAGCGGAGTCCGCGCAGCTAATGGCGGGCCTGCCGCCTCCGTCCTTCCGTTTGGCGGCCGAAAACTCCTCGCAGGCCAGCGCCATCAGCGGCCCGACGGCTATGAAGACATCCACGGGAAGGCTGGCCAGGCGGGCGCCAAGTCCCCGGTGCGCCTCCCCGGCGTACTTGCCAAGCTCGAGCATGTCCCCCAGCACGGCCACGGCCCTGCCGCCCCTGAGCCTCACAAGCTCCTTCAGGGCCTCCTCCATCGAGGCCGGGTTGGCGTTGTACACATCGCTTAAGATCAGCGCCCCAGCCCGCTCCATTATCTCGTATCGCATCGGAACGCCGGCAAACCCCGTTATGGCGTCCGCCGCCTCCTGAAGGCTTATATCGAAGAGCAGCCCCGCGGCCGCGGCGGCAAGGGCGTTATAGACGTTGAAGAGGCCGGAGGCGGCGAGTTTCACCTGGACGCAGCGCCCCCCGCCGGAAAGGGCAAAGATAGCGGCATTTCTCTCCATGGCGATGCCGCGGGCCCTTACGTCCGCGCCCTCGCCGAGCCCGAAGCTCACGAGCGTTTTTTCCTTTTCCCTGCCGCCTCCGAATTCCCTGAGGATGGCCCCGCTCAGTCTCGCATCGTCGGCGTTGTAGACGACGGCCCCGGCGGCCCTTGCAAGATCGAGCTTCGTATCTATGAGCACCTCCATGGGGTCCCGGCCCGCCTGCGTGAAACCCTCAAGGTGGCTTTCCCCCACGTTGGTGATGATGCCGTGCGTGGGCATCGCGATGCCGCAAAGCTCCCTGATGTCTGCGGGCCTGCTTGCCCCCATCTCGAGGACAGCGGCCCCGTGCGCGGCCTCGAGGCGGCACAGGTTCAGGGGCAGCCCTATCTGGTTGTTGAAATTGCCGGAGCTTTTAAGGACATTGAATTTCCGCCCAAGGACCCTTGCCGCAAGCTCTTTCGTGGTTGTCTTGCCGTTTGATCCGGTGACGCCAACCACGGGGATGTCCCTGCTCATCCTGATGTAATGTGAAATCCCCTGCAGGGCCTTCAGGGTGTCCTCGACCAGCAGTATGCTTTTCCCTTTTTGCCGGGGGCTGAGTTTATTCCCGGAGACAATTTTTTCGAGGGGCCTCTCCACAATGGCCCCCGATCCGGCATCGAGGGCCGCGGGAAGGAAATCATGCCCGTCAAACCTCTCTCCCCTCAGGGCGGCGAAAAGCTCGCCCCCCGCAATCGTCCTGGAGTCTATGGAAATTCCGCTAAAGACCTCCGCCCCCTTCTGCAGGACCTTCGCCCCGGTTGCCTTAAGGATGTCCTCAAGCCTGAGCATTCCGTCCTCCGCGCTCCAGTTCCTCTATCGCCAGGCAGGCCGCGACCTGGTCGCTGAAGGGGTGGCGCACACCCTTTATCTCCTGATAGTCTTCGTGCCCCTTGCCGGCGATAAGCACTATGTCGCCGGGCGCGGCCGTCTCGATTGCCTTCCTGATGGCCTCGGCCCTGTCCGGGATAAAAAGGCGGGTCCGGCCCACCGGCGCCTTCACATCCACCATGCCGGCCTTTATGTCCTCAATGATCGCCAGGGGGTCCTCGCTGCGCGGGTTGTCCGAGGTAACGACGGCCATGTCCGCCATGCTTGCCGCGATATGGCCCATCTCCGCCCTCTTGCCCCTGTCCCTGTCCCCTCCGCACCCGAAGACGACTATTATCTTCCCGGAACTGCCGTCCTTTGAAATCGCCCGCGCGGCCGCGATAAGCCTTTCAAGCGCGTCCGGCGTGTGCGCGTAATCGACCGAGACAAGAAAGTCCTGCCCGCATTCGATGCGCTCGAAGCGGCCCTTTACGCCCTTCAGGCACTCAATGGCCGCCGCGGCCTCCTCCGCGCCGAAGCCAAGCCCAACGAGCGCCCCGAAGGCGGAAAGCAGGTTGTAGATGTTATGCGCCCCGACAAGGCTGGAATTCACGGCGAGCCTCCTGCCATCAAAGACTATCTCAAAACGGAGGCCGGCGGCCCGGTTCTCTATTGAGGCCGCCCGTATGTCCGCCGCGCTCTCGATGCCGAAGCTCATGACTGGCGTCTTCCCCGATAACTCACGGGCCAGCCTCTGTCCGAAGAGGTCGTCCGTGTTTATGACCGCCGGGGCAAAGACGTCTTTTTCCAGAAGCTCCGTGAAAAGGCGTTTCTTCGCCTCGTAGTAATTTTCCATGGTCCCGTGGTAATCGAGGTGGTCCCTGGTCAGGTTGGTGAAGACCGCCGCCCTGAAAGATGTGCAGTCGACCCTCCTCTGGGCGAGCGCATGGGAGGAGACCTCGGTCACCACGTGGGTCTGGCCCGCATCGAGCATGGCCCGGAGCATGGACTGGAAGTCTGGGGCCTCCGGCGTGGTGAAAGGGGCCGCCTTCTCGACCTGCCCGACAATGTATTTTATCGTCCCTATGAGCCCCGCCCTTTTCCCCAGGCGCTCCAGCGCCTGGTGTATGAGAAACGCCGTCGTCGTCTTTCCGTTTGTGCCCGTGACACCGGTGACCGCAAGCCGCCCGGACGGGTTGCCGTAGAAATTGGCCGCTATGGCGGCAAGTGCCGCGCGGCCTTCCTCGACCTCTATCAACACGGGCGCGTCCGCCTTTATTTCATCCGCGCCGCCCGAATAATCGGTCAATACGGCGGCCGCGCCCCTGCCCAGCGCATCGGCTATAAAAGACCTGCCGTCGGCCCTGCTTCCCCTGAGGGCGAAAAAGAGGTCCCCGGCGCGCACCCGCCTGGAGTCGATGGAGAGCCCCCCGATTGAGGGCCCGGCATCCGTGCGGGTCCCTTTTATGTTTTTTACCTTCACTCCGTCAAGGAGTGTAGACAACTTCATGCCTGCTCCTTCCAAGGTAAACCATGTTATTCCGGGCCGCGTCGTCGCGCGGCACGTTGAGATACGCAAACGCCTTTTCCGCGATCTCGCTGAAGACCGGCCCCGCCACCGTGCCGCCGTATATGGCGCCCTTCGAGCCCTTGAAGACCACGATCATGGCTATCTTGGGATCGCTGGCGGGGACAAAGCCCACGAACGTGCTCGCGTATTTGTCCGAGTACCTTCCCGTCCGGGGATCGAAGAGCCGGGCCGTGCCCGTCTTGCCGGAGACCGTATTGCCCGCCACGGCGGCCTGCGCCGCGGTGCCGCCATCCTGGGTGACAAGGGAGAGTATGCGTTTGAAAATGGCGGTGGTTCCCGGTTCAAGCACCCGTTTGGCCCGGTCGTGGAAGCGGCTGATCACCTGGCCGTCAGGCGCCGTTATCCTCGAAACCACGTGGGGCACCACCAGATAGCCCCCGTTGGCAATGGCGGAGTATGCCCTCAGGAGCTGAAGCGGGGTCACCGAGACCCCGTAGCCTATGGCGTTTGAGGCAAGCGAGACCTCGGTCCTGGGGTAGTTGACGTAGCCGGCGGCCTCCCACGGCAGGTCGATGCCCGTCTTCTGGCCCAGACCCAGCCGGCGGGCGTACTGGTACCACTTGTCCGGCCCTATCTTGAGGGCAACCTGAATGGCCCCCACGTTCGATGATTTCTGTATTATCTGCTCGAAGGGGAGGACCCCGTTATGCTCGACGTCGTGAAACGTCCTGCCGTCGACGGTCAGGACCCCGCCATGGCAGTTAAAGAGCGTCTGGGGCGTGACGGCGCCGGATTCGAGGGCCGCCGTGCTGACAACGATCTTGAAGACGGAGCCCGGCTCGTAGAGGTCCATTATCGCCCTGTCCTTCAATGCCCCCGCGCTGGACCCCCCCGGGTCGTTGGGATTGAACGTGGGCCTGTTGGCCATCGCCAGTATCGCTCCCGTGTAGGGGTTCATCATGATCACGGAAGCCGATCTGGCGTCCCATTTCTTCATTGCCTCGTCAAGGGCGGTCTCCGTAATATACTGGAGCCCTTCGTCGATGGTGAGCACGATGTTGTCTCCCCTGGATTCCATCTGCACGCCCTCGGAGAGGACCTTCCCGGTGGCGTCGCTTTCCACGACCACCTTGCCGCCCTTGTTCATAAGGGTGCTGTTGTACTGCTTCTCCAGTCCGGCCATGGCCTTGTTGTCGATATTCAGATAGCCCAGCACCTGGGAGGCAAGCGCGCCGCCCGGATAATACCTTTCGATCTCGTCCGTAAAGCCCACGCCCTTCTGGGACCTCAGGGCCATGAGTGTTTTGGACTCGCTGCCGGTGAGCTTCCTCTTGAGCCAGATGAAGCGCCTGCCCCCGGGGCCGGCGATCTTGCCGATCAAATCGGCATATTTCATCCCTGTCGCCTTCGAGACTTCCAGCGCGACCGTGCGGGGAGAGACCACCTCTCCACGGTAACAGTAAAGGGAGTTGACATCCAGGCTCACGGCAAGCTCCCTGCCGTGCCTGTCATAAATCTGGCCGCGTCTGACCTCAATCTGCCTCTCCCTCAGGTACTGGCTGCTCGCCTTTGCGGAAAGCTCCGCGTGGTCCAGGAGCATGAGCCCGGCCAGCCTTGCCAGGACCACGAAAAACCCGAAGACGATCACCGTTGCAAGCAGAAGTCCCCTGTTCATTCAACAGACCCCACCCCATAGAAATGCGTCAGGAAATAACCCGAAAGACAAAAGCAAAAAACAAAAAAGGATTTTTCTCTATTATTGCCTGTAAGACGCCTCATAAGGGATACTCCCCCTATCCCTTTTCACGTAAAACACCTTTGTCCTGTCCGGGAAATCCATCCCCAGCCTTTCGGCCGTGACCGTGCCGATATCCTCGGCGGAAAAAAGCGTGGCCCTCTCGGCCTCCAGGTCCTTGCGCTGACGAAGCACCCCCCAGTGCTCTTTCTCGAGCGCACCGATCTCATATTCTTCCGACCTTATGGTGGAGCGAAGCCAGATCAACCCGAAAAAACCGATGAACACAAGCAGACATGCAAATCCCTTAAGGAGATATGATAACACACTTGGCCCGGTTCTCATGCCTGTCCTCATAGTTTTTCGGCCCCCCTGAGCCTTGCGCTCCTTGCGGCGGGGTTCCCCCTGACCTCATCGGGCATGGGCCTCACCGGTTTTTTTGTCAGCACCTGCAACTGCCCTTCGACAGCGGCCTTTTTGAAGAAATGCTTGACTATCCTGTCTTCAAGGGAATGGTAGGAGATGACGGCAATCCTTCCGCCCCTCGCAAGGAGCCGCACGGAGGAGTCCAATCCGGCCTCAAGCTCGCTCAGCTCCCCGTTTACCTCTATCCTCAGGGCCTGGAAAGTCCTGGTGGCCGGATGTATCCTCTGCCTGCCCGCCCCGCCATACGCCCACGCCGCTATCCGGGCGAGCTCCCTGCACGTTTCGATCGGCTTTTCCCTTCTCCTGGCCACTATCGCCCTGGCTATCTTCGCTGCGTGCCTCTCCTCGCCATAATCCCGTAGTATCTGTGTCAGGCGCTCCTGCGAATAGGTGTTGACGACATCACGGGCGGAAACCCCAACGGACCTGTCCATGCGCATATCGAGGGGCTCATCCGAGGAAAAACTAAACCCCCTGCCGGGCTCCTTCAACTGGAGCATCGAGACCCCCAGGTCAAAAAGGATGCCGTTTGCGCCATCTATCCGCAACTCGCCAAGAACATCTTCGATCCGGGAGAAGCTGGCATGCCGCAGCACCACGTTTTCCGGTGTGAGTGCCGCGGCAGCCACCATCAGCGCCTCCTCGTCCCTGTCGATTCCGATGAGCATGCCCCGGCCCCCCATGAGCCTGAGCATCTCACCTGCGTGCCCTCCAAGACCGACCGTGGCGTCAACATAAACGCCTCCCCTCTCCGGCTTCAATATGTCCATCGCCTCCCTTGCAAGAACGGGGAGATGGACCGGACCGCGCCTTTCCAAGTCCGTCAGATCCCATAGCGGCTGAGCGATTCCTCAAATGCCACCCTGTCCACTCGCGAGGCGTCGGTCTCCTGCTGCCAGCCGGACTTGCTCCATATCTCTATCATCTCCACCTGCCCTACCAGCACCACCTCGCCATCCAGCCCCGAATCCTGCCTGTGGGCCAATGGGACGAGTATCCTGCCCTGCCGGTCCAGCGCCGTCTCCACCGCGGAGGCTATCACCCTCCTCAGGAAATACCTCACCGCCCTGTCCGAGCGCGGAAGGCCCTTCACCCTCTCCTCGAGTTTTGTCCATTCCTCAAGCGGATACACGTTCAGGCAAGTGTCGAAGGCGGAGTTTGCAACCATCAGCTTCGGGCTGTAATTTGCGAATATGATCTCCCTGAAGGGGGCCGGCACCATGAGGCGGCCCTTCTCATCCATCGCGTAATAATACTTGCCCGAAAAACCCGGCATTTAAACCACCTTTCACCACCTTTTACCACTAAATCATAGGGAAAGACGATTTAAGATGTCAAGAAAAAAAGAGGACAATTCAGGGCAGGATTATATGGCGCTTCAAGGATATTTCAAACACAATATGTTGTGGTATCTAAATTGCAAAAGGAGTGGGGACGAAAGTCAGGATGAAGATCAGAAGCACGGCGCCCCCCACGTACCTTCTGGCCGGGTCGAGCGGTCTTTCCCAGTAGTAGACCGGCGGATGCCGCAGCCCCAATATCAGCATCAGGGCCGCCCAGATGAGCCACCCCTTCCAGAAGAAGATGCCGAAGACCGCCAGCAGGGCCACTATTGCCCCCGAAACCGCCTTATGCATCCGGCCAAAGAAGGCGAAGGCCACGTGTCCGCCATCGAGTTGCCCCACCGGCAGCAGGTTCAGGAAGGTCACGAAAAGCCCTATCCAGCCTGCAAAGGCCACCGGGTGAAGGACAAGCTCCGCGCCGGAAGTGTCGCCCACTATGATCCTCGTAAGCAGGGAAAAGATTATGGAATCCCCGAGCGTCACGCCCGCCGCGGGGTGCGGCCCCCTTATGACAGTCGAAAAATGCAGCCCCACTATGCACGCGGCTATCGAAAACAAAAAACCCATAATGGGCCCGGAGGCCCCTATGTCTATCAGGGCGCTTCTGGACATGATGGGGGATTTCATCCTTATCACCGCACCGAAAGTGCCTATCAGCGTGGGAGCCGGGATGAAATAGGGGAGCGTGGCGATGGTCCGGTGCCGTTTCGATGTGAAATAGTGGGAGAGCTCATGCGACAGCAGTATTATGATGAGCGTCGCCGAAAACGGGACCCCCACGTAAAACTTCCGCGGTTCCTGGAGCGGGTCGATCCCCCTTTGTATCATGCCGGCTGCAAGGGTGCTGGCGACCGTAAGCAGGAAAAGAATGATATGCACGAACGGGAATTTTCGCTTCCCCCCTGTCTGATTGCCCGCCTGATTGCCCGTATAGCTCATCTCGCCGGTCCCTTTGTCTTTGTCCGCCCTCTGCCCGCGGCCGCCAAAACCCCCTTGAGGTCGTAGTCGTAGGCCTCCGTTATAAGGACGCGCACAAAATCGCCGGGTTTTAGCGCGTTTTCCCTTTCCCCCTCTTCGATAAAAACCACCCCGTCCACATCCGGGGCCTGGGAGGCAAGCCTGCCGACGGCGGTCCCGCTCCCGCCGCCCGCTTCATCCACGAGTGCCGTCATCTCCCGCCCCAGGAGGGCCTTGTTTTTCTCAAAGCTGATTGCGGCCTGCGCCCGCATGAAACGGTCCCACCGCCGTTTTTTAACGGCCTCCGGCAGTTGCCCCGGCAGCCCGGCCGCGCGCGTTCCGTCCTCCCGCGAGTACATAAACGCCCCCGCATGATCGAACGCCGCCTGCTCGACGAAATCCAAAACCCCCTCGAACTCTTCCCCGCTTTCGCCGGGGAAGCCCACGATGAATGTGGTCCTCACCGCAAGCCCCGGCATCATCTTCCTTGCGCGCACAATGATCCTTTCGAAATCCCCGCGGCCTCCGCTCCGCGACATGAGCCTCAGTATCCGGGGTTCCGAATGCTGCAGGGGCATGTCCAGATATTTTACAATCTTCGGCTCCCGGGCCATCGTCTCCAGCAGCCCCTTGCCTACCCCGGAGGGATGAAGATAATGGACCCTCACCCAGAAATCCCCGGGTATCCTGCATATTTCTCTCAAAAGACCGGGAAGGGTGACCCCCCCGGCATTATAGCCCGCCGTGTCCTGCGAGACGAGGATGAGCTCCTTCACCCCGGCGCGTATATAATCTTCGGCCTCCTTCAGTATCTCATCCGGTGAAAAATTCCTCAGCGGGCCGCGGATAAGGGGGATGGAGCAGAAAGAGCAGCGCCTCCTGCACCCCTCCGATATCTTCAGGTACGCGTAGGGAAACGTGGAAGGCAGGGCGTTTTCGACGCTGGCGCCCTTGGCACTGGTGCCTTTGGCACTGGTGCCTTTGGCGCTGGCGCCATTGCCGGTCAAATAGCGCGCGATCTCCTCCCCGGCGTTCACCCCCCACATGGCGTCCACCTCCGGAAGCTCCGCCATCAGCTCTTCCTTATATCTCTCCGAAAGACAGCCAAACACGAGCAGCCTCTTTTTGCCCTTTCCTCTGGCAAGCTCCAGGATCTCCCCGATTGATTCCTTTTTGGCCGCCTCGATGAAACCGCAGGTGTTTACTATGAGGGTGTCCGCCTCTTCCGGCTCCCCGGCGGAGCGGAACCCCGACAGGCGAAGCCTCCTGGTGAGATGTTCGGAATCCACCAGGTTCTTGGGGCATCCGAGGCTCAAAAGATAGAAAGAATTTTTTATGTCACACTCTCCTTGAAACCCTCCCCCTTAAGGAGATGGTTTCGATAAAGGCCGCCTATCCGGAAAAATGTTCGTAACCCGCGGCCCTGAATCTCTTCGTCCTGCCGAGGGCGTCAACCATGTAAAGCCCCGAGGGGACGATCTCGCCTATGAGTATGCCGCGGGCATTGCGGCGCCTGTCCCGGCTCAAAGGCGCTGCGTAGAGGAGTTCGTAATCCTCACCCCCGGTCTTTGCCAGGGCCAGCGGGTCCAATCCAAGGGCGGCCGCGGCCTGTCTCATCCGGTCCGAGATGGGGATCTTGTCCTCATATATTCTGACACCAACCGCGCTTTCCTTGCAAAGCCGCGAGACATCCAGCAGGAGCCCGTCGCTTATGTCGAGCATCGCTGAGGCCCCCACGGGCGGTCTCTTGGCCACCGGCATGAGGTGGCGCTCAATCAGGGGTTTTACCGTCTCCGGGGAGAGAGACCGCAGCGGCCTCCTCAGGCGTTTTTTCAATTTGTCCCAGTGGCTCCCCTGAAAACCCTTCTCGATGCGAACCGGCGCCGCCATCTCCCTGAGGAGGACCAGTCCGCAGGCCGAATCCCCGAGAGGCCCGGTGACGAACACACCGTCGCCCACCCTGGCGCCGCTTCTTCTGACTATCCTGTCCGCATCCCCTATTACGGTCATGTCGAGCACGAGCCCGCTTGGCGAGGCGGACAAGTCGCCGCCCGCGAGCCGTCCCCCGTAAAGACCGAGCGCGGCCAGGACCCCCTCGAATATCTCTTTTATGAATGCCGTCCGGGTTTCAGGCGGGGCGGCCAGGGTGAAGAAGGCCAGGCGCGGGGAGCCGCCCATAGCGTAGATGTCGCTGACGTTGACGGATACGAGTTTGAAGCCGAGCTGGTAGGGCGTAAAGTAGCCGGTATCGAAATGCACGCCCTCGACCATCATATCCGTGGTGGCGAGCGCCGTTTTCCCGGGGGCCAGCCGGAATGCCGCGGCATCGTCGCCGATGCCGGCCACTAAAATCCCTTTGCCGCCCTTTTTGTCTTTTTTCCCGGCCCTTTCCCTTATCCAGTCAAGAAGGGCGAGTTCTCCGGCCTCGCGGAGACAAAAGCTCATGCGGCCTGTCTTTTCTTGTCCGTTTTCTTCTTTTCCCTGAGGGCCCGCGCCAGGACTTCGTCCATCGTCTCCACCGGGATGAAGCTCAGGTCCCGTGTGATGTATTTCGGAAGCTCCTCGAGGTCCTTGGTGTTTCGCTTGGGGATGAGAATGGTCTTTATGCCCATGCGTTTTGCGGCGATCGCTTTTTCCTTGAGCCCCCCTATGGGCAGCACCCTGCCCCGGAGCGTGACCTCGCCCGTCATCGCCACGTCCTTCCTGACAGGTCTGCCGATAAGGGCCGAGGCTATGGCCGTGGCCATCGTTATGCCGGCCGAGGGGCCGTCCTTCGGTATGGCGCCCGCGGGCACGTGTATGTGGATGTCGGTCTTGCCGAAGAGGTCTTCCCTGATCCCCAGCGTCTTCGCCCTGGAGCGGACATAGCTTACCGCCGCCTGCGCGGATTCCTTCATCACCTCACCAAGCTGGCCGGTCAGGGTGAGGTTGCCCCTGCCCTTCATAGTGGTGGCCTCTATGTAGATGATATCGCCGCCCGCTTCGGTCCACGCGAGCCCCGTGGCAACCCCCACGTAATCCTTTTCCATCTCTTCCTCCGGCAGGTATTTGGGCGCGCCCAGGTACTTGCCGAGGTTCTTGGGAGTGATCTGGAAGGTCTTTCTGCTGCCGTTGCCGCCCTCGGCCAGCTCCCTTGCGATCTTCCTGCAGAGGCGGGCGATCTCGCGCTCCAGGTTGCGCACGCCGGCCTCCCTGGTGTGCTGCGAGATTATCTGTCTTACCGCCTCGTCCATGAGTTTCAGGGTCTTTTCGGTTATGCCGTGGGCCTCGAGCTGTTTGGGGATGAGGTAATTCTTCGCGATCCCGAGCTTCTCCTCCTCAGTGTATCCGCTTAAGTAGATTATCTCCATCCGGTCCCTCAGGGGGCTGGGAATGGTGTCCACCAGGTTGCCCGTCGTGATGAATATTATGTTGGATAAATCGAAGGCGACGCCCAGGTAGTGGTCCACGAAGGTATTGTTCTGCTCGGGGTCCAGCACCTCCAGAAGGGCGGAGGAAGGGTCCCCCCTGAAATCCATGCCTATCTTGTCTATCTCGTCGAGCATGAAGACGGGGTTGTTCGTGCCGGCCTGCTTCAGCCCCTGGATGATCCTGCCCGGCAGCGCCCCCACATACGTCCTCCTGTGTCCCCTGATCTCGGCCTCGTCCCGCACCCCGCCCAGAGAAATCCTCACGAACTCGCGCCCAAGCGCCCTCGCGATGGACTTGCCAAGCGATGTCTTGCCCACGCCGGGCGGGCCTATGAAGCAGAGTATCGGGCCCTTCATCCTGGCCTTGAGCTTCCTCACGGAGAGGTACTCAAGTATCCTCTCCTTGATCTTCTCCAGGTCGTAGTGGTCCTCGTCCAGGACCTTCTGGGCGAGCTTGATGTCCAGCTTGTCCTTTGTGGACTTCGACCAGGGCAGCTCCACCAGCCATTCCAGATACGTCCTTATCGTGGCGGATTCGGCGCTGTCCGGGTGCATCTTCTGCAGCCTCCTCAGCTGCTTCTCCGCCTCCCTTGCCACTTTTTCCGGCATCCTGGCCTTTTCCATCTTGGCCTGGAATTCCCTTATCTCCTCGGCCCTCTCGTCTATTTCGCCAAGCTCCTTCTGTATGGCCTTGAGCTGCTCCCGCAGGAAGTACTCCCGCTGGGTCTTGTCTATCTCGCCCCTGGCCTCAGTCTGTATCTTCTGCTGGACCGTCAGAAGCTCGATCTCCCTGGCCAGTATCTCGCTTATCCTCTTGAGGCGGCTGACCGGATCGGTTATCTCAAGCACCTCCTGGGCGCTCTCAGTCTTCAATCCCAGGTTCGATGCTATCAGGTCCGCCAGCCTGCCCGGCTCATTCAGGCCGTCTATCACCACGAGGACGTCGGGGATTATGTTTTTGCCGAGCGATACCGCCTTGTCGAGCTGCTCCTTCACGTTTCTTACAAGGGCCTCTATCTCTATGGTGAGCTCGCCCGCCTTCTCCTCCTTTATCTTTTCGACCCTGGCCTTGTAAAAAGGCTCAACCTGGACGAACTCCTCCGCGCGGGCCTTCGTGACCCCCTGCACCAGTATCTTTACCCTTCCGTCGGGCAGCTTCAGCATCCGCATTATGAGCCCCACGGTGCCAACGCGGTAAAGATCGCCCGTCTCAGGCGTCTCGACGCTCATGTCCT
>JAKAHV010000040.1 GCA_021825295.1 Nitrospirota bacterium
TGTATGCGCAAGCTGTTAGGCATTCTTAATGCCATTGTTAAAAACCAGACTCCGTGGCAAGCTGATTTTTCAACTTGCTTAACCCCAAATAACCCTTGACAAAAATCACAGTTGCTCAAGGGAGGGGGAAATACCCACAGAAAACCCGGTAGAGCCATAATTATATGGAATTTACGGGACGCTACACTAGGTGAAAAAAACGGCTATCAGCGTCAGCGCGGCGATGACGGCTAACAGGCCGGCGCCCGCCAGGAGGGCCTTTTTCCGCCCGTTTTTACCCCTGTCGATGTAGGGCATGAATATGAAGACAAGCGTGAATACGGCCGGCAGCAGGATGGTGCCGAATACCGCCCATCTGCCCGGGAAATACCGGAGAAGCTGATATAGCCACAGGAAATACCACTCGGGCCGGGGCTGGTAAGGGGAGGCCAGGTCTATGGCCGGCCCGATGGACGGCGGGTAGAGCAGGGCCATCGCCAGGATCGCCTCAACCGCGATAAGCAGGGCGGCCGCCACATAAGGGAGATAGTCGGGGTACAGACTTTTTTTCCCGTTTCCCATTTATTCCCTTTAAAGCCCCCCCGATATTCCCTGTCTTTTGACCATGTGGAAATGGGCCCAGAAGATCATCAGGAGCATCCAGGGGACCCACAGCGTGTGCAGGCTGTAGAACCTAAGAAGGGTTGCGCCGCTTACTTCCGGTCCGCCCCGGAGCAGACGCACAAGGAAGCCCCCGGCAACCGGCGCCTTCCCCGCCATCCCCGTGCCCACCACCGTCGCCCAATAGGCCCTCTGGTCCCACGGCAGCAGATACCCCGTGAACCCGGAGACCATTATCAGCACGAAACCCAGGGCGCCCGCCATCCAGTTGAGTTCCCTGGGCGGCCTGTAAGCCTTGTGTACAAAGACCCTCACCGCATGCAGAAGGACGAAGGCAATGAGGAAATTCGCGGACCATTTGTGGACGCTGCGCACCAGCCATCCAAGCCATATCCTGTTATGGATCATGACTATGCTCGGGTACGCCTCCTTCCCTGAGGGCACGTAATAGATGGAAAGAAGAAGGCCCGTTGCGGCCGACAGGAGGAAGGCCGTAAACGCCATGCCGCCCAGGCAGTAAGCCGGGCTCAGATTTTCCGGCAGCACCCTGGAGAGAAAGGTCTTGTGGGGCTCCCTTAATTTGAACCAGCGGTCAAGCAGCCTGATGATGAAGTCGATCATCAGGCCCTTACGCCGACGTAAAGCGAGCCGTTTTTGATCTCATAGGGGAGCCTGGCAAGGGGTTTTGGCGGGGGCCCCCCGATGACGCGGCCAGCCATGTCGTATCTGCCGCCGTGGCAGGGGCAGTCGAATTCCTGCTTCAGATAGTTCCAGTTGACCATGCATCCCAGGTGGGAGCAGGTTGGGGAAAGGACGAAAAGCTCCCTGTCCATTCTCACGATAAATATCTTGCGCGTCATGCCCGCGAAGGAGAAATCGACCTGCCTTACGCCCCGGCGCGGGATTTTTTCCTCATCGGCGGCCTTTACGTAGCGCAGAGGCCCAAGTTTTCTGGAATGGTAAAGGTAGGGCAGGGTGGCCAGGCCCTCAATACCGAGCGCGACGGCTGCGGCTTTGAGAAGCCACGAAAGAAAATCTCTTCGTTGCATTTGACTGGAACCTATCTCAAAATCGCTTCTGGCTGCAAGAGGCCGAAATTGCGGCATACGGCGTCATACAGGGGAAATTGTCCTCAATCCCGCCTTGGCGGGACCGCGCCTCCGGGCGATTTCCCCTTTCTTCCTTGTCTGCCACGATTTCCTCTCTCTTTCGCTTCAAAATCAATTTTGAGATAGGTTCTGAAGCTTGGGGACCCTTACCAGGCGGAAGCGTTTACCCGGAAGCGCGGGCCTTGCCGGTTTGAAGCCGCATGGACGGCTGCCGGCGCGTCAGCGCGCATCCGCGGCCTTCAGCCTCTGGTATCCAGGTTCAGCGACTCCTTGAGGGCCTTGCCCATCTTGAAGTGGAGCGCGACCTTCTGGGGCACGTCGACACTTTCGCCTGTCTTCGGATTTCTAGCCTTCCTGGGACGCCTTTCGCGCAGCCTGAAATTGCCAAACCCCCTTATCTCGATCTTGTCCCCGCTGGCGAGGGCATCCTTCATGCTGTCGAACACGGTATCTACGATTATCTCCGTCTGCTTCAGTGTGAGGCCTTCGACTTTTGCCGCGACTTTTTCTATAAGGCCGGACTTGGTCATAAATCAATAACCCTCCTATGGAGAGAATAGATAGCTCATCCTGAAAAACGGGTAGATATCCGGCAGGGATATCTTCGAGTCCAGCAGGCCCAATATACCGCGGCCCTTCTTCTTTTGGACTATCGTGGGCCTGCCCCTGATGCCGGCCATGGTCTTGGCGGCCGCTATGGCGTCCTCCAGGTCCCCCAGGTTGTCCACCAGGTTCAGGGCCTTCGCCTGCTGGCCGGTGAATATCCGTCCGTCAGCGAGCGCTTTCACCTTCTCCACCGGGAGTTTTCTTCCGCTGGCCACGGCCTCGATAAACTGCTGGTGCACGTTATCGAGGGCATCCTGAAGGATGCGGCGCTGCTCCGGGGTCATGCTCTTGAAGTAGGAGGCCAGGTCCTTGTTCCTGCCGCTTTTGATGACCTCGGCCTTCACCCCCAGCTTGCTCAGAAGCCCCTGGATATTGGGCACTTCCATAATGACGCCGATAGAACCCGTTATCGTGCCCGGGTTTGCGAAAATCCTGGTCGCCGGCACCGAGATATAGTAGCCGCCCGAGGCCGCAAGCGCACCCATCGAGACTACCACGTCTTTTTTCGCCGCCGCCTTTTTGATTTCCTCGTAGATTTCCTGGGAAGGGGCAACCCCGCCGCCCGGACTGTTGACCCTCATGACGATTGCCTTTATCGAGGGGTCCCCCGCGTAGTCCTTGATCTGATCGATTATATCGCCCGAATCCGCGATAGGGCCCTCGACCCTGATGAGCCCTATCTTTTCACCCGTCTGGATTTTGGAGAACAAAGCCAGCCCCGCCCCGATGATCAGCAACGCAAGCACCAGTCCCGAGAGCACGAGGCAGACTTTTTTCAAATTACCCCTATTCCTCCGAATGGACCTTTTGCGTCCTGACGTTCTTCATGGACAGCCCGATCTTGCGGTTTTCCAGGTCTATCTTTATGATCCGCGCCCAAAGGGTATCGCCCTCCTTGACGGGGTTGTCCTCGTCCCTCAGGGTCTCGGATGAATAGATAAGCCCCTCGATCTCGCCCGGCATCTCCACGAAAATGCCGAAATCGGTAAGCCTGAGCACCTTGCATTCGACTTCCGCGCCCAGGTGGAATTTCTGGGGTATCTCCCCGGTCCAGGGATCGGGCCTCATCTGCTTGAGCCCGAGCGCGATCCTTTCCTTTTCCGGCTCGACGCTGAGCACCACCGCATCCACCCTCTGGCCCTTCTTGATGACCTCGTTGGGGTGCTTTATGTGCTTCGTCCATGAGATGTCTGAGATATGTATGAGGCCGTCCACCCCCTCGGGCAGGCCGACGAAGACGCCGAAATCCGTTACGCTCTTCACCTTGCCGGAGATGACCTTGCCCGGGGCATAGTTTTCGGCGACAAGCTGCCAGGGGGAGGGTTTCAACTGCTTCAGCGAAAGTGAAAGCCTCCTTTCCTGCCTGTCCGCCTTCAGAACGAGCGCTTCCACGGCGTCGCCCGGTTGAAGATATTTCGAGGGATGCTTCGGTTTGGGCGCCCAGTCCATCTCGGAGACATGGACGAGCCCTTCAAGGCCTTCCTCAACTTTTATGAATGCGCCGTAATCCGTGATGCTGACGACCTTGCCCGCGACTTTCGTGCCCGCGGGGTATTTTTCATCGACATTGCTCCAGGGATCGGGCATCTTCTGCTTGTACCCAAGCGTGACTTTTTCGTTGGCGGGATCGAATTTCAGCACCAGCACATCCACTTCCTGGCCGACCTTGAGCATCTCGGAGGGATGCGAGATCCTGCCCCAGGACATGTCGGATATATGCAGGAGTCCGTCAAGGCCGCCCAGGTCTATGAAGGCCCCGTAATCCGTGATGTTTTTTACCACGCCCTTGAGAACGGCGCCTTCCTGAAGGTGCTGGAGGGTCTCGGCCTTCTTCTTCTGCCTCTCCTCGTCAATAAGGCTTTTCCTGGACACCACGAGGGTGGTGTGCTTGTTGTTTGTCTTAAGGACCTTGAATTTCAGCTTCATCCCTATGGATGAATCTATCTCGCTTACCTTCACGCCCGCGTGAGAGCCCGGCAGGAAGGCCTTCAGGCCGTAGACGTCCACGAAAAGACCGCCTTTTGTCTTGCCGGTTATCACGCCCTCGACGGGCTGCTCGTTTTTGAGCGCGTCCTCGACGTATTCCCAGGCCTTTATCCTTACGGCCTGCTTCCTCGAAAGCACCACCATGCCTTCGGAATCGGACAGTTGCCTGATATAGACTTCCAGGACGTCGCCCGGATGGAGATCAGACATCTCTCCCTCCGAGAATTCATCCCTGGAGATAAAACCCTCGGATTTGTAACCCACGTCCACAACAACGCCGTTTTCCTTTACCGAAATTACCTTGCCCTTTATTAAAGTGCCGGCTTCGATCTCGTGAAAACTCTGCTCGTACAGTTTTTGAAGCTCGTTATCGTTAATTTCCATTGTCATTACAACCTCCCATTTCCTTTAAGACTTTGATAACGCCCTCTATAATCCAGTCCGGGGTGGATGCGCCAGCCGTCAATCCGGTCTTCCTGGCGCCCCTGAACCATTCGTCCTTCAGTTCGCTTGCGGTCTCTATGTGATAAGTGGGCACCGAGAGATGCTCACAGAGCCTGGCAAGCTGCGTGGTGTTTGCGCTGTTGCGGCCGCCCACCACCAGCATTACATCCGCGCCCTGGGCCACTTCCTCGGTCTCCTTGAGTCTTTGCGCGGTTGAGCTGCATATTGTATTATAAACCTTCATCTGCCTTGTTTGCTCAACTATCTTCGATATAAGCCTCTTCAGGGCTTCTATAGGCTGGGTGGTCTGCACGATAAGACCGACCTTGCTTTTTATCTCTTTGGGAAGGCCCTCCGCGTCCTTCACCACCCAGGCGTCTTTTCCGGCATAGCTCTTAAGGCCGATTACTTCGGGGTGCTCGATATCGCCCAGAATGACTACCTGGTAGCCTTCTTCCTTAAGAAGTTTAGCATAATGCTGCGCTTTTTTGACATAGGGGCATGTCAGGTCCATCACCTCGAACCCTTCCTGCTGCAGCCTGCTCATGTCCTCCAGCGATATGCCGTGCGTCCTTATGATCACCTTTTTTGCGTTGGCCCGCTTCAGTTCCGCAATGTCCCTGGCTACGCACACACCCTGGGCGGCCAGCGCCTCTATCACCTGCGGGCTATGTATTATCGGCCCAAGAGTAAAGACGTTGCTGTCGGCCTTGGCCACCTCGAAGGCCTTGTTTATGGCCCTTTTTACCCCGAAGCAGAAGCCGGCGCTTTTCGCGATTACCAGTTTCATGTGTTTTCTGTTTTCCGATTTTTAATTTGTTTTTATTTTATTTTTAAGCCCGTTTATGCTCTCCATGGCCATGAGGACCATCTCCCCGGCGTCCGCCCCGCCGGCCAGCGGCTTCAGGCAGGGCGCGAACCGGACCGATATTTTCGCGGGTTTGGGGAATTTCCCCCCCACTGGCAGCGATTTGTCCGTCCCTTCAATGTAGGCCGGCAGCACGCTCGCCTTCGAGAGCCTGGCCAGCAGGCCGAGCCCGCGCTTGAAGCCTGCCCCCGCGCCGTCTCCCGTCTTGTCTCTTTCGCCCGCCGGGAACATTGCCACCGCCTCTCCAAGACACAGGCGCCTCACCAGCTCCTTGATTACCGCGTGGGATGTTTTATCCCTGTCCACGGGCACTGAAAAGCTCTTTACGAACGTGCCTACGACAGGCATGCTGAAAAGCTCCTTCTTGGCAAGGTAGGTCATCCGCCTGCTGACCGCGCTACCCAGCACGAGCGGGTCCAGGTAACTTGAATGATTTGAGACAACTATCAGGCCCCCCCCGCGCGGCATGTACTGCCTTCCCTGCACCTCCAGCCTGTTATAGACCCTGAAATAGAGATCGAAGATCTCCCTGAATATGTAGTAGCTGCTCACCTTCCTATTGCGTCCCCTTTACGGATTCCAGCAGACGCCTGATGACCTCCTCCAGCGGAATGCCGGTAGTGTCCAGATAAAGGGCCCCGGGGCTCCTTCTCAGGGGCGCAAGCTCCCTGGAAGAGTCCCGCCTGTCGCGCACGGCCACGTCTTCCACCGCGTCCTTCCTTGAAATATTCCTGCCCGCGGCCGTTAATTGGTCATATCTCCTTCTGGCCCTTTCCTCAAGCGAGGCGTCAAGATAGAATTTTTTCCACGCGCGGGGGAACACTACGGTCGCCATGTCCCTGCCCTCGGCAACCAGGTTTTTCTCTTCCCCGAGCTTCCTCTGGAGCGGCAGCAGGAAATCCCTCACGGGCTTCCTGGCCGAAAATACGGAGGAATAATGGCCCGCTTCCTTCGTCCTTATCTCGTCCGAGACATCCGCGCCGTCCAGGAAAACCCTGCCTTTTTTGAATTCTATCGACACGCCGCCATCGCCTTCAAGCGCCGCCTTTATTTTCCCGTCGCCTGCCTCCGGCGTAATTCCCTTTTTCAGCAGCGCGAGGGCGGCCGTCCTGTAAAGCGCGCCGGTATCCAGATAATCAAAACCGAGCGCCTGGGCCAGGGCCTTTGCCACAGTGCTTTTACCCGCCCCGGAGGGGCCATCTATGGCCACGACCTTACCCAATTAAAAGCCTCTTTTTCAAGGGGCCATCTATGGCTATTACTTTACCCACTAATTATATTAATTTACACCCTCTCCCAACCCTCTCCCTTTTTAGGGAGAGGGTTTCACTAAAGGCAGGCTTTTGCCTTCGGTGAAAATCCCCTCCAGGAATGGAGGGGATCAGGGGAGGATGATCCACTTTCATCATTTATCTTAAAAGCCTCCTTAAGGTGCTGAAAAAGCCGGGATAGGAAATGCCCACGGCCTCCGCGCCGTCTATTCTGGTTTTCCCCCGGGCGGCAAGCGCGGCTATGGAGAAGGCCATGGCGATCCTGTGGTCTCCCATGCTCTCTATCCCGGCCCCGGTCATAGGGCCGCCCTCGATGCTCAGGCCGTCCTTTGCCTCCTCAACCCGTATGCCCATGCGCCTGAGCCCCTCCGCCATCGCCGATATCCTGTCGGACTCCTTCACCCGAAGCTCGCCGGCCCCGCTTATACGGCTGGTGCCCTGCGCCATGGCCGCGGCAACGCAGAGCACAGGGACCTCGTCCACGAGGAGGGGGATCTCTTTTCCCCCCAGCCTGAAGGGAGACAGCGCCCCGTGGTGTTTCACATGGATATCGGCCACGGGCTCGCCGGAGACCTCCCTTTTGTTTTCAAGCCCGATGCCCGCGCCCATCCTTTCAAGCACGCTCAGAAGCCCGGTCCGCCTGGGGTTGATGCCGACGTTTTTTATGAGGAGTTCCGATTTCCCGGTTATCAGGGCGCCTATTATGAAAAACGCAGCGCTGGAGAAATCCCCTGGCACCTCAAGCTCGAAGGGTTTTAGAGGCCCCTCCGGCGGGGTCAGTTTTATTGTGTTTCTCCCTCCTGCGCCCCGTTTTGTTTCAACCGCGGCGCCGAGGCCGGAAAGCATCCTCTCCGTGTGGTCCCTCGATGCGAAGGGCTCGGTTATGACGGTCTTGCCCTCCGCGTAAAGCCCGGCCAGAAGCAGCGCCGATTTGACCTGGGCGGAGGCGACGGGCATTTCATAGCTTATCCCCTTTAGGCCGCCCCCCCTGATCGAAACCGGCGGGTATTTGTCCTCCTGCCTGGCCATGATCCGGGCCCCCATGCGCTTAAGCGGCACGATTACCCTTCCCATCGGCCTGCAACTGAGGGATTCATCGCCGGCCATGACCGAATAAAAAGGATTCCCGCTTAGAAGGCCGGCCAGAAGACGCATGGTGGTGCCGGAGTTTCCGCAGTCCAGCACCGCACCGGGCTCTTTTAAGCCGTGCAGTCCCCTGCCCCTGATGACAACGGTCCTGCCTTTGCTGCCGCCTTTTTTTACAATTTCCGCCTCCGCCCCAAGCGCAATCATCGCGGCAAGCGTGGATGATGTGTCCGCGGCCTCCAGGTAATTTCTGATGATGCTTTTGCCGTCCGCAATGCCGGCCAGTATCGCGGCCCTGTGGGAGATGGATTTGTCCGCCGGCGGAACAAGCTCCCCCCTGAGGGGGCCCTTCGGCTCAACGGTTACTTTCATTTTCATTTTCATTTTCAAGCCGGCTCCTCAGCCTCCTGGCGGAATCGAATTCCCTCTCAAGCTCTCCGGGCTGCCGGTTTCCTATGAATGCCTCGATCCGCTCCAGGTTTTTTTTAAATGAGCCAATGAACCTCAGGAGATTGTCCCTGTTTAACTGGCAGACATCGCGCCAAAGCTCCGGGGAACTCATGGCTATGCGGGTGGAGTCCTTAAACCCGTTGCCCGCGAACTCTATCAAATCGCCATTCGCGTCGCCCACGGTATTTACGAGCGCGTACGCAACGAGGTGCGGCAGGTGGCTCACGAGCGCGTAGACCTCATCGTGCACGAAGGGGTCCATGAATTCGACCCTGCAGCCGGCCGCGCTCCAGAGGCCGGCCAGCATGTCCGCAGCCTCAGCGTCCGATTTCCCGGTCTTTGTGATGATGCACCTGGATCCCTCAAAGATGCGCTCCGAGGCCGCCCCGATGCCAGCGCGCTCTCCGCCGGCGATGGGGTGGCAGCCCACATAACGCGGCCATATCTCCTGCAAATCGTAAACGAGCCTGCCTTTCAGGCTGCCCAGGTCCGTCTGGACGGAGCCTTCCTTCAGGGAATTTTTTATGGCCTTTGCAATCTGCGTGAAAGCGCCCACGGGAGTCGCGAGGACAACGAGGTCCGCGCCTGCCGCCGCGCCCGCGGGGTCATTTGGATGGCAGGAGTCTATTATCCCTCTTGCCTTTGCCTTTTCAAGGTTCTCCGCGCTCCGCCCGAAGCCGGATATCTCCTCTGTCAGCCCTTTTTTCCTCAGCGCGAGCGCAAGAGAGCCCCCCAAAAGCCCGACACCCAGTATTGCTGTTTTTCTGAAAAGCATTTGTCCGTGGTCTTCAGTCCAAAAAGCCGGAGCGCTTTTTTTAAATTTCCCTTCCCACGGCCTTCGCCACGGGCGCCAGCTCTTTCATCAGCTTTTTGAACATCTCCGGCTTCAATGACTGCTCGCCGTCCGAGAGGGCCTCTTCCGGGTTGGGGTGGACCTCTATGAGAAGGCCGTCGGCGCCGGCCGCCACCGCGGCCTTGGCCATTGCCGGTATGTGATCTAGCACCCCGACGCCGTGGCTCGGGTCCACGACCACGGGAAGATGGGTGAGTTTCTTCAGCACGGGTACGGCGCTCAGGTCAAGGGTGTTCCTGGTGGATGTCTCGAACGTCCGGATTCCCCTTTCGCACATTATGACGTTGTGGTTGCCCCGGCTCATGATGTATTCGGCCGACATGAGCCATTCCTTGATGGTGGCGGCAAGCCCGCGCTTGAGCAAAACGGGCTTGCGGCTCTGGCCCACTTCCAGAAGGAGCCTGAAATTCTGCATGTTCCTTGTGCCTATCTGTATTATGTCCGAGTACTTTTCCACGGCCTCGATGTCCCTGGGGTCCATCAGCTCCGTCACGATCGGCAGCCCCGTCTTCTGCCTGGAGGCATCCAGGTATTTCAGGCCCTCCTCGCCAAGCCCCTGAAAAGAGTAGGGCGAGGTGCGCGGCTTGAAGGCGCCGCCCCTCAGAAAGCTTGCCCCGGCCTTTTTCACCTGTTTTGCGGTCTCGATCATCATCGCCTTGCTCTCGACGGAGCAGGGCCCCGCGATGACGCATATCTTCCTGCCGCCTATGGCCGTATCGCCGACCTTTATGATTGTCGGCGTTTTCTTGAACTCCCGGCTGGCGAGCTTGAACGGTTTCAGTATGCGCATGACGCTCTCAACGCCGGGGATTGCACGAAAACCGTCATCCGTCTCCTCCGTCACCTTCGAGGTGTCACCGATGACGCCGATGACGGTCCTCTCGGTCCCCTTGGACAGATGGGCGGCCAGCCCCAGCCCCTCCAGTTTTTTGATTATGTGCCTGATCTCCTCATCCGTTGCGTCTGGCTTAAGCACGATTATATCCAAGTCCATCCTCCAGAAATGAATTTTTAATTTTTTATTTTCTGATTTTTATTTTCAAATTTTCGGCTGACCGGTTTTTAAAACCGCCTTAAGCGCGTCTATGAATCTCATGTTTTCCCCGGCAAGCCCTATTGTGACGCGGACAGCCTTGCCGCCCATCGGCCTTATTATGACCCCGGCCTTAAGCAGGGCGTTAAAAAGCGCCTGGGCATCGTCCACGCGCATATATATGAAATTGGCCTCCGTCTTTACATAGTCCATTCCCATCGCGGAGAGCTCCCTGTAAAGCAGGCTCTTGCCCTCCTCGTTGACGGCCCTGGATTTTGCAAGGTGGGCCTCGTCCTCGAGGGCGCGGATGGCGGCGGCCTGGCCTATGCTGTTGGTGTTGAACGGCGCCCGGACCCTCTCCATCTGCGCCAGGATGCCCGGTTTGCTTATGCCGTAGCCGACCCTGAGGCCGGCAAGCCCGTATATCTTTGAAAAAGTCCTCAGTATGAGCACGTTTTTGCCTTCAAGCAGGTATCTCATGCTGTCCGGGTAATCCGGATGGCTTACGTATTCAATATAAGCCTCGTCTATCACCACGAGGACGTCCTCCGGGATGCCGGAAAAGAGACGGTCGTATTCCGCCTTGTAATTTATAGTCCCCGTAGGGTTATTTGGGTTAGCGATGAAAAGCATCCTGGTCTTCGGACCCACGGCGCCGTGCATCGCGGGCAAATCGTGCCTGAAATCCCGCAGGGGGATCTGGACGGCCTTGCCGCCGGTGATTCCCACCGACATCGAATATACGACAAATGACGGCGCGGCCATTACGGCCTCGTCGCCCGGGACCATAAAAGTCCTGACCGCGATATCGATAAGCTCGTTTGAGCCGTTTCCCAGGATGATCCAGCCCGGGTCTATTCCCAGCCGCCGGGAGAGCGCCATCTTCAGGTAATATCCGCCGCCGTCCGGGTATCTGTTCAGGGACTGGCCGGCCCGGGCGATGGCCTCAAGGGCAAGGGGGGACGGGCCAAGCGGGTTTTCGTTTGAGGCGAGCTTCACCGGGTTTCTGACGCCAAGCTCCCTCTCCAGTTCTTCCACCGGCTTGCCAGGAACATAGGCATTGACCTTCAGTACGTGCTCAGGCGCCTTTATCATCGTCCACCATCGGGTAGGAGCCCAGTATCTTCAGGTACAGGCAGTCCCGCTTTATTCTCTCTATGGCCTTCTTCAGCGGCTTGTCTTCTATATGTCCCTGCATATCCGTGAAAAATATATATTCCCACGCCTTTCGCTTCGACGGACGGGACTCTATCTTCGTGAGATTTATGCCTGCCTTTCTGAGAGGGGAGAGTATGTCGAAGAGCGCCCCGGGCCGGTCCTTTATCGAGAACATGATGGAGGTCTTGTCCCTGCCGGTCCTCTTCGGATGATCCCTGCTTATGACGAGGAAACGCGTGAAATTATGCTTGCCGTCCTGGATGTCCCTGGCGACGAATTTCAGGTTGTAGAGTTTTGCGGCCGCCTCGCTTGCGATTGCCGCGGCCTCATCGTCCCTGGAGGCGATCTCGGCGGCCTTGGCGGTGCTCGAAGCCTCTATCACCTGGACGGCGGGCATGTTCTTCTCAAGCCACCCTTTGCACTGCGCGGTGGCCGGCAGAAAGGAGTAGATGCGCTTCACCTTTCCCGGCTCTCCGCTTTTGGACAGCAGGTTTTGGGAGATCTCCAGCATTATTTCGCCCGCGATTTTAAGGTCTGAATCCACGAACACATCGAGCGTGTAATTCACGACCCCCTCGTTTGAATTTTCTATGGGCACCACCCCGAAGCCGGTCCTGCCGGAGTCGACCTCTTCGAAGACGTTTTTGATGCTGTCCGCGGGTATGAAATCGGCCGAGGAGCCGAAATGTCTTATGGCGGCCATGTGAGTGAATGTGGCCAACGGCCCGAAATACGCCACCTTGAGGGGCCCTTCCAGAGAGCGTGACGCGGACATGATCTCCCGGTAAAGGCCCTTCAGCGCTTCGGTGGAAAGCGGCCCCTGGTTCAGCCGGGCAACGTTCTCAAGCACCTCTTTTTCACGCTCCGGGGAGTAGCAGGCGGCGTTTTGCCCCCTTTTTTCCTTCCCTATCTCTATGGCGGCTGAGGCCCTCTCATTGAGCAGCTTGAGGATTTCCTGGTCTATCCTGTCGATGCCTTTTCTTAATTTTTCCAGTTTGCTCATGGGAGTATGGTTTTAGAATAATATTTTTTTCCTTAAATTTTCAAGGATTTCGGGATTTTTACGGGCCGGCCCGCTGGTTGCAAATTTGCGGCAACTGCCAGTCGGCGGGCGATGGCGCATTGAGCGGCATGGCTTATTTTCGTTTTTTCGCGCCGATGCCGGCGAAGCGTAGCGGCAGCATCTCCGGCTGTCTGAGCCGAAGGGGGCCAGCCCCCAGGGGCCAGTCCCCGAAGGCGAGTTTCGGAGATGCAGCGGAGCGAGGCCATGCAGCGGCAGAAAAGAAGCCCAAAAAAGCGAAAAGCGCCATTGACCGGCAAATCAAACTGAGACATTACCCCCTCAGAGTATGATTGGAATAAAAATACCGGGGATTGTATAATTTTCACATGGAAGAGCGCGAGAAAATGATACTTGACAAGCTCCGGGATGAGGAGCGCAAGAACGTCATGATGACGGGGTTCATCCGTGAAAACGTCTATGAGTTTTTGACAACGCGGAAGGGTTATCAGGAGCAGGAGATAGAGGTCGACGTCCCTTTCGAGGTGTTTTCGCCCACCACCGGTCAAAATGAGCAATGTTCCGTGGACTTTATCATCAAAGCCGGCGGCAGGAGAATTGTGGCCATAAAGTGCGCGCTGTCCGCACTGGAATCGATCGAGAGGCATATACTTGCCTTCAGCCGCGTATTGGGGGGCATCCCCATCTCCGTCGTCACAAGCTCCGATTATTCCAGGGTCCTGAAGACTGAAACAGGCGAACTCGTCTCCGAGGATCTTTCCGTTATCCCTGACCGGGCCCAGGCCATTTCCATGGCGGAGCAATTGTGCCCCGCGCCGATTCCGGAGGAAAGGCTGCGGATGGAGCGCCGCATACTCCTTGCTTTTAACACATTGAGCTGCCGCCTGCCGGGAACATGCGGGGAGGGTCTTTAGGGGCCGGGGTTCAGGACGCCTTGCCGCGCGCGCAAAACTTGTTTTTCTCCAAGGGTCAAAGATGGAGCCTTGCCGCGCCCGCCGATCAGCAGGAGAAGGGAAAAAAGAAGAAGCAGCGCGGCGGCGGCGAGGGCGATTGCCCGCGTGACAAGTTTCTCCCGGATTTTTGTTTTTGACCCGCCCGCGGAGCTTTCCGGCCGGTCCCGGGTGGCCGTGGCGGCGGGGATTATGGCGTGCCGGGCCTTGCGCGGGCTGGATTTTATCTGGCAGGCCCTCCTGTAGGCCTCGTTCAGCTTCTTGGCTATCTCCTCGCTTCGGGGGTCGCCCCCGTGCCTGTCCGGGTGGTAGATTGCAATAAGGCTTTGCCACCTGCTGTGAATCTCCTCGATCGTGGCGAAGGGGGAGAGGCCGAGCGAGGTAAAGGGGTTGTCCTGCCTGTTCCAGAGCAGAAGCTCGATTATCCTTTGCGCGGCCGGCAGGACTTTTTCGTGCGGGATTCCGGCGGCCTCGGATATCGTCCTTGCGAGCGCCTGGTCTTTCAAGGCCCCGGCGATAATCCCGTATGAATAAACGCCGTTTTCATAAACCCCGTCCGGTTCCGGCCCGCGGGAAATTGAAATCCCGCGGATGAGCCGTGCGGCGGCCTTGAACCTGGCCCCGCCGGCTGGACTTTTTTCGTCCATCCCCGTTTATCCTTCTTTGAAATAGGATGAGTAATAAGTGGAATAGTAGTTGTACCTGAGGTCGCTTTCCTTTATGCCGTTGAGCACGACACCCAGTATTTTCGCGTTGATGTTTCTGTATATCTTCTTTGTCTCGGAGAGGATTTGCCTGGTGGTCTGCCCGGCCTTTATGACCATGACCGAGCCGTCCACTATGCTGCTCAGGTAGAGGCTGTCGGGCATGCCCATGATTGGGGCCGAGTCGATGATCACGAAATCGTATATCGTATAGAGCGCCTCCAGCAGGTCTTTCATCCGCCTGGAGACGATCAGCTCCGAGGGGTTTGGCGCGAGCGGCCCGGAAGTGATTATGCTCAGCCCGTTTATATTGGTCTTCCTGATGAGCCCTTCCTCGAACTCGATGTTGCCTGAGAGGAATGTTGAAAGCCCCACGGTGTTTTCAATGTCGAAGGAGTGGTGGAGCTTCGGCTTCCGCAGGTCGGCGTCTATTATGATGCCGTTGCCCATCGTCTCCGCCAGGGCCATGGCGGTGTTGATGCAGATGGTCGTCTTGCCCTCTTTTTCGCCCGGGCTTGTCACGAGGATGGTCTTGGGCGGTTTCGACGAAGACGACAGCAGTATGAATGTGCCTATGGAGCGGAAGGCCTCGGCCACGGGGCTTCTGCTCCTGGAATAGGCGATGAACGGCCGCCTGGTTGCGTCCGGCAGCTTTTGCATGGGTATCATCCCCAGGGTGGGCAGGTTCGTGGATTTTTCTATTTCATGCGTGTTCTTGAAGGTGTTGTCGAAATATTCCATGAAGAAGGCAAGCCCCACGCCGCCCCCGAGGCCGAAGACAACCGCAAGCAGGATGTTCATGGGTTTGTTGGGTTTATAGGGGGTCTCCGGCAACTCGGCCTCGTCCAGCACCTGTATGTTGGTTGTCGTCCGGGTGGCCGAAACGCTCACCTCCTTGAGTCTCTGCAGCAGGCTGTTGTAGAGGTCCCTGTTTGCATCCACGTCCCTTTTCAGTATCTGGTACTGGGTGTTTTTCCTCTGGTAGTCCAGAATGCCCTGTTTCTGCCTTTCGTACTCCATGCTCAGGTATTTCTCCCTGGTGAGGTCGGTCTTGTACTGCGAATCCATGGACCTGATGACGTTTTTCCTTTCCCTGCCGATCCTGCGTGAGATCGCGTCCATCTGGCTTTTGATGCGCTGCATCCTCGGGAAGTCCGGCTTGTAAATCCTGAGCAGGTTGTAGTATTCGGACTCAAGCGAGGCGTAATTCTTTTTCAGCTCCTGGATCAGCGGGTCATTCATGATGACCGGGTTTTCATCGCCGGTCCTCCTCAGTTCATTGTCCAGGGCCTCGGCCTTTATCCGGTTCGTTATCGAGGCGCTGAGCGCACCGGATATGTCCGTGAGTTTCTGGACCAGGATGTTTTGCTTGTCGTCCTTGTCGTCGACGATGAGCATCTGGTTTTTCTGGGCGTAGTCGTTAAGCGCCGCCTCCGAGTTCTCCACCTTGGCCTTCAGGACGTTTATCTGCTTTTCAAGCACGTGCTTGGCCTCCCTGGAGGCATCAAGCCTCCTGTCGATGTTGAAGTCTATGTAGGTGTGGGCGACAGCATTTGCCGCAAGCCTGGCGAGCTCCGGGCTTGGGGAGATAAAGGAGACGTCCACGAGCTGGGATTTTTTTACTGGCAGGATATCGAGCATCCCGATGAATTTGTCCACCAGGGACCGGTATTCACCGTCGTTTGGCCGCGCGGCGGGCGCCTGGGCGGGGGCGCCGTTTCCCCGCCCCAGAAAGGGGATGAGCCCCGCCAGGGAGCCCCTGATTGACGCAAGGAGCGAGCCTCCGCCATGCGAGGGATTGAAGAGGGGGTTGTTGTAAAGCCCCATGCGGTCAATGGTCATCCTGGCAAGGGCGCGGCTCTTGAGCATCTTGTACTGCGTCTCATAGTATTCGGCGTCCGGCAGAGCGGTCCCCTGGACGTCCTTGAACGTGTAGACGTTCGGGGTCTCCTTGTCTATCCGGATGACGGCGGTGGCCTTGTAAAGGGGCCTCATCACGAAACTGGAGATTGTGACAGCGGCTACGACCGAGACAAAAAAGAGGATGACGGCCCATTTCCTGCGCAGTATCACGCCAAGGTAATCCCTGAGGTGGGCCTCCTCCGGAGGGGTGAAGTCCTCGAATCTTATCTGTTGCGTTGACAGCGCCGATGGCTCATACGGTTTTAACTCGTAGCGCTGCATCTCGAATCGCTTGTCCTGGTCTTCGTTTGAAATGTCCATTTCGCCGCTCCGGATTGGATTAGAGACCCGATCTGCCGAGCCCGAAAGGGCCCAGTCCGATGTAGGTTGTGATGCCTTTGACGAAGGATTTGAAACCGCTTTTTGGCACTATGACTATGTCCTTGTCCCTGAGCCTTATGTCTTTGCTTTTGCCCGCCAGGATGGAGTCGTAATTGACCGCTATGACCTTCCTGCCGGCCCCGGCGTCCCGGTATATCTTGATGTCCGACTTGACCGCCTCGAATGACAACCCCTTGGCCATGGATATGGCCTGGGTGACCGTGGTCTCGCCTTTCAGTGGAAACGAGCCCGGGGCGCTGACTGCGCCGTCGACGAAAAACACTCCCCCCGTGGGCACATTCACGATGTCCCCCGAGTGTATCGGGATATTAAGCTCCGTATGTCCTTTCGAGAGGAGCTGCTCCAGGTTCACTACAGTCTGTTTCCGGGGGGCTTTGCCGGTCGCGTTCTGCACTATGCAGACGTTGCCGGCGTCCGCGGTGAGGCCGCCCGCCATCGAAAGCACGTCCAGAAGGCACATCTGCCCCGTGACATAATAGATCTTCGGGCTCTTTACGGCGCCAAGCACCGAGATCGGCTGGCTTCTGTATTCCTTGATGAATACGCTCACGGTCGGCTCCTGCAGATAGCGGTCAAGCCTCTTTGCGATGAGGTTTTCAAGCTGCGTGGACGTGAGCCCGCCCGCCTTGATCTGCCCGGCCAGGGGCAGGCGGATGTAGCCGTTGCCGTTTACCCTCACCTCGCTCGTCATCTCCTTCACCTCAAATACGCTTACATCAAGCAGGTCCTCCGGGCCGATCCTGTAATCCTTTGACAGGCCCGGGCCGGCCGGGTTCCGCAGCCCGCCCGCGGCGATCTTCATGTTGTATTTCTCCACCAGGGGATTCTCGTTGCCTGGATTTTTCATAAGCACCTGATCCGGGCGTATCTGGCTTGCGCATGAAACGATGCACATCAATAAAATGGCGGCCAGTGCCAGGGCGGGCAGGGGACGGCTTGAAATGCTCTTGACGGACATCACGATTTCTCCTTGAATGACAATTTTTATTTTTTTATTGAGCGATTTTTGCCCGAAAGCTTAAACGTCACCTGAACATGAACAAGCAAACCATGTGCCATTAAGAGAAAGGACGGCGCCGCGGCAGGCCGCAAAACGGCCCGGCACATATGAAAAATGGCATTATCGAAGATGGCAGACGCGTGATGGCGGCAGTTTTCCGGCCGTTTGGACGTCATGCCATATGTAACGTAAAGATACAACTTCCCAGATCGCGCCGGGCCTTTGTTTCTATGGGATACATACCGAATTTCCCAAACGTCCAGTTTGGTTTGCCGGACGATGGCGATTTCGCTTTTCCCGGCTTTTTTTCTGCCGCTGCATGGCCTCGCTCCGCTGCATCTCCGAAACTCGCCTTCGGGGTAGCCTCCCCGAAGGCTCAGACAGCCGGAGATGCGGCCGCTACACTTCGCCGGCATCCGCGTGAAAAAACGAAAAAAAGCCATGTCGCTCAATCCGCCCTCTGCCGGCTTGCATAACCAAACAAACTGATGCACTGTCGAATTTCCGGCAAGCGTCCCGTTTGGTAATACGGGCCGTGGCGGAAAGCGGCTGAGAGCATTGCTCGCATCATTCTTGCGAGTGCTTCAGATTTGCGGGGCTGGCATCTGCCTGTTTCTGGAGAAAAGCGAAGAGCGGACGGATCACGGCGGGCCGCATCTTAACAATGGCTTGATATTCGCCCTGACGGCTACTTAAAAAGAGCTGTCTGTTTACGTCCGGAACCGCGCGCTGATCGGAAGGAACAGGCAGATGCCCCGTCTTGCCCCGCCCACCTTACGCAGAGAGGCTGCGAAGTGCGGCCGTTTGATTTGCCTGCTGTTTATCTGGGATAATTATCTGAACGGGCCATGGAAAAAGAGAAAAAGAAATTTTATATCAGGACTTTCGGCTGCCAGATGAACTTCCATGATTCTGAAAAGATATCCGGGGTCCTCTCCGAAAACGGCTTTTCGGAGGTCCAGGATGGTGACAGGGACAAGGCCGACATCATCATCTTCAACACCTGCAGCATAAGGGAGAAGGCCGAGCAGAAATTTTTCAGCGAACTTGGCAGGCTGAAGAGGCTCAAAAGGCAGAGGCCCGGCCTGAAGATCGCAGTCGCGGGCTGCGTTGCCCAGCAGATGGGCCGGGAGCTGCTCCGTAGGGCGCCGTTTGTCGACTGCATAGCCGGGCCGCAGAATATTCATTCGCTCGGCCATTCCATAGGCAGAATCCTGCTGGAGCGGGAAGCGCAGCCGGGCGGCCTGGACAATGGCGGGCCTGGCCCCGATATAGACGTCAACATCGGCGAAAACCCCGGGCTTGCATCCATGGAGCTGCCGGCCGCGCGGAAGAAGAAGCCCGGGGCCTGGGTCTCCATCATGTACGGGTGCGACAATTTCTGCACGTACTGCATCGTGCCATTCACAAGGGGCAGGGAGGTATGCCGGCCCGCGGGCAGCATCTTGGATGAGATGCGGCGCCTGGCGGAGGACGGGTTCCGGGAGGTGACCCTGCTTGGACAAAACGTCAACTCCTACAGAAGCCCGGCAGGCGATACCGGTTTCCCCGGCCTGCTCGAAATGGCGGACCGCGTCGGCGGGATCAAACGCATCCGCTTCGTGACCTCCCATCCCAGGGACCTCTCAGAAGGGCTTATCGAGGCGGTAGGCGGGCTCGAAAAGCTCTGCGAGCATATCCATCTGCCGCTTCAGTCCGGCTCCGATGCGGTGCTTGCGCGCATGAACCGGCGCTACATCCTTGCGGATTACATGGACAAGATCGACCGCTTGCGCGGCCGCCTGCCGGGCATCTCCATAACTACCGACATCATAGCCGGTTTCCCGGGAGAGACGGAAGAAGACCACAGGGCCACCATGGCTGCCCTGAGACGCATAGAGTTTGACGGGATATTCGCGTTCAAGTACTCGGCAAGGCCGGGCACCCCCGCCTCGAAATTCCCCGGCCGCCTGCCGGCTGAGGTTTCCGCCGGAAGACTGGAGGAAATACTCGCCCTTCAGGACGAGATAACGCTCAGGAAAAACATGGCGCTTGAGGGCTCGATCGAGGAGGTAATGGTCGAGGGTCCGGATGAAAAGAATAAAAACTGCCTCTCCGGGAGGACCCGGACCAACAAGATCGTGAATTTCAGCGCGGACCCCTCCATGGTCTTGTCGGCCGGGGACACCGTGGCGCTTAAAATCATAAGGGGCAGGAGGCATTCGCTGGAAGGTGAACTGCCGGCACCCTGAAGGAAGGAATGAATAGCGATGAAAGTGGCCCTCCTCACGCTGGGGTGCAAGGTAAACCAGTCTGAGCTGCTCAGCATCGAAACGGCCCTCAGAGACAATAAATCGGCAAGCATCGTCGGCCTCGATGAAAATCCCGAAATCTGCATCATAAATACCTGCTCGGTAACCGCAAAAAGCGATTACCAGTCCAGACAGCTCATAAGAAAGGCGGCCCGGACCGGCGCCCGGCTGATAGTGACCGGTTGTTATTCCGAGTTGAATCCCCAGGCGGTCAGGGACATGAACGGCGTTTCAGAGGTCGTTGCAAATAGCAAAAAAGATTCTATTATCAATATGATAACAGGGCAAATTTCAGGTAATGCTTTAGATTTAGGGGGTGAACGGGCAAGCCGGAGCAGGTATTTTCTGAAAATCCAGGACGGATGCGATTATTCCTGCAGCTATTGCATAGTGTGGAAGGCCCGGGGCAAGGCAAGGAGCGTGAGCCCGGCGGAGGTTGTCTTCCGGGTGCGCCGGGCTGTCGAGAGCGGATACAAGGAGGTGGTGCTTACGGGCATTCACCTGGGGCTCTACGGCAGGGACCTGGCCAAAACGGGTGCGGACCGGCCGTGCCTATCGTGGCTTCTTGAAAAGATACTGGCTGAAACCGATGTCCCAAGGCTCAGGCTCAGCTCCCTCGAGATAAATGAGGTGGATGAAAGGCTCCTTGACCTGCTAAAAGGCGGACGGCTGGCAAGACACCTCCATCTGCCCCTGCAAAGCGGGAATGACAGGATCCTTAAATTAATGAAAAGACATTATGATTCAGCTAGTTTTGTAAGAAAAGTTAATAAACTGGTTGAGGGTTTGGCCTCTCTCGGGCTTGGCACGGACGTTATAGTGGGGTTTCCAGGCGAGGGGGATGCGGAGTTTGAAGGGACGGTTTCGGTCCTGAGGGGGCTTCCGTTTACCTACATGCACGTATTTATGTATTCCCCCCGGCCGGGCACTGAGGCCGCAAATTTAAGTGATGCTGTTGACGGCACGATAAAGAGGAGACGTTCTGAAATCCTGAGGGAGCTGGCCGCGGAAAAGAAACGCTCTTTCATCCGGGGGCTCAGGGGCGAGGTGCTTGGCGTCCTGATCGAAAAGGGCGAAGACGCAGCCGGGCGTTCCGGAGTCGCGGAAGGGGGTTTAGGGTATTTCGGAATTACCGGCAATTATGTAAAGGTTTTCATTCCGCACGAATACGCAGGGTTTGCGGGGGGTGCCGCCGCCGGAAGCCTTGTGAATGTGGAGATTGTGGGCCAAAAAGAGGGCATGGCCATCGGAAGGCCCGTAATTCGGTCTTAATCACTTGATTCTTAAATAAAATTCTGCTGCACAAAAGCTGACCAGTCCCGGACAAATTCATAACAGGCAAGGAACAAGTGTTGGCGCGCTCCCGGTTAACAACAGTTTTTCAACAGGCATGGTTAATTTAAAATGTCTGATAATGTATATTATGTAAAATTTCTTGAAAGCTGAATCGGGTTTGCCGGGCGCGGCGCGGTAAGTTTTTTATTCTTTATCTATCAATAGTTATGCCTGTTCTGTGAAGCTTTTCATCAAGGGAGGAAAGGTTTTTAAAGCCCTGTTTCAAGGTTGAGCAGGCCCCTGCCGGTCTTTCTCCCTTGTCTCTTACTGCTTGATATTTGTGAAAATCTCTGTCTCTGGGGATGGCTTCTTATGAGGCCCTTTTCCCGCAAGGTAAAGCGCCTGTAACTCTGCCTGTAACCCCATTTTCGGATTCACATGTTGTGGCAGACGAGGCAAAGTGCGCTGTCCTTGTTGGACATGACCAGTCTGGTGCTTTCGTCGTTATAGGGGTCGTGGCATGAAAGGCATGTCACCTTGCCGCCCACGATAACCACCCTTTTGTCCGTGATCTTTTTTAATTTTGAGTTCGTGTTGTCCATGTAATAGACGTTCACCGGGTGGTCCTCGGCCCTCATCTGGAGCCGGCCCTTGAGACGGTTATGGCAAGCGGCGCAGTCGCTGATCTTCGCCTCGATGTCGCCGGAATTTCCGATGTGCGCCGAGTTTATCACACAGGCCATCCCCTGCTTGCAGTCGTGGCAGGCCTTGCAAAGGCCGGGCATGGGTCTTCTCAAAACGCAGTTTGCGCCGGAGCAGTCATGGCATGTACGGCAGACCATCTGTCCCCCGGGTCCGGCCGGCCACCCCTCGGGCGTTTTGGCCGCGACGTATAACGGGTGCGTGGGCAATGCCCTTGGATGACACTTCAGGCACTGCGCCACCTCCAGGTACACGGCATGGTTGACGGCCCCCGGGGCGCTGCCGGCAAATGAAAACAGCACGGCCAGCATCAGGATAAATGGATTGAGGGCTATTGTCCCGCGATCGCGCAGGATCAAGCGAGCGAAAATGGAAAAAGTTCCTTGCATTGTCCAGCGAAGCGCGGGACTGCGGTTTGGTGCAGGGAATTTCAATGGCATAATATGATACCCGGTATATCCGCCTGTAGTTATATTTTGACGGCCGGCCTGATGGTCTCCAAATGCGGCATTCCTGTCTATGCGGAAAACCGTCTATCCAGTTACAGATTTACCACCTGGAATGTACATTGTCAAGCGAGTTTGCAATCTCCGGTGGCTTTTCGGAATCGCGCATTGCCGGACATTGCGGGACATGGGGGCCGGGGAATTTGGATCGAGCGCCCTCCCCGAGAGAATCACCCGGCAGCAAGCCGCCGGCGATTGCAAGTTAAACCTTCGTGAAAAACAATCCGGAATAAGGTTAAAATAAAGATGGCCTTTATGATATATTATCAAGACGAATTGAAGGGTTTCCTTACCGGCGGCGTCATAAAAGATTTTTCCGGTTAAGAAAATATGGAGGGCCTGCTTTGTTTAAGGGTACAACGGTTGTCTGCGTCAGGCGCGGCGCAAAGGTCTGCATCGGCTGCGACGGGCAGATAACGCTCGGCGACACGGTGCTCAAGCACAATGCAAGGAAGATAAGGAAGCTTTACGACAATCGCATCCTGGCGGGTTTTGCCGGCGCCACGGCTGACGCCCTCACCCTCTTTGAGAAATTCGAGGAAAAAGTCCAGTCGTATCGGGGAAACATAGTCAAATCGGCCGTCGACCTCGCGAAGGACTGGCGGACGGACCGCGTGCTGAGGCGGCTGGAGGCCCTGCTTATAGTGGCCGATGCGGAGCACACGTTTATACTGTCTGGCACGGGCGATGTAATAGATCCGGAGATGGGGATAGCCGCGATCGGCTCCGGCGGGACTTATGCGAAGGCTGCGGCCCAGGCCCTTCTGGAGAACACGGAGCTTGGGGCAAGAGAGATAGTCGAAAGATCGATGAAGATAGCCTCCTCGATCTGCGTATATACAAACGACCAGATACTGATAGAGGAACTGTGAAATGGACGACCTTACGCCAAGGGCAATAGTAGAAGAACTTGGCAACTACATTATCGGCCAGGAAAAGGCGAAGCGCGCGGTGGCTATCGCTCTTCGAAACAGGTGGCGCAGACAGCGGCTCTCCCCGGAGCTAAAGGACGAGGTGCTGCCCAAGAACATCATAATGATAGGACCCACGGGTGTAGGCAAAACGGAGATCGCCCGGCGTCTGGCCAGGCTTGTAAACGCTCCCTTCATCAAAGTGGAGGCGTCAAAATTCACCGAAGTGGGCTACGTGGGCCGCGACGTGGAATCGATGATCCGGGACCTGACCGAGACCTCCCTGAACATGGTGCGCACGGAGCACATACAAAAGGTGATGGAACGCGCGCGCCAGTTGGCCGAAGACAGGCTGATCGAGATACTGCTGCCCATGGCAAGGGGCCTGCGCGGCGCGCCTGAGACCGAGGAGGAGAGGAAAAGACACCGGGAGACCAGGGACAAGCTCCGCCAGCAGCTCAGGGAAGGCAGGATGGACGAGAGGTACGTGGAGATAGAGGTGCGCGAGAAGGCCATGCCGTTCGGGATCGTCTCCAACGTGGGCCTTGAGGAGCTGGAGGTAAATCTCAAGGACATGCTCGGAAGCTTCCTGCCCGAGAAGACAAAAAAGAGGAAGGTCAAAGTGACGGAGGCCCTTGGCATACTTGCCGACGAAGAGGCAAACAAACTCATAGACATGGACAAGGTGGGCCGGGAAGCGGTGGAAAGGGTCGAGCAGTCCGGGATCGTCTTTATCGACGAGATAGACAAGATAGCCGTAAAGGGCGCCGGCTACGGTCCGGACGTCTCGCGCGAGGGCGTCCAGAGGGACCTGCTGCCCATTGTCGAAGGCTCGACTGTCAGCACCAAGTATGGCCCGGTGAAGACGGAGCACATACTTTTTATCGCGGCCGGCGCCTTCCATACGGCGAAACCCTCCGATCTGATCCCGGAGCTGCAGGGCAGGTTCCCAATAAGGGTGGAGCTTGACCCGCTTGAAAAAGAGGATTTCATAAGGATACTGAAGGAGCCCCATAACGCGCTTCTGAAGCAGTATTGCGCCCTTCTGGCCACGGAGAGCATGGAGATAGAATTCAAGGACGACGCCGTCGACGAGATTGCCGGGATCGCGGCCTCGGTGAACGAGAAGACGGAGAACATCGGGGCGAGACGTCTCCACACGGTGCTGGAAAAACTGCTGGAGGACATTTCCTTTGAGGCCCCGGAAAAACAGGCGGGCGCGCTCGTCATAGACAAGCATTATGTGGATGAAAAGCTTTCTGAAATCGTGGAAGATGAGGACCTCAGCCGCTACATACTATAGAACCTGTCTCAAAATAGCTTCCGGCTGCAAAAGGCTGAAATCGCGTCATTCGGCGTCGTCAAAGGTAAAATCGTCCTCAACGCAGCTCTGCTGCGCCTCCGGGCGATTTCCCTTTTCCTCCTTGTCTGCTGCAATTTCCTCTCTTTTTCGCTTCGGAATCGATTTTGAGACAGGTTCTAGAAAAAGCGTCTCCTTTTTGCTTCTGCTCGCTGCTGCCGCCCTCCTCGTCATAAGCGGATGCGCTACCATCACTCCCAAAAAAGTGGCCGGGGTAAACACCTGCATGGCAAGCTGGTACGGCAATGAATTCATCGGGCGGCCGACGGCCTCCGGCAGGGTATACCACAGGAACGACAGGACCGCGGCCAACCCGGCCCTGCCCTTCGGGACTTTGCTAAAAGTCACAAATCTTTCAACCGGAGCTTCAACCACCGTAACAGTAGACGACAGGGGGCCCTTCAAGCGCGGCAGATGCCTTGATCTCTCCTATCAGGCCGCGCTCGACATCGGCCTCATAGGGCATGGGTCCGGCTGGGTGAGCTATCAGGTGATCGGCAGGGACCGCTCCTATATCAAACCCGTGCGATACGAGTTGACGTCGGGCCCAGGCCCCTTTACTATCCAGGTGGGCTCCTTCGATGAGCTGTCAAACGCCCTCAGGCTCAGGTCCATCCTGGAGATGAATTATGACGATGTCTATCTGAGCAGGGTGTCAGGGGGGGGCGGCAGGGTCCTCTACAGGGTAAATATCGGCAAATTCAATAGTGAAAAGGCCGCAGGCCCCGTGGCATCGAAGCTCGCCGGCGAAGGCTACGACGTGTTCATTACACAATATAACAGCTACTTCTGATCCGCCCGTCCCACTTGAAACACTGCTTTAAAAATCAGGCTTATGTTAACAGCAAGCTTTACTGTACCCGTGTAACTTCTGATAATCATGGGCAAATTTTCCACAGCCCGCCCCTTTTTTATTCCTTGATTCCCCTCCCTTGAGGGGAGGGGATGAAGGGGAGGTGGAATGGGTTCTCAGCTCTTTAGCATAATTAAGCACCCTCTCCCTGCCTCTCCCCTTGTATGATAGGAGACGGAGTGTTTATACGAGAGGAAACTTGCTATGAACTTAATTAAGGGTGTGGCAGACCGTTCTCCCCTTGGGACAACAGATCCCG
>JAKAHV010000062.1 GCA_021825295.1 Nitrospirota bacterium
TCTTAATGCCATTGTTAAAAACCAGACTCCGTGGCAAGCTGATTTTTCAACTTGCTTAACCCCAAATAACCCTTGACAAAAATCACAGTTGCTCAAGGGAGGGGAGACTTTAAGATACCCCGCCGTCTCTGCGGCGGGGAGGTTCATTTACAGGATGGCTCAGTCTTTGTCAGATAGTGGGGCCTGCGCGCCTTCATTATGGCAACCGGCATCCCGGTGCGCTCTTTGAGCGCCCGCCTGAGCTTTCTCATATCTATCGTATGGAAGGAGTTTTCAACCATCTGCCGGGACCCTATTACATCAAGCGGGTCCGGCTCCCTGTGCAGATAGTCCCTGTGCGCCTCCACGTAAATCACGCCGTTTCGAACCCCCACCTTTACGGGCTGGTATATTATCGTGACCGGTGTGTTTTCCCGGACCAGCCGGAAGAGCTGTGCAATGTCCCTGTTGTAGAGCCTTATGCACCCGTGGCTCGCCCTGAGACCGACGCAAAAAGGTTTGTTTGTGCCGTGAATGAGATATGTCGGACGCGTGAGCCTCAGGGCGAAATGCCCCATCGGGTTATTGTTGCCGGGGGGTATGACGGGGGGAAGCTCCGGGTCCTGTTTCCTTATATCGGGCGGCACGTTCCACGCCGGGTTTCTGATCTTCTGTACCACCCTGTAAACGCCGGCGGGCGTGCCGAACCCCTGCATGCCGATACCGATTGGATAGGTGATCACGAGCCGGCCGCCGAGATAGTAGTAGAGCCTCATCTCGGCCAGGTTTACCACGATGCCGCAGTGCGGCGCGTTCGGCAGGACCCTGAAGGCGGGGATGTTTATGACAGTGCCGGGGTCCGGCACCCAGGGGTCAACCCCCGGGTTGGCATCGGTTATCTCGTTATAACCCACGTCGAATTTTGGCGCCAGCTCTATGAGGGTGTCTCTTTTTTTTATGGTATGTGTCCGAGGCGTGCCGATTACCGTGTCTCCGGGGCCGTATGGATAGGCGCCGCTTGCCGCGGCTTCAGGGGGAATCGCGGGCACGAGGGTCGCTGCCGCTGCCAACATGAAAATGAGTTTTGCCGGGATCCCTCTCATCAGTAGCAGATTGTCCTCCTCATCGCCTGCGGTGTCAACTCCCATCCGCCTTCTGCCCCGCTCTGCATTGCCAAACTGATGCATTACCGAAAAAACTTGACATTTGGGTCTTTTTCCCTTTAAATTCTTAGAATGCGGAAACCTCTGATAGCAGCCAACTGGAAGATGCACAAGACTATCCCGGAGGCGGTCGACTACGTCAAGCGGTTCGTGCCCGCGGTGAGGAACGCGGCGGATGTCGACATTCTCATCGCGCCGCCGTTTACCGCCATAAGCGCCGTGGCGGGCGCGCTCAGGACGGCGCAAAGGGCCGACATATTTGTTGCCGCCCAGGATGTCTTTTACGAAGAGAAAGGCGCCTACACCGGCGAGGTCTCCACGGGAATGATAAAGGACGCCGGCTGCAGCTTCGCCATCGCCGGGCATTCGGAGCGGAGGCAGTACTTCCATGAGACCGACAGCCTTGTGAACAAAAAGGCCAGGGCCGCCGTCAGGGCCGGCCTGGGCGTAATAATCTGTGTGGGCGAGACCCTTGAGGAAAGAAATACGGGCCGGACCTTCGATGTTGTCAAGAGGCAGGTCTCAGAGGCGCTGCTGGAGTTTGAGGAGGCCGACTTCGGGAATATCGTGTTCGCGTATGAGCCGGTCTGGGCCATCGGGACCGGGGTGACGGCAACTCCCGATCAGGCTGAAGAGGCCCATGTCTTCATACGCTCCGTCATAAAAGAGATTTACGGCGGGGAGATAGCCGGCGACGTGAGGATACTATACGGGGGCAGTGTGAAACCCGAAAATGTTGATGAGATAATGGCGTGCCCGGACGTGGACGGGGCGTTGGTGGGCGGGGCAAGCCTCGATCCGGAGAGCTTTTCAAGGCTCGTGATGTTCAAGAAAGGATAGAAATGACCATTGTTGTTTCAATACTGCATGTTCTTATCTGTGTTTTTCTTATCTTCATCGTATTGATCCAGGGCGGAAGGGGAGCGGAGCTTGGCGCTGCCTTCGGCGGGTCGAGCCAGACGTTGTTTGGCAGCCGGGGAGCGGCGACCTTCCTGGGCAAGCTCACCACGGTCTTCGCGGCCCTGTTCATGGTAACATCGATGGTGCTCACGCTGGCGTCCCTGAGGGGGGGAGGCTCTGTCCTTAAATCCTCTTCAGCGGGGCGGATGCCGGTGCGCCAGATGCCTTTTACGCCTCAGCCGCCCAGGAACGTTCCCCCAGCCGGAAAGTAGCTTTGCGTTGTTTTCCTTTCCGAGGCGGCCTGGAAACCTTTCCGCTTTTTTTCTGACAGCGGTCCTATGCGCCCTTTTGCTCCTGCCTTCCTGCCAGAGGGCCCCGCATATCCGCATGCCGGATGCGATAGTGGTGGGCTCGCTTGCGGACGCAAGAAGGCTCCTTCCGCTTCTGGCCAGTGATTCGGCTTCGGCCCAGATAAGCGACCTTATCTTCAACGGGCTCACCAAATACGACAAAAACCTGAAAATCGCGCCGGACCTCGCCAGGAGCTGGCAGATAAAAAAGGGCGGCCTGGAGGTCGTCTTCCACTTAAGGCACGGGGTAAAATGGCAGGACGGCAGGAATTTCACGTCCGCTGACGTTCTGTTCACTTACGATACCGTCACCGATCCGAAGGTCCCGACTCCTTATTCCAGCAATTATGGCCCCGTGGAAAAAGTGGAGGCGCCGGACCCCTATACCGTAAAGGTATATTACAGGAAACCCTTCGCGCCGGCCCTCGAGTCGTGGGGCATGGGCATATTACCCAGGCATATCCTTGAGGGCCAGGACGTCTCCGCCGAGAGGTTTTCAAGGCACCCGGTCGGCACCGGTCCCTACAAGCTCAAACGATGGATAACGGGGCAGAGGATAGAACTGGAGGCCTTCAACGGCTATTTTGAGGGCAGGCCCGGCATAAAGAGGTTCATAATGAGGATCATCCCGGATATGGCCACGATGTTCCTGGAGCTTAAATTCGGGGGAATCGACTACATGGATCTTTCGCCGGCCCAGTACAAGCTTGTGTCCCGCTCCGGATTTTTCAACAGGTACTTCCAGCGTTTCCGCTATCCCGCGTTTGCGTTCACCTATCTGGGCTGGAACCTGCTTGACCCCAGGTTCAGGGACGTCAGGATAAGAAGGGCGCTTTCCCATGCGATAGACAGGCAATCCATCATAAAAGGGGTGCTCATGGGCTACGGCAGGGTCTGCACGGGGCCTTTTCTGCCGGGCTCCTGGGCCTATAACCCGCACGTAAAAGACCCCGCCTACGACCCCGCCCGCTCACTTGAGCTTTTCCGCGAGGCTGGCTGGACGCTTAAAAACGGCGTGCTCCAGAAAAACGGGGTCCCCTTCAGCTTCACCATTATTACAAACCAGGGCAACACCGAGCGGCTGCTGGCCGCGCAGATAATAAAGGAGGACCTGAAGAAAGTCGGGGTCACCGCGCATATAAAGGTCTACGAGTGGCAGGCCATGCTTCATGACTTCGTGGACAAGAAACGCTTCGAGGCGGTGCTGATGGGCTGGTCACTGTCGAGGGACCCGGACCTCTACCAGATATTCGATTCCTCGCAGACAAAAGAGGGGGAGTTCAACTTCATATCCTACAGGAATCCGGAGGTCGACCGGCTTCTCGAAGAAGGCCGGAGCACCTTCGATATCGGCAAGAGAAAGGCCATTTATCAAAAACTCCATGCGATACTCGCCTGGGACCAGCCCTACACCTTCCTGTATGTGCCCGATGCCCTGCCCGTTTTGAACAGGAGGTTCAAGGGTGTGAAGCAAGCGCCAATCGGCATATGGTACGACCTTATCCACTGGAGCGTCCCCGCGGATAAAGCCCTGTGGTATCAATAGGGCCCTGTGGTATAATTGAGCCTGTAAAGGCAGGGTTTCCAGTCTTTAACCGCCTTCAAAAATTAAAAACAAGGAGAGACCTTCCCGGAGGTCTTTATAAAAAAACCCCTTTTCAGGGAAAAGGGGCGTAAAGGCCATCCGGGGAAGAAAGACATGGCACATCCGACATCGCTCGCGTTTGTTCTGGCCGGCGGGAAAGGCGAGCGCCTCTTCCCGCTTACCGCAATGAGGTCGAAGCCGTCCGTCCCGTTCGGCGGCAGATACAGGATCGTGGATTTCGCCCTGAGCAACCTTATAAACTCGAGGATATACTCCATATACCTGCTGGTCCAATACAAGTCCCAGTCCCTGATCGAGCACGTAAGACATAACTGGGTGCTCTCATCGGTCATGCGCGAGCATTTTGTCGCGGTTGTGCCGCCGCAGATGCGGATGGGACCGGAGTGGTTCCAGGGGACGGCGGATGCGGTCTTTCAGAACCTGGCATTCATAAACCAGCTCAACCCGGAGCTTGTCATCATATTCGGCGCGGACCACGTCTACCGCATGGACATAAGGCAGATGATAGATTTCCACCTTGCGAAAAATGCCGATATAACGGTTGCGGCCAGACCGGTGCCCCTAAGGGAGGCATCGAGCTTCGGCGTCATCGTGGCGGACGCCGGCCAGAGGATTATTTCCTTCCAGGAGAAGCCCAAGGAACCCAAACCGATGGCCACCGACCCGGGCCGGGCCTACGTCTCCATGGGCAATTACATCTTCAGCAGGGATTTTCTCACCAGGGCCCTCGTGGAGGCTCAGGCAAAAAGACAGCATGATTTCGGCACTCATATACTGCCCGCCTCGCTGGATAAGGGCAGGGTCTTCGCCTACGATTTCTCCTCGAACGTCATCCCGGACATGAAGCCCTATGAGGAAACCGGCTACTGGAGAGACGTCGGGACTATAAGGTCATACTACGACGCCCACATGGACATGCTCGGGCCGGAACCCAGGTTCGATTCCTTCAACAACTTCTGGCCGATACATCCGGCCTTTTATGAGGGGCCGGCCACGAAAATCCTGAGCGGGGAGATTACCAACAGCGTCATCGCCGACGGCTGCATGATAGAGAGCGCCACCATCAGGAACTCGTTTATCAGAAGCGGCGTGAGAATTGAGCCGGGGGTGACGATAGATGACTGCATAATCATGGACCGCTGCGTCATCAAACGCGGCGCGAGGCTGAAAAACGCGGTCATAGATAAAATGAACCTGATAGAGAAGGACGAAACAATCGGCTACGATCCGGACAGGGACAGGTTCCGCTGCCACATAGACGCATCGGGCATAGCCGTTTTGCCCAGGCAGGGCAGAAAAGAGGTCCCCGCCTACTAACTAACAGGCTGCTGAAAAAGTTTTGGCTCTTCAGGGTTTAGTATGGGTTAAAATATTTTTTCCTGAGGAAGATGGCAGGGGCACAGGGTTGAGAGGGCGGGGGCTGTTATCTCCCCTCCCTTGAGCAACTGTGATTTTTGTCAAGGGTTATTTGGGGTTAAGCAAGTTGAAAAATCAGCTTGCCACGGAGTCTG
>JAKAHV010000041.1 GCA_021825295.1 Nitrospirota bacterium
TGATAGCCGCCGAGTTCGGAGTCAGCCCCACCTATGCCAATGACGGGGCGGGACACACCGGGGGGCTCTGGAAAACATTGAGCGGCATACCCACCCGGACGGGGGACTCTTCCGCCTCGGCGACAATGACGCCGCCCGTGCCGGTATCCCCGGCAAACGGTTCGACCACGGGGACAACCGTAACATTCCAGTGGGATAACCCTGACGGCGACAGCGGCCTCAGCTATTCGCTCCTGCTCAGCAAAAACAGCCAGTTTACGGACAGCACAAGCGTACAGGTGGCATCGGCCCAGAACAAGAACAACGCCTACGCGGGCGTGGCGGGGGTCTTCCTCTTCGGAATCGTGGTTTCAGGCGGGTTCCTGAGAAGGAAAAGGCTCCTGCTTCTTCTGGCCGCCGCTCTCCTGTCTGCCATGTTCCTTGTGTCATGCGGGGGAGGGGGTGGTTCGCAGGCCGGCTCGGGCAGTGCGGCGACAGGCACGGCCAATAATTTCGACTCCTACACGGTATCCGGCCTGTCCGGCAACACGACGTACTACTGGAAGGTAGTGGCGACAGACAATACCGGCCAGCAGGTCTCAAGCCAGGTCAGCAGTTTTGTCACCAATTAGGACTTCCTGATATCGGGAATAAGATATCGGGCACGGGGGGGCTTTCCGAAGCCCCCCCTTAATTACGAGCGCCGGGTTTTTCTCCCGGCACTGGAGGCGCTTGAGTGCAAAAACCCTTGACAAACCGGTTTTTAGGGTATTATAAAGGTAGAGTGGACTTCCTTCAGCTTAAGAGCATAGATTTATTTTCCTCCATGACGGACGAGGAAATCTCGCTTGTCAGCGGCAGCTTTTCACTGAAAAAATTCAGGAAAAATGACGTGATCCTGCAGGAGCAGGATACCAATGAATTCATGTATATGATACTTTCCGGCAAGGTCAAGGTCGTGCAGGTCACCGAGGACGGCAAGGAGACGATAATCGCTTTTCATAAATCGGGGGATTTCTTCGGAGAGATGTCCCTCATAGACGGCAAGACCGTCCCGGCCACGGTGGTCGCCATCGAAAACTCGAACGTCGCCATCATCTCCAAAAAGGATTTCTACACGCTCCTTCTCGTCCAGAACAAGTTTATCGTCCAGCTCCTGAGAATCCTGTGTTCCCGCCTGCGGGAGGCCTATGAGAGGATACAGATACTTAGTTTCAACAACGCCGCCCAGAGGATAAGGATGCTGTTTATCATGCTGGCCAACATGTACGGCAGGGAAGAGGACAAGGGGATAAGGCTCGATATCAAGCTGACGCACCAGAACATTGCCGACATGACCGGCATAGCCCGTGAAACCGTGACAAGATTAGTAAACAGGGCGCAAAAGGATAACGAGATATTCTTCGAAGGCAAGGTCATTTACCTGAACCCGGAATACATCCGGAAAGATTTCGATATTAAGAGATAATCAGGCCCGCACCAGCCCCGTCCTCAAAAACCCCATTCCGCCCGCCTTGCCCCCAGGCGGTTCTGTTTTGACAGGCTGGACGCCCGCCGGACGCCATCCGGAGAAGGGCGCGCCGGCCGGCAAATCTGACGCAGGCCCGGACACGGGATTCAGGTTGACATAACCCGCTTCGTGCCTATATCATGTAAGATTAAAACAGGAAGGCCGGCTTATGAAGATAAAGGTTTCAGAAATACCGGAAGAGGGGCTGGATGTGCATGAAACCGCCTCCCTCAGAATAAATGAACACGATACGCCAGCCACGGTGGAAATCCATGTGGACAAGGCCGGGCCTGAGGTGATGGTGCGAGGCAATATCTCCGCCAGGATGGAGCTTGTCTGCAGCCGCTGCCTGCGCGAGTTCAGCCGCGATGTCGCGGTGCCGGTCGACCTCGTATACCGTCCCGTTGAGGAGATCGCAGGGGAGTCCCCCGAGCTGGCGGAGGAGGAGCTTGACACCGGCTTCTACAAGGCGGATGAGCTCGATACCGACGTGATAGCGGCCGAGCAGTTGATACTCTCCATGCCCATAAAGGTGCTCTGCAGTGATGTGTGCAAGGGCATATGCCCCCGCTGCGGCCGGGACCTTAACGTGGAGGGTTGTCTCTGTCCGGCCGGACAAGGACCCGAAGGCCTGAAGGGCGGCCAGGGGCTGAACACATATTTTAAGGATAAGTAACCAGAACATCACGCGATTGGAAAGGAGCGGAAATGGCTAATCCGACACACAGGCACACGAGGAGCCGCAGAGACAAGCGCAGGGCCAACTGGAAGGGCGAAATCCCGCAACTGGTGGCCTGCCCGGAGTGCGGCGAGCCCCGGATGCCTCACAGGGTCTGCCCGGGCTGCGGTACTTATAACAAACGGAAGATCCTCGAGACAGTCGAAAAAGAGGGATGAGAATCGCACTGGACGCAATGGGCGGAGACCACGCGCCCTCGGCGATAGTCGAGGGCGCGGTCGAGGCCCTGAACGAATACGGGGACATGGAGGTCGTGCTCGTGGGGGATGAGCGCGCTGTGGCCAAGGAGCTTCAGGACAAGAATTTCCCCCCGCTCCGGACAAAGATAATGCATGCCCCCGAGGCGATAGGAATGGGGGAACCCCCGCTGGCCGCGATAAGGAAGAAGAAAAACTCCTCCATCCGGCGGGCAGTGGACCTCGTCAAGTCCGGTGAGGCCGATGCCGTTGTGAGCGCGGGCCACTCCGGCGCCATGATGGCGCTTGCCCGTATAGTGCTCGGGGCCTCGGCCGGCGTGGACAGGCCGGCAATCGCCACCATAATGCCTACTTTCAAAAAACCCTTTGTCCTCATAGACGCCGGGGCCAATGTCGACTGCAGCCCCGTTAACCTACTGCAGTTCGCCTTCATGGGCAACGCCTATGCGAAGCACATACTGGGCAGGCCAGCCCCGAAGGTGGCCATCCTCTCCATCGGGGAGGAGGAGGGCAAGGGCAACGAACTGACTAAGGAATCATTCAAGCTCCTTCAGTCGACCAACCTTAATTTCATCGGAAACGTAGAGGGCAAGGACATTTTCGCCGGGGAGGCGGACGTTGTGGTCTGCGACGGGTTTATCGGCAATATAGTCCTGAAGACCAGCGAGGGGCTTGCCGAGACCGTCATAAAGATGCTCAAACAGGAGATCGCCGGTCTGCCGACCGGGCGGCTGGGCTATCTCTTCATAAAAAACGCCCTGAAGGGCTTCAAGAAGAAGACCGATTACGCCGAGCAGGGTGGCTCCCCCCTTCTTGGAATTAACGGCACCTGCATCATAAGCCACGGGCGCTCCACCGCCAAGGCCATCAAAAACGCCATAAAGGTGGCGGCCGAATTTTCCATGAAAAAGACGCACGAAATAATCAGGGAAGAGATAAACAGGAACACCCTGCCTGTGAAAGGCAATTCCCTTGCCGCCGGCTAGAATAAGGGCCACAGGCTCTTACGTCCCCAGAAAAAGGCTCACGAACCTCGATCTCGAAAAGATGGTCGACACGAGCGACGAGTGGATAACCACGCGCACAGGCATCAGGGAGCGGCGCATTGCAGGCCCTGCGGAGGCCTGCTCCGACCTTGCCCTGAAGGCGTCCAAACGGGCGCTTAAGGCAGGGGGCGTAAAGGCCGCGGACCTGGACCTGATAATAGTGGCCACCGTGACGCCGGATACCTTCGTGCCATCCGCAGCCTGTGTGCTGCAGAGCAAACTTGGCGCGTCAAGGGCTGCCGCCTTCGATGTGAACGCGGCATGTTCCGGTTTCATCTATGCCCTTTCCGTGGCCGATTCCTTCATCAGAAGCGGGAAGTGCCTTAATGTGCTTGTGGTCGGCTCGGAAGTCCTCTCAAGGGTCACAAACTGGCAGGACCGCTCCACCTGCGTGCTTTTCGGGGACGGAGCGGGCGCTGCCCTTTTGGGGCCGGCATCGGATGAGACTTTTCAAAGCCGAATTATCTCGGTGAACATCTATGCCGATGGGAATATGGGCGACCTGCTCATGATACCGGCTGGAGGCTCAAGGAGGCCGGCTTCCGAAGATACCCTGAAAAACAGGCTGCACTGCCTTCAGATGAGCGGCAACGAGACCTTCAAAATAGCGGTAAAGACGCTCGAGAGCCTTGTCAGAAACACCCTCGGGGCGGCCGGTCTGACCCCCTCGGATATCTCGCTTTTTGTGCCTCATCAGGCCAACCTGAGGATAATTAGGGCGACCGCCGAGAGGCTTGGCATCCCGATAGACAAGGTGGCGGTCAATATCGACAGGCTCGGCAACACCTCGGCCGCCTCAATCCCCATAGCGCTGGACGAGGCCGTAAGGTCCGGCAGGGTAAAAAGCGGCGATTATGTCCTACTCGAGGCCTTCGGGGGAGGGCTCACCTGGGCCTCCGCCCTTCTTAGATGGTGAGGCGGCAAACTCGAGCCACCCGGCCGGGAAATAGGCTGTAAAAACCGAGCCTTTGCCGGAGCTCTCCGCCTTTATCCGGCCTCCGTGCTCGTCCACAATCTGTTTTACCATCGGCAGTCCGGTGCCAAGCCGCCCCTTCGTGCTGTAAAAAAGATCAAATATCCTTTCCAGGTCCGACGGGTTTATGCCCGGGCCCAGGTCACTTATGGAAATGAATATGCGCTTCTCCGAAAGGCCCGTTCGGATGGCAACGTCGCTTCCCCTCGGGGAGACTTCAATGGCGTTTCGCAGCAGATGGACAAGGGCAATGCGTATCAGATGGCGCACGGCGTAGAAATAAAGCGGCGCCGGGAAAAGCGCCGGCTTGATGGTGACATCTCTTTCCTTCAGCCTGCCGTCGAAGGCAAGCAGCGTTTCCCTGACTATCACGTTTAAGTCCTCGACTTTGAACAATTTTTGTTTGCTTTTCAATATCTCTTCGTACTCCCGTACAATCACGTCCAGCCGGTCCGAGGCCTCCCTTACATCCATCAGCTTTTTTCGCACCGGCTCGGACAAATCCGGCGAGTTGAAAAGCCGAAGCACGATGGCCCCTATTATGGTGGCCGGGTTTCTTACCCTGTCAGCCACCCGCAGGGCCATCAGGTTCAGGGAGCGTTCCGCTGCCACGCCCTCAAGCTCGGCATTCATGCTCGCAAGCTCCGCGTTCATCTCCGAGAGCCTCTTTTTGTCCATAGACATCTCCTGATAGAGATTGTTTGCCGCGATGAAAAAGAGGCTGAGCCCGCCGGCCAGCACGCAGCTGAATGTCTCCAGGCCGGCGCTGTAAGGGGCTATGGCGCTCCACAGGTCTTCCGCCTTCCGCCCGCCCGGCAACAGCCCGTATCCGGCGATGCGTTCCAGCGCCCAGGAGAAAACCATCACCGCCAGGAAGGAAGCAAACCAGACGAAATAGAGCCAGAATATGTTGTAGGGCTGCCTGCGCACGAGCTTGACGGAAAGGCGCAGGCCCGCCAACGTGAAGATAATCGCGAGCGCGCCCGCGGCGATGTCGATAATCAATCCCGGACCTCCTCTTCGAGCGTCTTCCAGTGCCACCTGATTCCAAGATACAGGAAAAAGGCCGAGGCCGCCAGGACGGGACCGTTCAGATTATGCAGCCCCAGGATCGAAAATATGTTCCAGAGAATGAGGGCGCAGGCGGAGATGGCTATGTAGAGCCATCCGCGCCCGCCCGTCAGTTTCTTTCTGATGAGATAACAGAGGAAAACGGCAAGCGACGCCCCGAAGAAGGCATGCCCCATCTGATGGAGATAAAACCCGTATCGAGCGGCAGCCCACGCCCCGTGCGCGGCCCCGGAGAGGCCGATTGGGGAAGGGCCTCCCAGGGCATAAAGGGTCCGCTTGAAACCCGCAATTTCATCCTTTTTTGGCCATGTCATAAAATGGTTTCAGTATGTCTATCGGGATGGGAAATACGGTTGTTGAGCTCTTGTCGGACGCTATCTCGGCGAGGGTCTGCAGATACCTGAGCTGAAGGGTGATCGGGTTACGGGACATGATGTCCGCCGCCTCGGAGAGTCTCTGCGACGCCTGAAATTCGCCTTCCGCGTTTATGACCTTCGCCCTTCTTTCCCTTTCCGCCTCTGCCTGCCTGGCGATTGCGCGGAGCATCTCCTGCGGGATGTCCACGTTCTTGACCTCTACGGCCGTCACCTTGACGCCCCACGGCTCTGTCTGGGTATCTATGACCTTCTGCAGGGCTGCGTTCAGCTCTTCACGTTTCGACAGCAGGTCGTCGAGCTGGCCCTGGCCAAGTATGCTCCTGAGGCTCGTCTGGGCTATCTGGCTGGTGGCGTAAAAGAAGTCCTCCACGTCCGTTATTGCCTTGATGGGATCGATCACCCTGAAGTAGACGACGGCGTTTACCTTCACGGTGATGTTGTCCTTGGTTATGACGTCCTGCGAAGGTACGTCCATGGTAACAGTCCTCAGACCGACGCGGACCAGCTTGTCGATTATCGGCCATATGACGACCAGGCCGGGGCCCTTTACGGGTATGACCCTTCCCAGCCTGAATACAACCCCGCGCTCGTACTCCTTCAGTATCTTTATCGCCGCGGAAAGAAAATAGATGACGGCGATGACGACCGCGAGAAGCCCGACGACCGATGACGTGACCAGATTCATTGACTACCCCCTCGATTCTTTTTGTTTTTGCGCTTTTCTCACCTTAAGTCTGAGACCCTCCACCTGAAGCACTTCTATCTCTTCGCCCTGTCCGACCGGCTCCTCGGACCAGGCCGACCACAGCTCCCCATGGACCCGCACCATCCCCCCGGAGTTCACGGGCGTGCTTGCGACACCGGTTTCCCCTTTCAGCCCCTCGATGCCCGTAACCGGTTTTCTCCTTCTCGCCTTTACCGCCAGCCTGACGGTGAAAAAGAAGAAAAGCGCCGTGATAAGCGCCGCCGGCACTACAACGGAGAGGGAAAGCGTCAGAAACGGGCCTCCGGTCTCAAAGAGCATCATGGAGCCTATTATCATCGAGATTATGCCGCCGACGGTGAGAGCCCCGTGAGAAGCCATCTTTACGTCGAGCACGAACATGACTATGGCAAGCAGGACCAGAATAAACCCGGCGTAATTTACCGGCAGCATCTGAAAAGAGTAGAAGGCGACGATGAGCGATATCGCCCCGATCACCCCCGGCAGCACCGCGCCGGGGCTCAGGATTTCAAAGAAGATCCCGTAGAAACCGAGCAGCATGAGTATGTAGGCCACATTCGGGTCGCTTATGATGGACAACAGTTTCAGCCTGAATCCCATGGGGCGGAGGATCACCTTCGCTCCGCGGGTCCTGATCACTCTCGGCCCTGAAACCGTGACGGTCTTCCAGCCATCCAGTTTTTCCAAAAGGCTGTCGAGGTTGGGGGCAATAAGGTTGACTACGCCGTTTTCGAGCGCCTCGGAGGCGGTGGAAGAGATGCTCTGCCTTACGGCCTGCTCGGCCCACTGCTGGTTTCTGCCCCTGAGGGCGGCGATGGACTTTATATAGGCCACCGCGTCATTTGTCACCTTTTCCTGCATCGTCTTGCCTAATTTTCCGCCGATTTCGACGGGATGGGCCGCGCCGATGTTGGTCTCCGGGGCCATCGCCGCAACATGTGAGGCGAGCGTAATGAACACACCGGCTGAGGCGGCCCTGGCCCCGTTTGGGGCAACGTATGTCACAATGGGGACGGCGCTCCGGTTTATGGCCTTGATTATCCTGCGCATCGAGCTGTCGAGCCCCCCGGGAGTGTCCAGTTGCACTATGAGCGCCTGCGCGTCCCGGGCGTTGGCATACGTTATATTTTCGTCTATATACTGGGATGCAACCGGGTTTATGACTCCGTCATAGGTTATCACGACAACCTCGCGCGGTTTTGCCTCCGCATGGGCTGAAGGAAGGAATGATAGGGCTAGGAAGACCAGTATGACAAAGGCCTTTTCCCCTTTCCACTTCATACAATATTTTATCCTATTTTCACTATTACCTGTGGCAAGGGGGCCGGTCCCCAAGTCCTGCGGTACGCAGGAGAATACGCTCGCTATCCATTTATATCTTGTCTTCCGGGTCCCGGTTTTTTCACAGGTTGTCACGGAGCGGGTTTGCAGATTGGGCAGAAGGGCTCCCCCAGGTCCAGGGGGCAGATATGCTCTCAGCCGGGGCAGATGCACATGTCCTCCTGTTGGCCGCAGTACGGGCATATGCCCGGAGCCGTTTCCATGTGCAATTATACCATTTCCGTACAACGCACTTTTAAAATTCCCTCATTTGCAGAGGGCGCGAGGACGGGAGCCGGCAAAAGGGCCTGCGTCAGGTTTGCGGGTCTGACACAGGCCCCGGGCAAAATCCCGCCGAGACACAAAAACACCCGGAATGATAGAATAAAACAATGAGTTTATTGCCGGGCGACTCCGCCCGCGGGGGGCGCGGGGACTCCTAAATGAACCTCCCCGCCGCAGAGACGGCGGGGTATCTTAAAGTCTCCCCTCCCTTGAGGGGAGGGGATTAAGGGGAGGGTGAATATAATCGGCCACCCTCTCCTAACCTCCCCCCTCAACGGGGGAGGGAGCTATAGGGAAACCCCGCAGCAGAGACTGCGGGGTATGAAAATTTAATACATGAAGGAAGCAATGTTTTATGAGGGGATCGAGGACGGCAAGGTCCGCTGCTTTCTCTGCGCGCACCGCTGCGTAATAGGGGAGGGCAAGAGGGGCATCTGCGCGGTAAGGGAAAACAGGGGCGGCAAGCTCTACACGCTCGTTTACGGGAAGCTGGCCGCCATGAATGTGGACCCTATTGAGAAAAAGCCCCTTTTTCATTTCCTTCCCGGTTCGCGTTCCTTTTCCATCGCCACCGTGGGATGCAATTTCAGGTGCGAGCATTGTCAGAATTATGAGATATCCCAGTTTCCTCGGGAGAGGCCGGATGTGGAAATCCCGGGCAGGCAGGCGACGCCGGAAGACGTGGTTTCAGCCGCGGCAGCGCAGGGCTGCCGGAGTATTTCCTACACCTACACGGAGCCGACCATTTTCCTGGAGTTCGCCCTTGACTGCGCCCGCCTCGCGCGGGAGCGCGGCATCAAAAACGTCTTTGTCAGCAACGGCTTCATGACCCCCGAAAGCGCTGCCGCCGCCGCTGCCTTTCTGGACGCCAACAACATAGACCTGAAAGGCGACGAGCGTTTTTACCGGGACATCTGCCACGCCAGGGCGGCCCCGGTCAGGGAGACGATAAGACTCATGAAGGAAAAAGGGGTATGGGTGGAGGTTACCACGCTCATAATCCCCGGTCTGAACGATTCCGCTCGCATCCTGGGGGACATCGCGAGCTTCCTTGTGTCGGTCGACCCCTCCATGCCGTGGCACGTCTCGCAGTTCTATCCGGCCTACAGGCTGCTGGACAGGCCGCCAACACCTGTCGCCACCTTGAGGAAAGCCGTGGAAATAGGTTTTAGAAGCGGGCTGAAACACGTTTACATGGGCAATGTCCCCGAGGAGGCCGGAGAGGACACTTATTGCCCCTCCTGTGGGGCCATGCTCATCTCCAGGACGGGATATTTTATACGAAGCATGAGGCTCACGGGAAACGGCGAATGTCCGGAATGCTCTTATGTCCTGGGAGGCGTCTGGAGTTGAGGAGGCGGAAGGGGCTGTGTATTGCAACAAGGTGGCTGTGGCAGCGGGCCGGATTCGAAAAAAGCGCTGTGTGACCGTGGTCACAGGCTGTATTTTGATATTAACGTATATTAATGTATACTAAGAAGACGAGTCTTTAAGGGGAGAAAGATGTTCAAAAGCGAAAAGGCGATTGGCGAGCTTATCAGGCAGATGAGGAAGTCTTCCGGGATGTCCCAGATGCAGCTTGCGGACAAGATCGGAGTGTCCTATCAGCAGGTGCAGAAATATGAAAAGGGGATAAACAAACTTAGCCTCTCGAGGCTGAAGCAGATATCAGGGGCCCTCGGCGTGCCCGTAAGCATGTTCCTGGAGGAAGAAGAGCCTCTCAGGGTCGGGGAGTCGAAGGCAATGCACGCGGGGCTTTTGAACGAGGAGGCCAAACTGCTGATGCTCTTCAGGAGGCTCCACAGCAAAAAGCTCAAACACGGGTTCATCGAGATGCTCGAAGACGTCGTAAGAATTTCCGACGGTAAAAAGGTCTAAAACTCCAGGGTCATCAGAACTGCGTCCTCAAAAGGATCCGTATAGTAGAATTTCCTCCTGCCCACTTCTCGGAAACCCAGCCGTTCATAGAGGTGCCTGGCGCCAAGGTTTGAGGCCCTCACTTCAAGGTAGACTACCCTGCACTGTTTCTGCCTGAGCATATCCACGACCAGTTCCAGGAGGTGAGTGCCTATTTTTTTCCGTACATGTCCGGGGTGGACGGTCACGTTGAGTATGTGCCCCTCGTTAAAACGGTAATTGGCTATTATGTAACCCGCCACCGTCCCGCCCAGCATGGCGACAAGGGCGATTGAATAGGGGTTATAAATCTCGTTTTTGAAGGAAAGGGCGGACCATGGGGTGCTGTAGGATTTCTTTTCAATGGCGAGCACCTCGTCAAGGTGGCGGCTGCCCATCTGCTCTATAACTAGCTCTTCAACTGCCATTTCAGTTCCGCCTCGGACTTTCTCAAGTAGAAAGGCGCAAGCACTGAGGGGTCGGCAAACCGGTTTTCCATCGCCATCCTGGCGCCCAGAAAGGCCACGCAGGCCGCGCTGGGCGACATGGCATCCGGCGGCGCGAAAAGGGCCTTTTCCCCCAGGCCGGCTGAAAATTGCTCCCGGTAAATGCGGGCTCCTTCTCCCATTAAAATGATTTTATCACGTCCCGGCCCGCAAAGTTCCGCCGCGGTCCGGATCCACCTTTCGGGCGAAAGGACGGCTTCGGGCGCCAGCCGGCGAAATCCATCGTCCCTCCAGATGAAAATCCCCCCGTAAAGCTCGCCCTTCCTCGCATCCAGCAGCGGGCAGACAGGCGCCGCGCTGAAAGGAAGGCGCCATGCGAACGCCTCCAGTGTCGGCACGGCGACCACCTTTTTACCGGGAAAGGCATAGGCAATCCCCTTGACGATGCCAAGCCCCACGCGAAGACCCGTGAAGGAACCGGGGCCCGAGGATATGGCCAGGAGGTCTATCTGCCCGATATCAAGCCCGGCCTGTTCCAGCAGGTATTGGAGCGCCGGCAGAAGCCTCTCCGAGTGGGTGGTCCTCACGTTCAACCTGAGTTCGGCCAGTAAAGTCCCCTCCGGGTCGACGATTGCCACCCCGCCTTGCATAGTTGCGGTCTCCACGCCCAGTATTATCATGCCGCCTGTCCTTTCAGTTTTCTGCCGATGAGAAGCCCCGCCCCCATGCACAGGACCGATGCCCCCGCCAGCGCATCGGGCGAGCCGAAGAGGTCGGCCGCCCCGCCCATAAGGAGGTTGCCGAAGGGCGCCAGCCCGAGGAACACGAGGGTGTATACGCTCATAACCCTGCCTCTCAGGACGTCCGAGGTCTTCAGTTGTATGGAGCTGTTGGCAAGGGCCAGAAAGCTTATAAGCCCCCAGCCGGCTATGACCAGGCATAAGGATGAAAGATAAAAATTCTTCGATAGAGCGAAAAAAAAGAGCGACGCCGGAAACACCATGGAGCTTGCCCGCATGAGAGATGTCCTCGGCCCCGGCACGCTCCTCATCGCAAGCCCTACGGCCCCCACAAGCGCACCTGCGCCCGCGGAGCCCATGAGAATGCCAAACCCCCTGGGCCCGGAACCAAGCACTTTCGCCGCAAATACCGGCAAAAGCGTTATAAAAGGTATGGCGAAAAGGCTGAATAATCCCACCATCGACAGCGTTGCCCGTATGGCCGGCTCCCCCCCCACAAACCTCATACCCTCGGAAATCTGCCGGGCCAGGCCCGTTTTCTGGTCCTGCGCGGCGGCCTTTCGTCCGGCATGGATCTTATAAAGGGCCAGTACAACCGCCAGGAAACTAAGGGCGTTCAGGTAAAAGCAGGCGGGCAGCCCCAACCATGCTATGGTAAGGCCGGCAATCACGGGCCCGGATACCCGGGCCCCGTTAAACGCGACGGAATTCAGGGCCACCGCGCTCTGAAGGGTGTCCCTCCCGACCAGCTCCGCATAGAAAGACTGTCTTGCGGGCACGTCGAAGGCGTTTATCATTCCAAACAGGAAGACGAACAGGATGACCTCCCAGACCCTGATCATCCCAAGCTGTGTCAGGACCCCTATCGCCATGGCGGGCAACGTTGAGAGTGCCTGCGTGAGCATAAGGAGGTTTCTTTTCCTGAACCTGTCGGCGACGGCGCCGCCCAGAAGAGAAAAGAGCATTATGGGGAGGGCCGCCGTGGCGGAGACGATACCCAGGTAGAGGGGAGACTTCGTAAGGGAATAGACGAGCCATCCCTGGGCCGTGGCATGCATCCAGGTGCCGGAGAATGATATCGCCTGCCCTATCCAGAGCAGCCTGAAGTCCCTGTTGCGGAGTGCCGGGAAGTATCCTGCGTCACCAGTCTGGGCGATGTATGCCATAAAATCAATTTTAACCGAAACCGGCCCCCTTCGCCCACTTTTTATGGATTTCCGGGACGGGCGATTTGAAGTAAAATAACCCGTATGGGTCTGGGGAGGATCGTCTTGCGGGTCAGCGGCACCGTGCAGGGGGTGGGTTTCAGGCCCTACGTTTTCAGGCTTGCGAGGGACATGGGGCTCACGGGATGGGTCCAAAACACCACGGCCGGCGTAGTCATAGAGGTGGAAGGCGAGGAGTTTCTGGCCGCGGATTTTATTGAGCGGCTTAAGGCCGGCGCCCCGTCTGCCTCGATGATAACCGGAATAACGCGCAGCGCGCTGCCGCCTGCCGGATACGGAGACTTCAGGATTATCGAAAGCGCGGACGAGGGTCTGTTCTGCCCCGTGAGCCCCGACTTGTCCGTCTGCCCCGAATGTCTCGCGGAACTGGCGGAGCCCTCCGACAGAAGATACCTCTATCCATTCATAAACTGCACAAACTGCGGCCCCCGCTACAGCATCGTAAGGGAAACACCATACGACAGGCAAAACACATCGATGTCTGTCTTCCCCATGTGCCCGGAATGCGAAAGACAGTACCGCGACCCGATGGACAGGAGGTTTCATGCGGAACCGGTCGCATGTCCCCGCTGCGGCCCGGGCCTGAGTTTTCACCCGGATGAAGGCGCGGACCCGCTAAAAGCCGCGCTCCGCGTCCTGAAGCGTGGAGGGATCGTCGCATTAAAGGGGCTTGGCGGCTTTCACCTGGTCTGCGACGCCTTGAACCGCGAAGCGGTGATTTCACTTAGAAACAGGAAGCGGAAAAGCAACAAGCCTTTTGCCCTCATGGCGGGCAGCATCGATTCCATCAAAAGGTTCTGCGAAGTCTCCCCGGACGAGGAAAAGCTCCTTCTCGGCACGGAAAGGCCTGTAATCCTCCTTAAGAAAAGGGCGCCGGTTTTAGATGCCATCATGGTCCCGGAGGAAGTCTCTCCCGGAAACAGCCGGTTGGGATTCATGCTGCCCTATACCCCGCTGCACTGGCTTTTGTTCAACCATCCTCAGGGGCCGGGTTTTGAATGTCTCGTGATGACAAGCGGGAACCTCTCCGAGGAGCCGATAGTGACAGATAACGGGGAGGCAAAAAAGGTGCTCTCCGCTTATGCCGACGCCTTTGTTTTCCATGACAGGGACATTTATACGAGGGTTGACGATTCGGTCATCAGGGCGGATAAGGGCGGGAACAAGGTGTTCATAAGACGCGCAAGGGGGTTTGTGCCCGCGGTCATACCGCTTGGGGGCGGGGGGAATTGCCCCGAGGTGCTTGGCGCCGGGGCGGACCTCAAAAACACCTTCACGCTGACCAAGGGGGACTGCGCGATCCCGAGCCAGCACATAGGGGACATGGAAAACCCCAAAACACTCCTTTTTTATGAGGAAACGCTGGAGAAACTGAAGGGCCTCTACCGGGTGAAACCGGAGGCCATCGCCTGCGACATGCACCCGGGCTATTTTTCCACCCGATGGGCCATGCGGCAGGATGGAGTCGCGAAGATACCGGTCCAGCACCACTACGCCCATATCGCGTCCGTAATGGCTGAAAATTCCTCCCTTTTTACCGATGGGCGCAAATGCATAGGAGCAGCCTTTGACGGAACGGGCTACGGGACGGATGGTACTTTGTGGGGAGGCGAGTTTCTCATCGCCGGCGTGGAAGGGTTCGAACGGGCGGGTCACATAAGGCAATTTCCCCTTCCGGGGGGCGAACAGGCGGTAAGACAGCCCTGGAGGGTGGCGCTCAGCCTCCTGAGGGAAGCCTGCGGGGGAAATGGGAAGGCGGCGGAGACAGCCGCACTCATAGCGCGCAAGACCGGATTTTTGAAGACCCTCGGGTTTCGGGACGGCCATCTCCCCGCGGAAGTGGATATGGTGATCGACATCTGCGGGAAACCGGACTTCTCGCCGCTTTCATCCGGGGCAGGCAGGCTCTTTGACGCTGTTTCCGCCCTCCTGGGGCTTGCCGATATCAACACGTTCGAGGCCGAGGCCGCGATGCGCCTGGAGGCCCTGGCTGCTAGCGGTATAGAAGAATCATACCCGTTTGATGTAGTATTTGACCGTCCCGCCGTGTTGGATTTCAGGGCCGCCTTTTCAGGGATTGCGGGAGACATTATAAAGGGCAGGCCGGCCGGGCTGATATCCGCCAGGTTCCACAACACAGTGGCCTGCGCGATCGCCAGGGCCGCCATATGGCTTTCGGAGAAGACGGGCATAAAGGACATCGCGCTGAGCGGCGGGGTCTTCCAGAATGAATATCTTTTTGAAAGGACAGCCGGCATGCTGGCCGCGAGGCCGGACTGCCGGGTGCATGTGAACCGCGCAGTGCCCGCAAACGATGGCGGGGTGAGCCTCGGACAGGCCTATATCGCAAGGGAGAGGTTGAGAAATGGCCATTAACAGGCAGACTGACAGGCAGGTGAAGGGGATAAGGATGATGCTTGGCGAGATCGGCAGGCCTGTCAGGCTCATGGAGGTCTGCGGAACGCACACGGTTTCCATTTTCAGGCACGGTTTAAGGGGCATGTTCGAGGGTATCCGGTTCCTGAGCGGCCCGGGCTGCCCGGTATGCGTCACTTCCAGTGAGGACGTGGACAGGGCGGTGCTCATCTCGCGCGAACCCGGGGTCATACTGGCCACTTTCGGGGACATGATGAGGGTGCCGGGCTCGCTGGGCAATCTGGATTATGCCAGGGCATGCGGCGCAGATGTCAGGATAGTCTATTCCGCCCTGGATGCCCTGCGGATGGCCCGGGCGGAAAGGACAAGGCGTGTCGTCTTCTTCTCCACCGGGTTTGAAACAACCGCGCCCGGGGCGGCGGCAATCATCCATGAGGCAAGGAAAGAGGGGATAAAGAATTTTTCCGTCTACTCGGTCCACAAGCTTGTCCCTCCCGCCCTGAGGGCGCTCTTGTCGACTCCGGGGCTGGATGTGGACGGCTTTCTCCTACCCGGCCACGTAAGCACCATTATCGGCGCAAGGCCCTATGAATTCATTGCGGCAGATAAAGGGAAACCGGCTGTCATAGCGGGGTTTTCCGCGGAAGACATCATCAGCGCCACCCTGATGCTGCTTGGCCAGATGAGGCAGGGCAGGGCGGCGGTTGAAGTCCAGTACCAGACGGCCGTCAGGGCTGAAGGGAACCCGAAGGCCCTGGCGCTTATGGAAGAATTTTTTGAACCGGCCTCCGCCAACTGGAGGGGGATCGGCACAATTCCGGCAAGCGGACTCGGGATCAGGGAAGGTTTTTCCGGGTTCGACGCCGCAAAAGTTTTTGCCGGGGTCCTGGGGGGCATGGAGCGTGCGGGCGCCGCATCTTCGGAGCCCCCTGGATGCTCCTGCGGGGATGTGCTCCGCGGGCTTAAAATACCGGCTGAGTGCAGGCTCTTCGGGAAGAAATGCACGCCGGAGTCGCCCGTCGGCGCCTGCATGGTGAGCACGGAGGGCAGTTGCGCGGCTTATTACAAATACGGAGGGCCTGGCAGATGAATCCACATGGCGCGGACAGGGTGCTCCTTGGGCACGGAAGCGGCGGCTCCCTCATGCATTCGCTCATAGAGGGATGCTTCGCGGGCGCATTTGAGATGCGGGAGCTGCTGGATTCCGCGCTCATCGAAGCCGGAGGCGCGAGGCTCGCCTTCACGACGGACAGTTTTGTCGTGTCGCCGGTCTTTTTCCCAGGCGGCGACATCGGCGAGCTTTCGGTTTATGGCACCGTAAACGATCTTTCGGTTGCGGCAGCGGAGCCCCTTTTTCTTTCCGCCGGCTTCATCATCGAGGAGGGTTTCCCGATGGACGACCTGAAGAGGATCGTGGATTCGATGTCCAGGGCGGCCGTGCGGGCCGGGGTGAGGATTGTCACCGGCGACACAAAGGTTGTCGAAAAAGGCAAAGGCGACGGCATCTTCATAAATACAGCCGGCATAGGATTTGCGGGCGCGACGGATCTTTCGCCCCGGAAGATCAGGGCGGGGGACGTCGTAATTGTAAGCGGGGAGGTGGGAAGCCACGGAATAGCCGTGATTGCCGAAAGAAACGGCCTGACCTTCGATCCGCCGCTTAAGAGCGATTTGAAGCCGCTAAACGGCCTTGTGAAGGCGATGATGCCCTGCTCGGAAGGAATCCGGGTGATGCGGGACCCCACCAGGGGCGGGCTGGCGACCACGCTCAAGGAGTTCGCCATGGCCTCTGGGCTCCGGATAAGGATCAGGGAGTCTGAAATCCCGCATTTGCCCCCCGTCAGGGGGGCCTGCGAGCTTCTGGGACTGGACCCCCTTTACGCCGCCTCCGAAGGCGCTCTTGTTGCAGTGGTCCGCCCCGATGTGGCAAACTATTTGCTGGATCTTATGCGTGCCCACGAGCACGGGACCCGTTCGCGCATAATCGGATCGGTCGAAGAGGCCGGGCCTGCCGCCGGGACCGCGACGGCTAAAGGCCAGGTTGTCCTTGAGACCATGGCCGGAGGCGAAAGGATGATCGATATGCTCCAGGGCCAGCAGTTGCCGCGCATATGCTGATTTGAGGAAATTCGAACTTATAAAGGAGAAAATGGGGTTATGAGCCGCAGAATCTCGATGTTGACGGCCGTGCTGTTGGCGGTCTTGTTTGCCGCCGGCTGCTCGGGGAAGACCGCCGCCACCGTAAACGGCGAAAAGATCACGAAAAAAGAGGTGCAGGAAGCGGCGGCCGCGCGCATGGGGCCTGCCGCGGCGACGATGCAGGGCGCCGCTAAAAAGGCCGCCATGAACCAGGCCCTCCAGGAGCTAATCGCCGAAAAAATAGCCTTTCAGGAGGCCCGCGCAAGGGGTATAGTAGTCACCGATCAGGATGTGGACAACGAAGTGGCAAACCTGTACCGCCAGTACGGCAAGGACGCGATTGACAAGCAGGCCAAGCAGATGAACCTGGACAAGGACGCCTTCAGACAGGCTATCAAAAAAAGAATCATCGTCAGCAGGCTAGCCGAGAGCCTGGTGCCCGCAAGCGCCGTCAGTGACGACGACGCCAGGCAGTTTTATAACAGCCAGCCCGGGATGTTCAAGACGCCGGAGCGCGCAAACGTGAGGCTCGTCCGGACCGCCAACGGGGACCAGGCGAAAGTGATCGCCGCGCGGATGAAGGCCGGGGGCAGCTTCGACCGCGTGGCGGACCAGTATGTCAACGACAAGAGCGTCAGCGTAAGCGATTACGGCTGGACCCCCACCAATATCTACGGCCCTGAGATAGAAAAGAACCTTGGGTCCATGAAGGCGGGCTCTTTCGCCGGGCCCTTCAAGGTTCATGACGGCTTCGTCATCATCAGCCTCAAGGAGAAACAGCCTGCGGGCATGATAGGTTTCGACGAGGTCAAGGACCAGATCAAGGAAATGCTTCTTGCGCAGAAGAGACAGGCCTCGCTTATCAACCTTATCGCGCAGAAGAAGAGCACGGCATCCATCAAGATAAATGAGTAAAGGATCGTATATGCCGGGGTCCCGCGCAAGCGGGACCCCCCGGGTCGCCGCGATTTTTTTCTTTTTCCTGATTGCGCCCTTGCTCGCCGCCGCGCTGTTTGCGCCTTCGGCGCGGGCCTCTTCCGGGGCCCCGTTCGTGCTTGACCGCGTTGTCGCGATCGTCAACAGGGATGTCATTACATGGGCGGAGTTCTATCGCGCCATGCAGTTCGATTACGCCCCGCAGTTGCGCTCCCTCTCCGATGAGGAAAAAAGGCAGTTTCTCAAGGGGAAAGAGACCGGCTATCTGGACAAGATGATAGACATGGCCCTGCAGATGCAGCAGGCGAAGAAGCAGAACCTGGAGGTGAGCGGCAATGAGATAGACGAGGCCATAGCTTCCATCAAGAAGAAGTATTCGATGGACGACAAGGCGTTCGCAAAGGCCCTGAAAGCCGAGGGCTTTTCAATGGAGGAGTACAGGCGGAGGCTGTCTGAACAGATACTCGTCAGCAAGGTCGTAACAAAGGACGTAAGGGACAAGATCGACGTGAGCCGGCAGGAGGTCGAGGCTTATATAAAGAAAAATGGACTGCAGACCAACAGCGGCAACGGAGAAGTCCTTAAACTCTCCCAGATATTCTTCAGGATGCCGGAAAACCCGGCGGACAAGGCCGGCATCGAAAAGAAGGCGGACGAGGCCCTGGCCAAAATCCGCTCCGGCGGCAATTTCCTGACGGTGGCGAAAGCGTACTCGCAGGCCGACCCGGATATCGGCGTTGTAAAAGAGAACCTGCTTTCCTCCAGCATGCTGTCCGTTGTCGACAAGATGAAGCCCGGTGATGTAAGCAAGCCCTTCTGGACCGGCCAGGGGCTCTATATTTTAAAACTGGACGACAGGATTTCTTCCGGCCGCCAGGAGGACCTGGACAGCAAGGTCAAACAGCAGCTCGCGCAGGCGGATTTCGAGAAGGCCTACAAGGCCTGGCTGAGAGAGCTCAGGGAGGATTCCTACGTCGAAGTAAGGCTTTAGAACCTGTCTTCTCTCTTTCGCTTCAAAATCAATTTTGGGACAGGTTCTAATAAAGGCTCTACTGGATTTCCTGTGGGTATTCCCCTCCCTTGAGGGGAGGGGGTGAAGGGGAGGGTGTTCTATGCTTCTGCAGCCGGTTCAGTATGTTGACCGCCGTGCAGCTCGATTACAATCTTCTTTTCAAGGCATACAAAATCAACGATATATTTCCCCATCGGATGCTGACGTTTGAATTTTAAACCATCCATGCGCTTTGCTCGTAAATGACGCCATTATAATCGCTCAGCATCCGTGGAATGGGTTCTCAGCTCTTTAGCATAACCAATCAGTCTGTCAGTCATTATTAAGCACCCTCTCCATGATTAAGCACCCTCTCCATGCCTCTCCCTCAAGGGAGAGGAGATAACAGCCTTCCCCGCCCTCTCAACCCTGTGCCCCTCCCATCTTCCTCAAGAAAAATTATTTTAACCCATACTAAACCCTGAAGAGCCTAATAATAAGGATTTCCCCCTGTGGGCCGATGCGAAATCCCGCCTTGGCGGGATGGAGTGTGCGGCCCACATTGGCGCGAGGAGCGGACCGTTGGCCGCACCCGCGAACATTTCGACTTAAAAAAATGAAGGGCCAAAAAAAAGGGCCGCGATATGCTCGCGACCCTTCTTTTTAAAGGCTATTTCACTATTTCTTGTGGCACTTAGTGCAGTTGCCTTTGGGGCTGAAAGCCTTCGAGCCGTTATGGCAGGTGCCGCAGTACTTGCCAGCGTAGATGTCCGCCATGGTTATCTTCACGGCGCCAACCGGCTTCATAGGAAATATCTTGGTGTGGCAATCCATGCACTTCAGGCCGGCCTTGGCATGAACGGAGCCGCTGAAGGTTACCGGGCCCATCTTGCCATTAGGGAAAGTAAGAGTCTTTCCGGGAGGCACGGCCAGAGCTGTACCTACTACAAAAATAACTGCGATTGCAAGGACCAAAATCGCGGAAAATACCTTCATTTCTGATGTTCACCTCCTTTCGTTGATCTTCCCTGCGGCAATTTCCCGTCCGCAGGGAATCTGATATGCGGAATTTTTATTCTTCATCTTATCCGCCGGCCTGACCCTGCGCAAGCCACAGGCAACGGCCGGCATTAATTTAATGTAGATAATTTATTAAATTGGCGAAATATTGTCAAGATTTAAATGGATGGTGATGATATATTTTGAATTATAGGGTACTCCGGAGGCTCCGTCAAGCAAGGCCGAGGATGATCTCTTTTTCCTCCAGGTCCACCCTTTCTATCCTGGCTTTTATCATGTCGCCGGTGCGGAATTTCCTTCCCGTGTTTTTTCCCGTCAGGGACATGCTTTTTTCATTAAAGACATAAAAATCGTCCGTCATGAGGGAGACGTGCAGGAAGGACTCCACGTAAAAATCCTCGAACCTTACGCGCAGGCCATAGCTTGTGACCTCGATGATGCGGACCCGCAGCACATCTCCGAGCCTTTCCTTCATGAACCATACCTTCATGGCCTTCAGCGCCTCGCGCTCGGCCCCATCCGCGTTCCTCTCCATCCGGGAGGAGCCGAATGCGATTTCGGGCAGCAGCTCGCCAAGCTCTTCGGCCCTTTCCGCCGGAAAGGCCTTCTTTTGCCTGTGATACAGGGCCTCTTTAAGCACCCTGTGGACCACGAGGTCCGGATATCTCCTTATAGGGGAGGTGAAATGCGTATAGCAGGCGGAGGCGAGCCCGTAGTGTCCCACGTTCGCGGTGCTGTAGCGCGCCTGCTTAAGGCTCCTCAGGATTGCGAAGTTTATCACTTCCTCTTCGGGTCTGCCCCGCGCGGCTGCGAGCACCGCGTGAAGGTCCGCGCTTTTTTTCCCGAGCAGGCCCCTTGTAAAGCGCAAAACCTCTTCCATCTTTACGGGGTCCGGCTGCTCGTGTATCCGGTAGATCGCCGGCACGTTCAATCCTTCAAGGTATTCCGCCACGGCCTCGTTTGCGGCTATCATGAACTCTTCTATGAGTATATGGGCGATGTTCCTCTCCGACTTCACAATCGCTTCAGGCCTGCCCTGAAGGTCCAGCAGCACCTCCGGCTCCGGCAGGTCGAAATCGAGGCTCCCCCTGTCAAACCTCCTGGCGCGCATCTGTGAGGCAAGCTCCGCCATCAGCTCAAAGTCCGGCGCAAAACGGCTGTAGCGCTCAAGCAGCTCGGGATCGTCCCTGGCAATAATCCTGGCCACGGCGGTATAGGTCATGCGCTCGTCGCTCCTGATGATGCTCGGGTAGAAGGCGGTTTCATAACGCTTGCCGAAACGGTCAAAATCCATCTGGACCGTAAATGTGTAACGTTCTTCCCCCGGCACAAGGCTGCAGAGGTCTTCGGAGAGTTCGGCAGGCAGCATCGGCACGACGCGGTCCGGAAAATAAACGCTGGTGCCGCGCTTCCTCGCCTCGAGGTCAAGAGGGCTGTCCCAGGGGACATAGCGGCTCACGTCGGCTATGTGGACCCACAGCCTGTAGCCTATGCCGGTGAGCCTGATGCTAACGGCGTCGTCAAAATCCTTTGCCCGCTCGCCGTCTATGGTCACCGTGGGGAGCCTGGTAAGGTCTTTTCTGCGCTCCCCCTTTTCCTCCCCGGCGGGGATTTTTACGGAGCCGGCCTTTTTTGCGTCCTCCGCAACGTGCTTCGGGAACCTGGCGGGCAGGCTGAACTCCTCCAGTATGCCCGCTATCTCGTCCCTTGGCCCTTCGGGAGGTTCCAGGACCTTTACAATCCTTCCGGTCGGGGCCCTTTTATCCGAGGGATACTCGACGATCTCGGCTATCACGCCCTGGCCGTTTTTAAGCCCCGCGCATTCTCCCGGCGGGATATAGATATCGGATTTCAGGGCCCTGCCTTTCGGTCTTACAAAACAGGCCGTCCTCGACTTTTCGAGCCTGCCCGCGACCCTCCGCTGCGCCCGTTCCAGTATCCTGATTATCCTTCCATTGCGGCCGCCTTCGGCCTCCGGCCTTGCTATCACCCGGTCGTTGTCCATTGCGCCCATCGTGGCGTGAGGCGGTATGAACAGGTCCCTCCGCCCGGGGAGGTCGGCGACGACAAACCCGAAGCCGGCATGGGCCTCGAAGTAGCCGCGCACCAGGTTGATCTCCTCGGAGGGAGCATAAAGGCCCTTCCTCGTGAGCACCAGTTCTCCGGAGGCGAGCATCTCCCTGAGGAGCCGCTTGAACCTCCGGGCCTCCTGCCTGTTTAAGTAGAAGGCGTCAGAGAGCTCCCTGAAGCTCTGGGGCCTCGGTCTTTTCTTGAAATATGCGAGGACTTCCTGCTTTTCCATATCCGCCGGTGAAAACCCTGCTTAAAACTCCGCCATCTCATCCAGCCTCTCCGACAGCATCCTCACGTGGCGCATCTCCTCGCGGATGATGTCGTCTATCCGTCCCTTGCCGAACTCCGCCGGCACGAGTTCCTTTATCCCGGTATAAAAGGCGATCGACTCTTTTTCCAGCGCGATGGCCTTTCTGAGGACGTCCGTCATGCTCATCGTCTCCACCAGGTCCGCCGGGTTTTCCTTCTGGTCAAATACCTCTCCGGAGGCAAGCGCCCTCAGGTACAGCACGGCCTCGTTCTCCTCCTCAAACCCCTCCGCCCAGGGCTGCCCTGAAAGCTCCTGCTTCATCGAGGAGAATATCCTGACATGCTCCTGCTCCATCCCGGAAAGCTGCAGGAGCACCTCTTTAAGCCCCTCGTCCTTCGCGGCCCCGGCCGCCTTGCGATAAAACGCGCTTCCGTTTCGCTCCACCTGCTCCGCCATCTCGAAGACCTCAAATGCATTGAAAAAATCCGCCATGATTCCTCCTCCTACGTTTTTTATCAGGGCCCTTTTTTCAGGCACCTGAAAAGAAACTCCATGAGCGCCCCGTCATCCTTGATGCCCGGCCTGGTCAGGGTGAAATCGTACCTCACCGGGTCCTCCGGGCGGATTTCGCCAAAGGCGCGGGTGATCTCAAGGGCCGTGCGCATGCCGGCCTGCCTTCTGGCCGTAAGACCGAGTTCAAGCGAAAGCCTGTGCAGATGGGTATCAAGGGGCACGATGAGCTTGGAAGTGGGGATTTGGCTCCAGCCCCCGGGATCCACGTCGTCATGCCTCACCATCCAGCGCAGATACAGGTTTAACCTCTTGCAGGCGCTCCCCCTTTCAGGCGGCGGCAGGAGGGTGGATTTGCCGCCGGCTTGCAGTGGCCGCAGCGCCGCCACGAACCGGCCGAGCGCGGGCAGGATATTCTCGTCACTATCCTTGTACCCGGCCATAAGGCATCCCTCCAGGGACCCCCACCTGCCGATGACGTCCCTCATGCCAATGAAAAGGGAGACAAGCTCCCGGCCGGTTGTGAACCTGTGCTTAAACCCCCCAAAAAGATGTTCGAGCAACCGCGGGTCCTTTTCGCCCATCACGAAATCACGCGGCGGACCAATCTTATCGAGCACGAACCCGGTCTTGGCGAGTATCTGCTCCACCCGGCCGTATGCAAGCGAAGAGGCTATGAGGCCCGCAATCTCGCGGTCCCTTACGTCCGGATAGGCATACAGAAATTCGAGTGGATCGGGATGCACGTACCGCCTCTTGTTATATTTCAGATAAAAATGCTCAAGCCCTTCCCGGTTTAAGCGGCACCAGACCCCCGCGCTCCGTTTTTGTTTTTGCTCTTTCTTTTTTGGTGCCAGCATTGCAATTTTAAAGTATATCAGAGGAGGGCGACGTTAGAAAAATTGGCCCAAGGTCTTCCTTCCCATTTCCTCGCGCGCACGTGCATGCGTTTTTGTCGTTTTATGTTCAAACCGAAAAACATAACCTCCTGTTTTTGAATGTTTTTTTGTTTCGCTCTGTTCAAATGCGTTCAAATCTGTGGCCGATGGGAATTCATCGGCAGTGAGACCCGGGTCCTTCGGCCGAGTACTCAGAGCGCTGAGTGCTTGGCCCCCCCAACTCCCCCATGATAATCGTATGGATACGTTATTGTCCATGAAAGTAGTTTAAGAAAACGGTTTTAAAAAAATTTGGACGGGCCAGGACATTGTAAAGTATTAGAACCTATCTCAAAATCGCTTCTGGCTGTCCCGCCAAGGCGGGACTGAAATCGCGGCATACTGCGTCATCAAGGGAAGACCGTCCTAAACGCAGCGCAGCGCTTGCCCCAAAAAATGTACGGCTACTTTTTGGGGACCCCTATGCGCCTCCGGGCGGTTTCCCCTTTCTTCCTTGTCTGCCACCATTTCTTCTCTCTTTCGCTTCAGCATCAATTTTGAGACAGGTTCTACTGGAATAAACCGTGCCTCTGTTCCTCTTTTTCAAACACATCCGTGGCCCATTTGTTTAAACTTTTCCCCGCTGCACGGGCCATAATGAGAGCCTTGGCATGAATCTCAGGGGGTATGCGGAGCATCAATTTGCCTGATGCGGGTTTTTCAGGTTTACGGCCGGTTGCCTTGCAATCGTTTAGATAATGATTAATCGCCTCAGTAAAACGTGCTTTCAACTGAGTAACCGTATTACCATGAAAACTTATACTATCCTCAAGGCCCAAAACCCGCCCTACGAAGATATTGTCGCGCGGATCGAATTCAACGCGTGCTTTATAACCCTTATAGGTCATTACATTTGTCATATTTTCACCTCCAGTTTTCTGAGCCATTCCCTTATTTCTTCAATCTGGTATTTCTTCGCCTCTTTGCCCGGATGAGGCCGGTGAAGGTATTTGCGACTGCCTTTTATCTCAAAGACGATTCGTGAGCCTTCTCCTTCCCGGACTTCACCTCCCAAAGCAACAATTAGCGCTTCTATATCCGAAAACACAATCCCGCCTCTTGCAGGCATAGAAAAGATAGCCTCGCATACGCGCCGGTGCTTGGCCTTAATTGAATTTATGATAGCTTTTTTTGCTATCATTTACAAGCTCCCGTTGAGAAAGACGAGGTATATTGAACCAGCCGCAAGGTTTCTTCTGGAAAGAAACGCTTTTGGTGGCCGAGGCCAGATTCGGACTGCCCCTTCGACTCCGCAGTTTCGGAATAATGAAACTTCTGAGGATTTCCGGTCGTAACTGATGCCACAATTAGGTTTGCCCCCGAATTATCAAGGATATTCCTTCAAACCACTTCTCAAAAGAGGCTCTTCGTGAAAGCGTGTGGGTAAATTAGTGGTCGTTAGGCGGCGCATTAATGGCTCCAGACAAAGGGAAAAGAGCTTTTAAGGGGACAGGAAAATCCGTATGCTAAACGGATGGGAAAAAGAA
>JAKAHV010000042.1 GCA_021825295.1 Nitrospirota bacterium
CTTCAGGCCCATCACCTTCGTTATCGCCGCCGTAAGGGTCGTCTTCCCATGGTCCACATGCCCGATCGTCCCTATGTTCGCATGCGGCTTTACCCGCTCAAATTTAGCCTTCGCCATGTTTGAAATGCCCTCCTATTTGCCTTTCACCTTTTCGATTATTGCTTCCGCGATGCCCTTGGGGACTTCCTCGTAATGCGAAAACTGCATCGTGTATGTGGCCCTTCCCTGTGTCATGGACCTTAAATCGGTGGCATATCCGAACATTTCGCTTAAGGGCACAAGCGCCTTTATGACCTGGGCGTTTCCTCTCTTCTCCATCATCTGCACCTTGCCGCGCCTCGAGTTCAGGTTTCCGATGACATCCCCCATGTAAGACTCCGGGGTCACGACCTCCACGTTCATGATGGGCTCCAGCAGCACGGTGTTGGCCCTGCGGGCCGCCTCCTTGAAGGCCATCGAGGCGGCTATCTTGAAGGCCATCTCGGAGGAGTCGACCTCGTGATAGGAGCCGTCGTAGACGGTCGCCTTGACGTTCATGAGCGGATAGCCGGCCAGCACGCCGGAGTCCATCGCCTCACGCACGCCCTTCTCCACCGCCGGTATGTATTCCCTGGGGATGGCCCCGCCCACAATCTTGTTTTCGAACTCGAAGCCCTTGCCGTCCTTCAGGGGCTCAAGCTGCAGATAGACGTGGCCGTATTGTCCGCGGCCGCCCGTCTGGCGGATGAACTTGCCCTCCGCCTTCGCAAGCTGCTTTATCGTCTCCTTGTAGGCCACCTGGGGCTTGCCCACGTTCGCGCCCACCTTGAACTCGCGGATGAGCCGGTCGACTATTATCTCGAGGTGCAGCTCCCCCATCCCGCCTATAAGCGTCTGGTTCGTCTCCTCGTTCGTGTAGACCCTGAACGAGGGGTCTTCCTGGGAGAGTTTCATCAGGGACTGGGAGAGCTTGTCCTGGTCCGCCTTGCTCTTGGGCTCTATGGCCACGGAGATGACAGGCTCGGGGAACTCCATGCTCTCCAGTATGACCACGTTTTTCTCGTCGCACAGGGTGTCGCCCGTGAGGGTGTCCTTGAGACCCACCGCCGCCACTATGTCCCCGGCTGTCGCCTCCTTCACGTCTTCACGCTTGTTCGCATGCATCCGCAGGAGACGGCCTATGCGCTCGCGCCTGTCCTTCACGGAGTTGTACACGTACGATCCCGAGGAGAGCACCCCGGAGTATATCCTCAGATACGTGAGCTGGCCCACGAACGGGTCCGTCATCACCTTGAAGGCAAGAGCGGAAAAGGGCTCATCCGGGCTCGGCTTCCTGGTAACCTCGCTTCCGTCCACGGCCTTGCCGGTCACGGGGGGGACGTCAAGCGGGGAGGGCAGATAGTCCACAATCGCATCCAGGAGCTGCTGCACGCCCTTGTTCTTGAAGGCCGTCCCGCAAAGCACCGGGGTTATCTTCATCTCGATGGTGCCGCGGCGGATCGCCGCCTTTATCTCATCCTCCGTAATGGCGTCCATATGTCCGGAGAGATATTTTTCCATTATGTTTTCATCGAAGTCAGCAAGCGCCTCTATCATCTTCTCCCTGTAGGAGAGCGCCTCGGCCCTCATCTCCTGGGGCACGTCGACCACATTGAAATTAAGGCCCATCGAATCCATATCGAACCGGTAGGCCTTCATGCCCACCAGGTCCACCGGGCCGATGAAATTCTCCTCGCTGCCTTCGGGAATCTGCAGGCATACGGGCTTCGCGCCAAGCCTCTCCACCATGCTCTCCACGCTCATGTAGAAGTCGGCGCCCACGCGGTCCATCTTGTTCATGAAGGCTATCCTGGGCACGCCGTACTTGTCGGCCTGCCTCCAGACCGTCTCGGACTGGGGCTCGACCCCGGAGACCGCGTCAAACAATGCCACCGCGCCGTCAAGCACTCTGAGCGCCCTTTCCACCTCTACGGTGAAGTCCACATGCCCCGGCGTATCTATGATATTGATCTTGAAGTCCTTCCAATGACAGGTCGTAGCGGCCGAGGTTATCGTGATGCCTCTTTCCTGCTCCTGGACCATCCAGTCCATGACGGCCGTGCCTTCATGAACCTCCCCTATCTTGTATGTGACGCCCGTGTAGTACAGGATCCGCTCGGTTGTCGTGGTCTTGCCGGCGTCTATATGGGCCATAATTCCGATGTTGCGTGTTTTTTCCAGTGGATTCATAAAGTCTGATTCCCTCGAACCTGCTTACCATCTATAATGTGCGAAGGCCCTGTTGGCCTCTGCCATTTTGTGGGTGTCTTCTTTTTTCTTGAAGGAACTGCCAGCGTTGTTGAAAGCGTCCAGAAGTTCCCCCGCCAGCCTTTCCCTCATCGTCCGCTCGCCGCGCTTGCGGGAGTAACCGATGAGCCAGCGGAACGCCAGTGCCGTGCGCCTCTGCGGCCTTATCTCAACCGGCACCTGATAGGTGGCGCCCCCGACCCTCCTGGGCCTCACCTCGAGCACGGGTTTCACGTTTTCAAGCGCCTGCTTGAATACCTTCAGCGGGTCCTGCCCGGTCTTCTGTTTCAGTATGTCGAAGGCCCCGTAGCATGCCCGCTCGGCGGTCGCCTTCTTGCCGTCTTCCATGAGCGCGCTTACAAACTTGCTCACTATCTTGCTGCCGTACTTGGGGTCCGGCAGTATCTCTCTTTTTTCCGCTACTCTTCTTCTAGGCATATTCCTTCAATTATCCCCTCGGACCCGGTCTTTTTTTAAAACCCTATTTGGGTCTCTTGGCCCCGTACTTCGAACGGCCGCGGCGCCTGTCGCCCACTCCGGCCGTATCCAGCGCGCCCCTGACTATGTGGTACCTCACACCGGGCAGGTCCTTCACCCTGCCTCCCCTTATGAGGACTATGGAATGCTCCTGCAGATTGTGCCCCACACCCGGTATGTAGGCCGTCACCTCCATGCCGTTTGTAAGCCGCACCCTGGCCACCTTCCTCAACGCCGAGTTCGGCTTCTTCGGGGTCATGGTGGACACCCTCAGGCATACCCCCCTCTTCTGGGGACAGGCCTTCAGGGCCGGACTCTTGGTCTTCCTTGCTAGTTGCTGCCTGCCCTTCCTTACAAGCTGCGAAATAGTCGGCACTTTACCTCCAAGATGCTGCCTGCATCGAAAATTCCTCTCAAACGCTGAAAAGAAAGATTAACAGACTTGCAGTTTTTTGTCAACCTTCAGCAGGTCAATAACCCGATTTTGATATTCTAGAGGAGTTTCGGTGAAATGTAAATGGCCCCGCGCTAGAGAGAAAGCCCCGCGAGGAGCCTGAATATCACGCTGTCTAGCAGATGAAATCCCCTTCGGGTCGCGCTCAGGCGCCCCCGGCGGACCTCCAGAAGCCCCTCTGCAATCAGTTCGGCGGCTGCCCGCTCGAGCGCGGCCCCGCCGGCGCCATCCGCGGCAAGCGGCACCCCTTCCCCGGTGCGCAGCCCGAGCAGAAAGACCTCCCGCCTCTGCTCGTCCTTCGTGAGCGTTTCGGCCCCGGCCACGGGAAGCTCGCCCGCCTCGATGGCCGCGATGTACTCCAGCACGCTGCAGGTGTTGCTCCATCTCCTGCCGTCCGAAAACGAGTGGGCCGCAACCCCCAGCCCGAGGTACTCCCCCCTCCTCCAGTAATTCAGGTTATGGCGGCATTCAAAGCCGGCAATCGCATAGTTGGAGACCTCGTAGCGGACGAAACCCGCAGCCTCCAGCGCCTCCTGGGCGGCCCCGGACATGGACAGGACATCATCCTCCGATGGCATCTCGAGCGCGCCGCCCCTCACAAGGTCCCAAAGCCCCGTTTTCTCCTCAACGGTAAGCTCATAGGCCGAGATGTGCCTTGGGCCAAGCTCAAGGGCCGATTTCAAGGTCTGCAGCCAGGTCTGCATTTTCTGCCCGGGTATGCCGTAGATAAGGTCCAGCCCGATGTTTTCAAGGCCGGCGGCCCGGCAGAGCTCCACCGCGTCCGATATCTCGCCCGGGCGGTGCGCCCTCCCAAGCAGTTTCAGCTCTTCCGCGTCGAAAGACTGGGCCCCGATGCTTATCCTGTTTACGCCGCCCTGAAGGAGCACGCCCAGTTTCTCCTCGTCGAGCGTGGCCGGGTTGGCCTCCACGGTGACCTCGGCGTCCGGGTAAAAATCGAATCCCCGCCCGATCGAATCGAAAAGCCCTTTTAGCTGCCAGGCGGACAGCGCCGTCGGGGTGCCGCCGCCCACAAACAGGGTTTTCAACCTCATTTTGCTTTTGCCCCGCGCCGAAAGCGAAAGCGAAAGTGAAAGTTCCCTGCCTAACGCGGCCAGGTATCTGTCTGAAAGGACGCCATCAAACGGCACGGAGACAAAATCGCAGTAGACGCATTTTTTGAGGCAAAAGGGTATATGGATGTAAACGGAACAGGCCATCTCCTATATTATGCGGGATTTGATAGTTTAAAATATTCATACTATGAAAAATATCCCAGAAAAAGCAGGAAGTGAATTTGAACGGCTGCTCGAGATAACCAGGGCGCTCCGGGAGCGCTGCCCCTGGGACAGGCAGCAGACGATGAAATCCCTGAAACCCTACATCGTGGAGGAGTCCTACGAGGTGCTTGAGGCGATAGACGAGGAAGACCCCGAAAAGATAAAAGAGGAGCTGGGGGACCTCCTCTTCCAGATAGTCTTTCAGGCCCACATGGCCGGCGAGAAGGGCCTCTTCGACATCGTTGATGTGGTCCGCTCGATCTCCGAAAAGATGGTGGGCAGGCACCCGCACGTGTTCGGTGAGGACAAGGGGGTAAAGACCGCCGGAGACGTGCTCAGCAGATGGCAGGAGCACAAGAAGCGCGAGGGCAAACTGAAAAGCGGCATGCTGGAGGGCATACCCATCAGCCTTCCCGCCCTCCTGAGGGCGCAGAAGGTGCAGAAAAGGGCGAGCCGCGCAGGCTTCGACTGGCGGCGGACGGAAGACGTGCTGGAGAAGATGGACGAAGAGGCGGGCGAGCTGAGAGAGGCCGCGAAAACGGGTGACAGGGACCGCATCGAGGACGAGCTGGGGGACATGCTTTTTTCGATGGTGAACGTGGCCCGGTTTCTCAATATCCAGGCCGAAGAGGCGCTCGGAAAGACGACGGCCAGATTCATCCGCCGTTTCGGCTATATCGAGAAGAAGGCGGCCGGGCGCGGGGTGGAACTTTCAAAGATGTCCCTTGCGGAGATGGATGCCCTCTGGGAAGAGGCCAAGAGGCTGGAGGACCGGGAAGAAGACTAGAACCTATCTCAAAATCGCTTCCGGCTGCAAGAGGCCGAAATCGCGGCATACGGCGTCATACAGGGGAAATCGTCCTCAATGCAGCGCTGCTGCGCCTCCGGGCGATTTCCCCTTTCTTCCTTGTCTACCACGATTTCTTCTCTCTTTCGCTTCAAAATCAATTTTGAGACAGGTTCTAGAATGCGCGCCCCCTTTTGCCGGACGGTCTCTTGTTATCCAGATTCTATCATCTGCCGAAGGCAACCACGATCGCGGCGAATACGAGCGCCTTTACCGTCGATATGAGGCCTATCTGCCTGAACTTGAGCTTTCTGCCGCCAGGCCTGAGGGCGGAGTAAAAATCCTCGGCAAGCGGAAGAAACGCCAGGAAGACCGGATGGCCCAGCCAGGCGGCGGCAACGCCGCCTGTAATGAGCAGGCCGCAATAGAGCGCCCCGATCCGCCTGTAACCGGGAAAGTTTGCATATCTCACCCTGAAGGAGCTTGCGAAGTAGAACAGGGAAAAGACTGCCCAGAGATAAAGATGCCGCCCTATGCCGCCCGTCACCGAGGAGGCGATCGCCGCGACAAGCCCCATTATGGCCATCCCGCAGGCCTCGGCGAAGACGGGGGGGAGTTTGCCCCTGCGGCCCTCGAAATAATAGGCGAGCGCAAACAGCGGCGCGCCCGCCGCATAGAGAAGGCCAAGCGCAGGGTAAAGCCAGGCCGAGTAGAAAATCCCCACAAGGGCTGGCAGTACGAGCAGGGCCACATCGGGCAGAAATTCCCACTTTCGTCCCCTCACCATATGGAAGACCGGGGTCCTGGCCAGAAGCATCAGCGCCATGGACACAAACACTATGACCGACATCGTCACAAGCCTGCCGCCCACGGCCGTCCCGGCGGCAAAGGCCATGAGGAACATCACCCACGAGCCAGGCTCCCTCGTATAGGGCAAGGCCCTCTTTGCCAGGACGCGGTCACCCGCCATATCAGAGGCCGCCAAAGATTTCATGACGCGCTGCCTTTATTTTACTCCGTTTTTTTTGCGTCCCAAAACATTCCCCTTGACCCCGATTACAATCTCCTCAAAAGGCAATTGCTTTCCGGCCGCCCTCAGGGCCTCCGTCAAAATGGCCGTCATCCCGCCGCAGCAGGGCACTTCCATCCTCAGGCAGGTCAGGCTTTTCACCGGGATGTTCCTGAATATCTCCGTGAACTTTTCCACATATTGCATGGCGTTGTCGAGTTTCGGACAGCCGATGAGGAGTTTTTTGTCCCCCAGAAACTCGTCATGAAAGCCGCGCGTGGCAAACGCGGTGCAGTCGGCCGCCACCAGCAGGTCCGCACCGTTCAGGAAGGGGGCCACGGTGCCCACAAGTTTTATCTGTATCGGCCAGTGCGAAAGGACATTCGCCTTGCCATCGCTTTCTTTCATTTTGACCGTCCGGCAGGACGGGCAGTCTTCGTCGGGATTCTTCATTTTTTCCTCCTTTTATGATCCAAAATCATGCCTCCGCTGACTTAATATAGCCCTCCGTGGGCCGGGTCTTCCATGACGGAAATCATAAACTGGCGGGCCATGACGGAAATCATACGCCGTCCGGGAAAATGGACTAGAATGAAGGCAGGAGCTCACATGCCCCATTTCGGCCTGATAGACGAAGACGCCCTCGGACCGGTCGAGGGCCCGCTCATGCGGGCGAAGCTCCACATAAGGGGCGGAAGGCGCCGGTTTGAACGGGGAAAGTTCACGGACGGGATTCTGGCCGTCTACGACGCCCTCTGCTCGGCGATGCAGTGGTATATAGCCGCGCCTGAGAGGATGCGGAAACTCAGGGTAAAAAAAAGCGACGACCTGCTCAATGACCGCAATCTCTACGCCGTCCTCGTCCGCTCCCGCGTGCTGGACGGCTCATTCGACTTCGAGGAGATGAACGCCCTGGTTGCCCGGGCCCTGAGCGAGGAGATAAGGGATTTTGACTGGCGGGGTTTCATGGGCAGGCTCGTGCCCGTCTTTACGCAGCTTGGCGTCATGCCCTTCGACGAAAAGATACTCCCCGAGGAAAAACCCGAACCCTTCCTGAAAAAACCCGCCAGCTAGGGATACAAGGGGCCTCCCCTCTTATTTTTCGCGGGTTTTCGTTGTACAATCTGTTTAAAGCCGGGATGCTGCGAATAAGGGTTGAAAAAAAAGAGGGTACCTGGCGCCGCTGGCTCCGTTTCCCATTTGCGGCGCTTCCCGCCCGGATGGAGGCGCGGGGGATAAGGCTGCGCCCGACGTTGATGTGGGACAGGAATTGCCTTATCCGGTACAAGATAGAGGAAAAAGACGGCGGAAAATTCCGCCTCGCGGGTTTCATCGGCCTTTACAACCTCGATTTCCGCAGGTCCGCCGAGGTTGCCATGGAGGTCCTGGAAGGCAAAAGAGGAAAGGGGATTGGGAAAACCTCCCTTTGGCTTTTTTTAAGGGGCATCAGGAAATACGGGTTCGCGGAGGAAGTGGTTGCCCGTGTCCGGCCCGGAAACCTGCCTGCCCGGCGCCTGCTGGAGAGCATGGGTTTCAGCGAGGTCTTGCGTCAGAGCGGCGGCGTGCAAAAATTCCGCCTGGAAATTTCTTCCGGGCAGGATTCCGCCGGCGGGATGTCGCCTGCAGGGAACCAGGGGACATTTAAGATACAAAAGATATCCGGGGATATCAATATCCAGGATATCGGGGGTAAAAACAAGGAGGTGTGGAAACCGTGGACGGATTAAGCAAACTCCCGCTTGAGGCGCCCGGCAGGATTTCAGGCATTACGGAGCTGGCCTTTAACATGTGGTGGAGCTGGCATCCGGAGGCAAGAGCGCTTTTCAAGCGGCTCTCCCGCGCGGCCTGGAAGCTCTCCGGGCACAACCCGGTCAAGATGCTGGGCGAACTAGACAGACGCATCCTTGATGAGGCCGCGGCAGACAGCGATTTCCTGGCGCACTATGACCAGGTGATGGGAAAATTCCAGATGGAGATGAAGGATGCCCGCAGGAGCTGGTTTGCCGAGAACATCTGCGACCCCCATGCCCTGCCCGTTGTCTTTTTCAGCGCGGAATACGGCCTTCACCACTCCCTGCCCTTTTACGCCGGGGGGCTTGGCTTTCTGGCGGGGGATTTTCTAAAGGAAAGCACCGACCTCGGGATGCCTTTGACGGCCATCGGCTTCATGTACCCGGGGGGCTATCTGCGCCAGAAGATGCCGGTAAACGGCTGGCAGGAAAGCCTGGATGAGCCGCTTGAAAGGGCAAGCGCCGCCATCTCCAGGGTGCTCGACGCAAGCGGCAGGCCCCTCCTTGTAAAAGTGCCCTTCATAGAGCCGCCGATTTATGTGGAGGTCTGGAAGATAGAAGTGGGCAAAATCCCGCTTTACCTCATAGACACCGACATAGAGGCGAACGACCCCTGGAACCGGAGCATATCTGCCCATCTGTACATAGGCAACCTGGAGCAACGCCTCAGGCAGGAGATCGTCCTTGGCATCGGGGGGCGCGAGGTGCTGGACACCCTGGGCATAAAACATTCCGTTTTGCACCTGAACGAGGGCCATCCGGCCTTTGCCATAACGGAGAGGATAAGGGAGCGGGTGGCCGACGGCCTGAGCTTCGAGCACGCCCTCCGGCAGGTAAAAGAGACGACCATCTTTACGACCCACACGCCGGTGCCGGCCGGCACGGACGTCTTCCCGTTTGCGCTCATGGAAAAATATTTCAGTTCATACTGGCCCTCCCTCGGGCTGGACCGCGAGGCCTTTTTCAGGCTGGGCATGAACCCGCAGGACCCCGGGGCCGGCTTCAATATGACCGTCTTTGCGCTCAGATGCTCCTCGCACAGAAACGCAGTGAGCAAGCGCCACGGCCAGGTGGCAAGAAAGCTCTGGCATCCCCTCTGGCCGGACAGGCCGGAAGAGGAGGTGCCCATCGGCCACGTCACAAACGGCATCCACGTGCCCACCTGGATAGAGCCGAAGATGGAGCTGCTCTTCAACCGCTACCTGGGGGAGGACTGGAAGGCCAGGCACGACCAGCCCGGCACATGGGAGGCCGTGCGCGACATACCGGACAAGGAGCTGTGGAACACCCATTACTGGCTCAAGATGAAACTCATAATGAGGATCATGGAGAGGGCCAGGCAGCGTTGGATAGAGGACAGGCCCGATGCTCAGATAATCCTTGGCGAGGGCGTTATACTCGACCCCAACGCCCTTACCATCGGTTTTGCCCGCAGGTTCACATCCTACAAGAGGGCCTCGCTAATCCTGCGCGACACGGAAAGGCTCAAGCGGATACTGAACGACAAGTGGAGGCCTGTCCAGATAATATTCGCCGGGAAGGCCCACCCCGCCGACGATCCCGCAAAGCATATCCTGCAGCAGGTCTTCAACTCGGCCAAGGACCCGGCATTCGGCGGACGCATCGCCTTCGTCGAGGAGTACGACGAGCAGCTTGCCCAGTACCTGGTCCACGGCGTCGACCTTTGGCTCAATAACCCGCTCCCCCCCCTGGAGGCAAGCGGCACAAGCGGCATGAAGGCGTCGTTAAACGGGGTTCCCAACCTGAGCATACTGGACGGCTGGTGGATAGAGGGTTTCAACGGCGCAAACGGGTGGGCCTTCGGGGAAATCCCCCCTGCGGAAGAGGTCACGCCCCGGCCAGACAGGGACGCCGGCGACGCCGAGGCCATCTACAGGCTCCTGGAGCAGATGATCGTGCCGCTTTACTACCGCATAAACGGCGAGGGGATTTCAACCGGATGGGTGCGCACCATGAAGGAGGCCATCATCAGCAACGCCGCCCGTTTTTCGGCCAGGAGGATGGTCAAGGAGTACGCCGCCAACTACTACGCCAAGTGCCTGCTTGCGGTGAAGGGATAAAAAATAAGGTGCCCACCTCCCACCCTATTTTTAATTTCGGGGCTCCGCCCCAAACCCCGTAAAGACAAGAGGCGGGCGCAGCAAGCAGCGCCCCTACGTATTCGAAAGAGTTTTAACGAGCTTTAAGGCGCATCGTTAGGCATTATTATAAATTGCCCTCCCTTAATATGCAGTTTGGGGTGTGGGGCAAAGCCCCACTAAAGAAAAACAGGGTGAGTGGACTTCATTATTATTTCTCGATCCTTATCTCTGGCTGGGCCGGATCGGCCCTGAAAATCTCCCCGATCCGGGCGGCAACGATGCCGTCCCTGCGGAGCGCCTCCTGCAGCTTCTCCGCCCTGTCCGGCTGGATGAATATCAGGAGGCCGCCGGATGTCTGGGTATCGTTTAAAAGCAGTTTGCTGACATCCGTGACCCCGTCCGCCCACCTGACGTAAGGCTCGTAGTTTTTAATATTCGCCCTCGTGCCCCCAGGCGCGATATTCCGCCCGGCAAGCCTCACGGCCTCGTCAAAAAAAGGCACGCTGCCTGCGCTGATGACCGCCCTGCACCGGCTTGCCGCAAGCACCTCGTGCATGTGCCCGAGAAGGCCGAATCCCGTCACATCGGTGGAAGTGCTCGCGCCTGCCTCCAACATCAGCTCAGACGCCCGGCGGTTCAGCGCCGCCATGGACCGCGTGATCTCCTCCTCGGCCCCGGCGGACGAAAGGCCCGATTTTATGCCGGTGGAGACGATGCCCGTGCCTATGGGTTTTGTAAGCATGAGGACATCCCCCGGCGCGGCCCTGGAGTTATCGAGTATCTTCTCCGGGTGTATTGTGCCCATTACGGCATAGCCGAACTTGGGCTCCGTGTCCTTAACCGTATGGCCCCCTATTATGTAAACTCCGGCCTCGGACATCTTGTCTATGCCGCCCTGCATGACCTGCTTCCAGAAGGGAAAGAGTTTGGGGTCCGTGGGGAACATGGCGAGGTTCAGGGCCACGACCGGCCTGGCCCCCATCGCATAGACGTCCGAAAGGGAGTTCGCCGCCGCAATGGCCCCGAACATGTAGGGGTCATCGACTATCGGGGTGAAAAAATCCACGGTGAGGACGGCGGCCAGGTCCTCCGAAATGCGATAGACCCCCGCGTCGTCGGCATTGGAGTAGTCCACGAGCACGTTTTTATCCAGTATTGGTGGCAGCTGCCCCAGAACCTGGGACAGGTCCGAAGGACTGAACTTTGAAGCTCAGCCGGAGCAACTGGACATGCTTGTAAGCTTTATGTCCATTTCAAGCCACCTCCTTGTTCCCGGGCGGTTTCCCGGTTTATTCCACCCGTCTCAAACATGTTCTAATGTTTCCGGTCCCCGGGGTACTTGCCCTTTTTCGTGACCGGGCAGCAGGCAGGCGGAGGGATTGGCCCGTCATACTCTTTCTTGAGGACGCTCAGCAGGTCCGGTATGATGGGGTCCACGAGGAAATAGCATCTCAGCCTGCCGTCCATGTAGAAGTCTATGAGCCCTATGTTCCTTAGGGCGGCCAGGTGCTGAGAGACGTTCGGCTGCCTGATTTCGAGAAAGTCCTCAAAATCGCTCACGCACTTTACCCCACCCACGAGCTCATCCAGTATCCTTAGCCTCACCGGATGGGCGATCACCTTCAAAATCTCCAGTCTTTCAGGCGAGGCGCCCATATTCACCTTTCCCCAGGCCCCCGCGTGCAGGGGCATATGAAATATTAATTGCCGCCGCCCGCAAGGTCAACATCAATTCTGATGCCGACAGGTCCTGCCGGATGTTATTCAACGTCTACTTGCCCCCCCGGACCCACCAGTCGCCCTTGTCGGAAAACCACCAGAGCGAGGAGTCCGTATCGAGTATCACGGAGACCAGTTTTTTTGCCGTCCCGGTCGCAAGCCTTTTGACGGCGAAACCGAGCCATTCGTCCGCATATCTGGAGCCGTTGTCCTTGCATTCCTTGAGGGCCAGGATGAACTCCATCTGGTCGGCGTCATGGGCAAGGCGCGCCTCAGGCGTCTCGTTCTCGGCGAATTCCTTCAAAAGGGCGTCAAGCTCCGGGCCGAAGGGGATTTTTCCGGTAAGCTCCCTGCGCGTCTTTGGCTCATCGACCCTGACGTATTTCTTGTTGACGTAATTCAGGTCCCCGGTCCTCGCCTCGAGAAGGTCATGGAAGAGTCCCATCTTCAAAAGCCGGTCCTTGTCTATCCTGCCGCCCGCCATTTCCTCCAGGTTGCCAAGGACGTAGGCTATGCAGGCGGTGCGGAAGGTGTGCTCCGCAACGGATTCGCCCCCGGAACCCAGGAACTGAAAACCGCTCCTGGGCGTCCTCTTGAGCATGCCCAGCTCGAACAGAAAATTCGCTATCTCTCTCAAATTCCGGCCCTTGCCGCTAATCCTTCTTCTTCCCGCGCCTCGGGGATTTTTCGGAGGGCACAATCCTCCCGCTTTTTTTCAGGATGCTCTCTATCATTTCCGCCCTGCTTTTCACGACCGGAAGCTCAAGCTCGAGCGCCAGCTTTCTGAGTTCGAGCTCTTCCATCTTCTCAAGCTCTTTTCTCTCGTTCTTCGTCATGGCTTACCTCGCACTGCGGATTTTTCGGACAAAACAAAAAAACCTTTTCCCCCGCCGCAATCCAGGAACAAAAACCCCGCATTTCAAGAGACATAATAACACATTGCCGGCGGCGCTAATGGGCCTCGGCCCAGTTCCGGCCAGCCCCGGCCTCAACCACAACGGGCACGCTCAGGCCGGCCGCATCCCGCATGCCTGATTTAATTATATCAATCGTCCCCGCGGCCTCCTCCACGGGGCACTCGAAGACAAGCTCGTCATGCACCTGCAGTATGAGCCTGGTCCGCGTGGATTTCAGCCGGCTATGCAGGCTTATCATCGCCTTTTTTATTATGTCCGCGGCCGTGCCCTGGATGGGGGAGTTCATGGCAAAGCGTTCGCCAAGCGCGCGCACCCGCCTGTCGCGGCTTGCCAGCTCGGGTATCGGCCTTTTCCTGCCGGAAAGGGTCTTCACGTACCCAAGCCTGTATGCCTCCTCTATTGCGGCCTTCATGTAGGCGGCAACCCCCGGATGGCGCTCGAAATACCTGTCTATGTACCTGGCCGCCTCCTCGGGGCTCTTTCCGGTGGCCTGGCTGAGCCCGTATGGCGTTATCCCGTAGACGATGCCGAAGTTCACCACCTTGGCCACCCTCCGGTGCTCGCGCCCCACCTCCGCCGGAGCGATGCCGAATATCTCGGCCGCCGTCATCGTATGCGCGTCCCTGCCCTCCATGAACTGGCGTTTCAACATCTCGTCGCCGCTTATATGGGCCAGCACCCGCAGCTCTATCTGCGAGTAGTCAGCCGCTATGATGCAATAGCCTTCCTCCGGGATGAAGGCCTCACGCATCTTCCGGCCCCAATCCCCCCTTACCGGAATGTTCTGCAGGTTGGGGTCGCTGCTGGAGAGTCTGCCGGTAGCGGTGGCCGCCTGGTGGAAAGTGGCGTGAATCCTGCCCGTGCGCCGGTCCACAAGCGCGGGCAGGACGTCCACGTATGTGGTCTTCAGTTTAAACAGGGCGCGCCAGTCGAGCACCTCCCTGGGCAACTCGTGCTCAAGCGCAAGCTCCTCGAGCACTCCGACCTCCGTCGAATAGCCCGTTTTTTTCCTCTTGCCAGGCTTGAGCTTCAGCACGTCAAAGAGGACGTGCCCGAGCTGTCTCGGGGAATTTATATTGAATTCCCCGCCTGCCAGAAAATATATCCTTTTTTTGATGCCCTCGAGCTGACTGCCAAGCTCGGAGGAGAATTCCTCCAGTTTTGGAGCGTCCACCTTCACCCCGGCCTCTTCCATCGCGGCCAGCACGCCTATAAGCGGCATCTCGTAGCCAAAATAGCAGCCGTCAAGTCCCTCATTGCGGAGCCGCTCAAACAGGACCTCCTTCAGCGACAGGGCAAGTTCGGCCTCATAACAGGCAAAACCCGCGGCCTCATCCACGGCCACCGCCCTGTACCTGCCGCCCTTGCCCCTCAGCTCCTCAATCGTTTTTTTCTTGACGCTGAGGTGCTCCAGCGCGATGGTCTCAAGACTGTGCTCTTCCCGGAGGGGGTTTAAAAGATGCGCGGCTATCATGACGTCATGGAGGGGGCCTCTCAGCTCCACATTGTGCCGGCCAAGCAGAGAAATCTCGCGCTTGAGGTTGTGCCCGGCCTTCTGCACGCCGCCGTCCTCCAGCACGGGTTTCAATATCCCGATTGCCTCCCCGGCCGGGACCTGCGGCGGGGCGTCCGGATATGCATGCGCCATGGGGATGTAGAAACCCTCGCCTTCCCCGGGGCTGAAACCGGTGCCCGCCAGGACGCCGTCCTCGGCCACCATCCTCAGGGAAAGGGCCGGGACGCCTTTAAGCCGCTCCATGACGGCCTTCAGCCTTTCAGCCGACAGGACCACCTCGTAGCGCCTTTCGGGCGGCGCCTCTCCGGGCACGTATTTCATCAGGGAGGTGAACTCGAATTCCCTGAAAATATTTATGAGGCTGTGCCAGTCCGGCTCCTGGAGCCTGAACTCCTCCAGGTCCATCCGGAGCGGGACTTCCCTGTCAATGAGGGCCAGGCGCAGGGACAGTTTTACATTCCCGATGTTCTCCTCTATCAGCTTCCTGGTCCTCGGTTTTTTGATGCGCTCCGGATGCGCCAGTATCTCATCAAGGCCGGCAAACTCCCGGAAAAGCTCCTTCGCGGTCTTCTCCCCAACCCCCTTCACCCCGGGGATGTTGTCCACGGAATCGCCGACAAGGGCCATGAACTCCGGCACCCTTTCCGGCGGCACCCCGAAGCGCTCCATCACGAATTCCGGGCCGAGCACGAGGTTTTTAATCGGGTCGTAGACGCGGATTCCGTCTCCTATGATCTGGAGCATGTCCTTGTCGGCCGTCACGATAAAGACGTTGTGGCCGGCCTTCGCCGCCCTCGTGGCGATCGTGGCTATGATGTCATCGGCCTCGTAGCCCGGCATCTCGAAGAGTTTTATCCGGAAGGCCTCTATCACCCTTCTTATGTAGGGGAGCTGCTCTATCATCTCGTCCGGGGCGCCCGGCCTGTTGGCCTTGTACTCCAGGTAAAGCCTGTGCCGCTCTGTCTTGTGCGGGGTATCGAAGGATATGGCGAGGCCGTCCGGGTGAAGGTCCCGTATGATCTTCAGGAGCATGTTGGTAAATCCGAAGATAGCGTTGGTGGGGCGGCCCCTGGAGTCCCTCAGGCCCTTTATCGCGAAATAGGCCCTGTAAACATATGAGTTTCCGTCTATGAGATAGATGTCCACGTCGTCATCCCGGCTTATGCCACGTCCCGAAGTCCGCCTCTGGCAAAATAGATCACGTTGAATTCCGGCAGCCTTTTGGTTTTTTCCAGGCCCTTCGAACCGAGAAAATCCGTTATCCCCTGCTCCTGGGCGCGGTCGCACTCCATGATTATCCTTGAAATATGCCCTGCATTGGCCTCGATCCCCCTGACTACCCTGTATTCATACCCCTCCACGTCTATCTTCAACAGGTCAACCCTGCCAATGCCGTTTTTCTCCATGAAGGAATCGATTGTCGTCAGCCGGACTTCGGAGAGGGCCGCTTCGCGGGTCTTTGTGATCTTTCCCAGAACGGTGGAACCCCTGCCGTCGATGAAAGCGGTCTCGTCAACGTCGGACATACCCATATTGCAGGCAAATACATTGCGGACGTTGTTGGTCTCTATGTTCCTTGCCAATCTCTCAAATACATCCGGATTGGGCTCGAATGAATATATCCTGGCCCGCGGGTATTGCTTCGCCATCTTTATGCTGAACATGCCTATGTTTGCGCCGATATCGAACAAAACCGCATCCGCCTTGTCCAGGGAGGAGAAAGCCGACGGGTCCGAATCGTAAATATGATCGATAAATATCTGCGGGAACATGCCTATCTCCCCGGTGAATTCCTTAAAGGCGAAGACGTATCCGAACACGGATATCTTCAGCTCCCGCGGGGCGAAACCGAACTTTAAAAAATATTTCAGAAAATGCCGGATGGAGGTATAGAGCAGAATGCATTTGCTTTTCGGCGAGAAAAATAACAAGCCCCCGAAAAACAATAATATCTTGTCCCGCAGACCAGGTGAGATCATCGAATATTCTACCATTTTGAATACCTGGCGGGCATAAGCAGGGCACGGATGCGGCGCGAAACCGCCGGACGCCCCCTCTAAAACTCGTATCTCACCTGGACGTAAGTGTTATTGTCCCTGGCGAGCTGTCCGAACTGGCTTGCGCTGTTGCCTCCGCCAAATACGTTTCCGCCCACGGCGGCCCAGACGCTGTCCGTGAAATTGTATTTCACCTCGGGGTTCAGCATGAAGTCGCCGACGGCCGGGCTGTAGAACATGAACCAGGAGAGTTTAAGCGTCTGGTGCCGCAGCATCTGGACAAGCCGCAGGCTCATAAGGTCGTTCCACCTGGGCACTGCGGGAATGCCCGCGGGCAGGTTCGCAAGATACTCCGAATAGTGCTGCATGTACTCCACATAGTATTGGACTTCGGCCGTGAAATCCGTCCAGGGCTGCCTCTGGTAGCCCACAAGCATCCGCGTCTGCGAATTCGGCAGGAAGGGGTCCGTACCGTTTTCGTTCTGCCTGGAGTCGTAGTAGCCGGCCTCCAGCGACAGCACCCCGCCAAGCGCGCTGCCCTGCGCGCTTGCTCCATAGACCGAAAGCTCAGGGAATGTCAGGTTGAGCCTTGTGGGGGCAAGCGGATTGTCCGTGGCCGCGTATGGCTGCCGGTAAAAGCCCCGGTAGAAATAGACTGACGTGTCGAAGCCGGCCACCTGCCGGTACGCCCGCAGGGCAACCTCCGTGTTTTTCAGGCTTACCGGCGGCTCCACTTCAGGCCTGTTCGTTATTTGGGGCATCGGATTAAAGAGCCAGAACCTGTCAGGGGAGGGATATTTATTGGGGGTGAAGAAAGGTATGATTACGACATCAAAACTGGCAAAGTCCGGATAGACGCCGAACTTCACGGCGTCGGCGCCCTTCTTCAGGTATTCAAGGGGCCTTCCGGAAAAGAAGGCATCATAGTCCTTCGGGAAGACGTCGTTTATGAATACGAGGTCCCCTACGCCCCAGGTGATTATCTGCCTGCCGACAGTGGCGCCCCATTTGCCGGATGTATACTCGAAATAACCCTCCCTGAGATCCGAATCGAATTTCCTGCCTGCTATCCAGTCATGGAAGAAATCGCCCTTCACGAACACCCGGAAGGGGTCCTTGTTTGCATCGAGTTTTAGCTGAACGCGCTCCTCGGCCAGCTTGAAATAATCGCCGTCCGGGTTGGCGCGGGCGGTGTCAGCCGAGTAATTGCCCTGCAAAAAACCATCCAGCGTGATATCTTTGCCGAGATTTACCGCCCGGGCGCTTCCCGGCATGGCAAAAAAAACAAAAAGCGCCAGGGCGGACAAAAAAGCAAAAAATTTCACTCTATCCACTTGCGGGGCGGCTGTTTCAGGAAACGCTCGGAGAAGAGATTGCCGGGAAGTCCAAGGTTGTAATCGGCTTTCTCGAAAATTACCTGGGTCGAGTGGCCGCTCTGCACGTTCTTCATCGTCCTTTTCGTGATGGTCGGGAAGCCCTTTACTGTCTTTATCTCGTCCGCGGTAAAAACCTTAAGGAGCTGGCCCCTTTTATCGTAATACTGCTCCTTCAGGGGAAGATAGGTCTTCTTGTCTATCCAGGAGAGCTTGTAGCCGAACTCGACGTCCGCCTCTTTAGGCACGCTCTTTATCACATAGCAGTCCTTTGAGCCCAGTTTCTCTTCCTTTACCAGGGTATGGGTGTCCTCGTCCACATTCCTGCCGGAGACGTCCTCGTAGGAGAAGTCCGAGCCGACGAAGCTGGACCTCTTGTCGCTTGCGGCGATCCTCCTTACCATGTTCAGGGCCGGGATATAGAGCCACCTGTCGCTGTTTCTGTCCGGATACTTGTAGACCATGAAGGTCATGTCCTTAACGTCGGCCGGCTGGAAGAAATATATGAAATACTTCTGGTTGCCGCCGGGGAAATTCTTCCTCAGCATCGTAAGCTCCCTGATCCTCTTCTGTCCGCCCGCGCTTACAAGCGTCATCATCATCCTGGCCTTGAAATCCCTGCCGGGATAATAGAAGGCCGCCTGCGATTTTGTCATTATCTCCTGCGCCCCCGGGGAAAGCGCAAAAGCGCTCGCGGGAAGCAGGGCTATGACCAGGGTGAATATGAATCTCTTCATTGTCGACCTCCATCGAATAGCCAGCCGCTGAAAAGTGTGACCAGCGCCGGAATATATATCATCGTCAAGAGAGAGCTGAGCATCATCATGCTTACGATGAACGCGCCCACCGTGATATAGGGCGTAAGCGGGGCAAAGAGCATCACCGAGAACGCGGAGGCAAAGAGGATGGCGTTTCGCATGATGCCCTTGCCCGGCCTTGCGGCCGTCCAGAGCAGCGATTCCGCTATCAGATCCTTGTCCGGCCTGCCGCCCGCGGCGTTCTCTTCGGCAAGGCGCCGTCTGAACCTGCTTACAAAATGAATGGCGAAATCCACCGCCATGCCCAGCGAGAGCGTGGAGAGCACCGATATCGGCATATCAAAATCCTTCCCGGAAAACCCGATGACCCCGTATATGAGGACTATCGTGAACAGCAGAGGCATGTAGCCCACGACCGCCCATTTTAAGGAGCGGAAATCCCAGGCCAGGATGGCGAACACCACGATCAGCGCGAAGGCGAAACCCTTCACCATGTCCCAGAGCACCTCATTGTTCCATACAAGGTTGAAGTAAGCGATACCCGCGGGTTTGAATACCATCGGCGTAGGATGGGCAGCCTTGTACCTGGCCACCTCGCTTATGACATCCTTCATCGCCCTGGCGTCCCAGGTCTTAAGCTGCACCCATATGTTCGCCCTTTTAAACGGATAATCGACCACGTTGTCCAGGTCCGAGGGTTTCGCGGACATCGAAAAGAGAAACAGGTACTGCCCTATCATCTGCTCCGTTGGCGGCACCGCGTAGTACCTGGGATCATTTCCGTGGAGCACATAATTTATCCTCTTCACGTAATCCGCCACCGAGGTGGTCTTGCCGACTACGGGCAACCTCTCCAAATCCTTTTGAAGCCCCTCGATGTAACGCATGGCTTCCGGGCTCTTCATGTAACCGTCTTCATTGGCGGCAGCCACTATATAGCCGGTGTCAGTGCCGCCCAAAGAGCGGTTGATCACCGTGTCCGCGGTGCGTATATCGCTGCCTTTCTTGAACCATTCGACAAGGTTGTTGTTGATATTCGTCTTCGTTATCCCGATGACCGCGACCGCGAAGAGCAGAAAACCGGCGGCGGCGGTGGCGGCCGGTTTGCGGATGCCCAGCCCGGCGAGCCTTTTCAAAAACCTCGCGGTCCAGCCGGCGTCCACATCTTCGGAGCGGGCTATCCTTTCCAGGTTCCTGTCCTTCACGAAGGTGAACATGGCGGGGATGAAGCTGAAGCTGAGGAGCCGCAGGGATATTGTGCCGAAGGCGACCAGCCCGCCGAAAATCCTTACGGGCACGATGTGCATGAACATGAGCACGGCGAAGCCAGCCGCAGTCGCCAGCGCGGTATTCCGGACGGGGCGGCTCACCGCGTTCATCGTCTCTATTATCGCGGTCTTTTTGTCCCTTTTCTCCCGGTAGCGGAAATAGAATTCGTTAAAGATGTGCATGCTGTCGGTAGCTATGGCCATCAGGAAGACCGGGGCCATGGAGCTCATGATGTGGATGGGGAACCCGAGCCCGATAAGCAGCCCCATGCTCCAGATAATGCTCATCATGGCGTCCATCATGAGGACAATGGAAAGGAAGATGTCCCTGAACATGAGATACCGCACAAGGAACATGATCATTCCGGCTATGGGCGCGAAGACGGCCATCAGCTTGAACATCTCCGCCCCGAAGGTGTCGCGGGCGACGGGGTCGCCGGCGATGTAGTATTCATCGCCCGGGTTTCGCTCTTCCTTTACTATCTTTCTTATGGCGCCGGCTATCTGCCTGCCGTTTGCGCCCTTCTCCAGCGGCACGTAGATCGCGGCCATCCTGCCGTCCCTGGAGATGATGCGCCCGATAAAAAGAGGGTTTCCGAAAAGCTGCTGCTTCAGGGCATCGATGCCGCCTGCCGTCTTCGGCGCATGCGGCATGAGCGGCCCCACGTCGAGCGTGCCGCCGTTTGACGTAACGTTGTCTATGGTCTCAAACGAGGAGACATCCCTTGCGGCAACACCTTTCAGCCCCAGTATGCGGCCTGTTATCCGTTGGATGGAGGCGAGCGTGGAGGGGTTCAGGACGCCCTTTTCATTCCGGATGCCAAGGACTATTACGTCCTTGTAAAGGGCGAATGTCTTTTCGACCTTGTTGTTCCACACGCGCACATCGGAGGTCGCGGGGAGCATGTTTTTGGGGTTGGTGTCCGTCCTGATCTTGGGGAACTGCGTAGCAAAGAGCATGGTGAGGAGCACCGACAAAACCACGATCAGTTTCGGGTGCTCCACAGAGAACGCAACCAATGAAAACTTACGCATTCAACGCTCCATTGCCAGGTATATAACCGCCTGAAAACAGCATTTCAGATTTCGTCCTTTACGCCCCCCTCCCCTCCTGCCGGCAGGGGAGCACGGTAAGGGCAAAGAGGAAGCGGAAATGATGCCGCCCTACGGCAGATTGCCAAGTCCGTGCTTCATCTTGTAAAGGAAATACCTTTCGAAGGCGATCTTCAGCAATTTATATTGGAGCCCTTTCTTTGTAACTGACTTTCGCCTCGGCGGAAGCACCGGGTCCGCCTGCATAAGGGCAGCGGTGCTGCCCATGTCCATGATGCAGACCACGTTCAGCTCCCCGGAGGAAGGAGGGGTCTGATTTTTCAATTCGGCCGCTATAACGGCGGCTGCCGTCTTTGCCATCTTCACCGTCATGAATCCCGTCTTCGGAACGCCGGTGGGCACGGTCGTGGGCTCCGGGGGGGCTATGGCTATCGCCACACCCACCACAAAGATGTTTTTGTGCCTGGTATGCCTGTACTGCTTGTCCACCGGGATAAACCCGCGCGGGTTCCCAAGAGGGGCGACCGCGGGGACCCCTTTGAAGGGAGGGGCGATCATGGCGAACTTGAAGGGGAGCTTCGCGCCGCCCTTCAGCCTTATCTCTCCAGGTACGATCTCCTCAATCGCCTGGCTTATTACGGATTTTATCTCCCTTTCCGCGAACGTGTCTTCAAAAAACCGCTTCGAATTGCCGAGCCCTCCGACACCCATATGGCCCAGGTAAGGCTCCGAAGAGAGATATGTTATCGGGACCTTGTGCCTCATGTCCCGGCGCCTAAGCTCGGTGTCCATCTCGTAGGCCAGCTCATAGGAGGGGCCAAAACAGCTCACCCCCTGCGCGGAGCCTACCACCACGGGGCCGGGGTCTTCGAGGAGTTTCTTCCAGGCGGCATGGGTGCCCACAGCGTGGTCCAGGGTGAACGTGCAGCTTGTGTGGCCCTTCTCCGGGCCGAGGCCCGGTATCTCGTCGAAGGCAAGATAAGGCCCGGTCGATATCACAAGGTAATCGTAAGGCAGCTCGCCCGAGGCCGTGAACACCTTCGACGACTCGGGCTCCACGCGGATGGCGGCCTCGTGGAGAAAATCGATCCCTTTCGGCTTCAGGATATCCGGCGTCCTGAGTGAAATGTCCTGCGGCCTTCTGTGCCCCATGACAAGCCATGGCAGCGAGGGCAGGAAGGTAAACCTGTCATCATCGCTGATTACCGTAATCGCGGCATCTTTGCCGAGAAGCCTTTTAAGCTCGAACGCGGCTGTGAGCCCGCCGAAAGAACCTCCAAGAACAACTATCCTCTTCATCCCTCATCCCCCTGAAATCAAAAGACGCCTCAGAAGGCGCCTATCACATGGGCCTCTGCCGCGGCAAGCTCAACAAACGCTCCATAGCCGATGGCCTCGATCCTGCCGCCTTTTTCGAGCCGGATACCCCTGAGCCTCGCGTCATCCTCAAGCGCGTATACCTTCCCGGCGAAACCCTGAAGCGCATCCGAGCCGGCGAAGTAGAGCCCGTTCTGGATCAGCACCAGGTCCGCTCCCATCCCGGCCCCAAGGTCGATGCCCTTCCTGCCATCCGGCGTATCCGGGGCGCTTCTTACAATTACAATCATCGCTGAACCTCCCTTTTGATATTCCCTGCGGCAATACGCTTGCTGTCCATTTAAAAGATCATCACCTTGCCGGAGGCCCTCACCATGGCGGATATCGCCTCCAAATCCGCCAGCCTCACGCCTTCAACGAGGTCCGCCTCGCCGATGTCCCGCCCCTTTAAAAACCCGCCGTCCGCAAAGACCTCCACGCCCATGTCTATGCAGTCCTTCAGGGCCGCGCCGAGATTTGTGCATTCCGTCTGGGCCTCGTCCTGGTCCTTGAGGGCCAGCAGGGCCCCGCCGTCAATGAGAAACAGAGAGGCGCCGAGGTCGTCCGAGACGGCCCCAAGCGCATGCCTTATGGCCTCGGCGGCGTTAATGTCGCCGTAAGGCGGCCTTCTGAGTATCAACCCTATTTTCATCGGTCCTTTTTAAAACCTCCTATGCCCCGAGATTGAGCCAGACGTCAGTTTCGCGCATCGTCTTGAAAAGGCCCTTCATCGAGCCCACCTCCGCGCCCCCGATGTAATCGTCTTTCGCCGCACGGCGGAAGTTCAGGCAGCCCCCTCAGAGGTAGACTTTCAGCCCCTTGGACATCAGGGCGGAAAATCTCTCCTCGGCGTTCATTATCCCCTTCGCCTTCTGCCCCTTCAAAAAGCAGTACACGCCGTCGCCGGATGCTATGAGGTTCACCTTGTGCCCCTTCTCAAGGGCGGACTCCGCAATCCTCGCCGCCGTGTAGGCGTTCTCGCAGGAATATGGCGAACTGGCCAGATAAAGCGTAAACGTTTTTGCCTCGGACATCCTTATCACCCCCTTTGCCCTCTTGCGCCATGGATGAGACGCCATTGCATTCAGGTATAAATATATAAGCACCCCTGAATGTATTTGTCAAGCGGGATAAAAGACCCGGTAGCGCCTCAATTTGGGCAATGTAGAGCGGGGGCAGAGGCGGATTGAGCGGGGCCGTGAAATGCCCCGGGGGGGGCCGGAGAACCGTGCTACTTCATCGCCTCGATATCTCTTATCCTCTCGGCCACCGGGGGATGGGAATAATAGATGGATACATAGAGGGGGTGCGGATTTAAATTTGAAAGGTTCTCCCTGGAGAGTTTAACCAGCGCGCTTATCATCGGCCGGCCGCCCGCAAGCCGGAAGGACTCGGCGTCCGCCTGCCTTTCATGCCTCCTCGAAAGATAATTTGCCGCGGCCTTCAGAGGCAGCGAGACGACCCCGGCTATGAGGCCCAGGACCACCAGCTTGGCCGCAATCGTCCCGGCGTCTATGCCGAACATCCGGGTAAGGGCATCGCCCCGGACGAGCCTGCCCGCCGCCCAGAGCCCCGCAAACGAGGCCGCCTCAAACACGGCCATCATCTTCAGCAGGTGCCTCTTCTTCCAGTGGCCGATCTCGTGGGCAAGGACCGAGAGGATTTCGTCATGGTCCATCCCCTGAAGCAGGGTGTCATAGAGCACTATCCTCTTGGTCTTGCCGATGCCTGTAAAATACGCGTTGGTATGCCTGCTTCTGCGGGAGGCATCCACCTTCAGGACCCTGCTTACCTTTATCCCCGCCCTCTCCGCCATCCGTGCTATCTTCTCCCTGAGGATTTCGTCCTCGACCGGCGCGAATTTATTGAAAAGCGGCTCGATCACATAGGGCGATATGTACATCATGAAGATGCCGAAGGCAAACAGGAACCCCCAGACCCAGAACCACCAGTGAAGCGGGCTCCACCGGACAAGACCGAACCCGGCAAAGGCAAGGAGCGATATGACGACGGAATTGATGAGAAGGGACTTCACCAGATCGGAGACCCAAAGCCCCGGGGTCATCGTATTGAACCCGTATCGGTTTTCTATCCTGAACGTGTGGTAGAGGCTGAAGGGCGCATCCAAAAGCTCTCCCGCATAGAAAAGGAGAAGGAAGAAGAGCCAGCCGGAGACCGCGAAGGGCAGGTCCAGCCCGGCGATCCAGGAGTTGTAGACGCCCAGCACGCCGCCCCAGATGAAGACGATCGCCGCGGCATTGTCCGCCGCGCCAGAAAGAAAGCTGAAGCGTGTCTTTTCGGCCTCATATTCGACCGTCTTTGCAATGAGGTCCTCATCCACCCTGCCCCTGAATTCCGGCGGCGCCTGCGTCCCCGCCTTTTTCAAATGCCTGAAATTCAGGCAGCGGACAAGATATTCAAAGCCCTCTTTTATGATGTAAAGGCCGAGTATGAGAAATTTCATTTCCATGCAAACCACCGGTCAATAAACATATTAATACGGTTTGCACCCGCTTTGAAAGCCCCCCGCGGCTTTTGGGCCCGCACGCCGGGCCGGAGGGGCCCCGGAGGAAAAGGGCCTGCGTCAGATTTGCGGGGCTGGCATCTGCCTGTTCCTGGAGAGAAGCGAAGAGCGGACGGATACCGGCGGGCCGCATATTGATAATGGCTTGATATTCGCCCTTGGCGCAACTTTAACTTGCAATTCCCTGTAGCTTGCTACAGGGTTTCCGCTAACTCCTCCTTGAGGGGGGAGGTTGGGAGAGGGCGCCTGATTATTCACCCTCCCCTTGTATGATAGGAGACGGAGTGTTTATACGAGAGGAAACTTGCTATGAACTTAATTAAGGGTGTGGCAGACCGTTCTCCCCTTGGGACAACAGATCCCGTCTTTGAGCAGGGGTCGCCA